>CAZNSK010000106.1:0-21673 GCA_964575505.1 uncultured Phaeodactylibacter sp.
TTCAGCCCTAGAAGCATGAGCCTGAAAAAACGGTACCACAAGCCTGGAAAGCTTTCACCCCAGCCGGTCCGGCCGGCTGAGGCAGCCAAAGAGAAAAAAGCCGCTTGGAGCTCAGAAAAAATAATCAGCAGCAGCGCTATACTCATTAGCCTGATGTCGCTCTTTGCCCTGTTCTATCAAACGAACATCATGCGGGAAGAGCAGGAACTACAGCGCAGGGCTCAGTTGAAGTCAACCATGCCTTACCTGATGATCGCGAATTCCAACTACGGTGGCCCTAACTACTCTATCATTCTCAGCAACAAAGGCATTGGCCCAGCCATTATTGATTCCACTACAATCTTTTACGAAGATTCGGCCTATCAGATGGATATCCCAACGTTTCTCTATCAGGAGGTTCCTGAGCTTAGCAAAATCAATAATATTTACCACTCAAATATCATACCCGGGCAACTCATCTCGCCCGGGGAATCCATCGAAATTTTCAAAGTGGATAATGCTCAGGAAAGTGCAGATCAGTTCTTAGAGCTACTGTCGCTTTACAATTTCGACTACCGGCTTGTTTACCGTTCAGTGTACGATGAGCGCTGGGCACTGACTAGCGAAAGGTTTTTTCCGGTAAAGCTGGAGGAAAAATAAAGAAAGCTCTGCCGTACGGCAGAGCCTCTCACTAATAACAAATCATAATCTCATGAAATAAAAATAAGACGACCTAAGTCTTATGCTCTTATAAACGCATTGATCAGTAGTTAAGTATCAACGCATTGTGTTTTTTAACCCTTTATTAACGAATGATCAATGTTCCTGCGGCGATCTGCCGCCCATCTGCCCGGACTTGGTAGATATAGGACCCGGCTGGCATATTGGATCTGTTAAAGGTGCATTGATTATCGCTCCGTTCTGAATAACGCACCGGTTGGCCATTTAAGTTCATTAACATAAACTCTAATTCGCGTTGGCCTTGCAGCCCGCGCACTTCGAGGGTTACGAAGTCAGTAGCCGGGTTGGGGAAAACGGCCACTTCAACACCAGCTGCCCAGGCCGGCTCATCAACATCTACAGGGATTACCTCAAGCAAGGCTTCGTAGTCCGGCGCATCCACCACATGCCGGGCCGGTGCGGTGTATACGGGCACCTCGTGGTCGTATATGACCAGAACGTTATTCTCAATAACCGTCCCGGCAGGGTTCCCCGGCTTTTGCGCTACGCGGTATTCAAAGTAAGCGTAATCCTCCGTGTCGATGTCTGGGCTTTCCAACTGGAGCGCCAGGTCTTCAAAAGTCGCTTTGATAACCCCGGTATCATAAATATCAAAGGTCGCCGGATGGCTGCTCGCTCCAAAGGTAACCGTCGAGATATCGAGGGCTTCAGGAAGCGTATCCCGCACCACTACGCGAAATACGCTATCCTGCGTGATATTCCGGAAATACACGCGGTAAGTCAGTTCGGTTTCAGCAGTGATAATGGAGTCCTGCCAGCCTTTCGGATGCGCAACCAGGGCAACGTCCGGCACGGTTTCCAGGGCCTCGTCTGCATGGATAGAGATGGCTGCGTCGCCGTCGTTTTCCGGCCATTGCGTCACATAGCCTGTACTGTAGCCGCCATCTTCACCGGTCCCGCAGCCTTCCACTGCAATAGTGGGGAAATTATCGCCCGGGTGCCCGTCTACCTGCTCGGCGATAATCCGGTAAGTAGCGCCATTGGCCGGCAGGCTGATCACCGTATCCTGATCCTGGTCGAGGTCAAAACCATCGCTGAGGAACATCAAATCCTCTTCAACAATAAAGTAACTCTTGGCAGTAGCCATAGCAGCGTTGCCTGTGTTAGCCAGCCGGAAGGATATGTTTTCGTTATTCTCACACAGGCCTGCTACGCTCACACTCGCGCCATTCCAACCCGGATCAGCCGGCGAACAAAGCGTATCCGGATAAATTCTGGCAGTAACCAGCGCGGATTGGCCTTCTACGATATTATCGCAGGCCATGGAAGTATTGATGGTAAAGCTGCCTTCCGAATTGTAAGGCACGTTGCCCAACTCAAATGTATACTGCCCATTCTCAAAGGTAAAGGGCAGGGAGGCTGACTGAAACGTCAAAGACGGATCGAGTTCTACTTCAACCCGGGCTTCCCCATTGGTATCGCCCGTGCCTTCATTAGAATAATGGACGGTGTAGTCGATATCGCTGCAGTTGGACAGGAAAGGCGTGGAGACATCGACTTCCATGAGGGGGCAGTCAATGTAGTTGGCTTTTAGCGGAAAGTTAAGGCTGACCGTATCGTAAATCTGGTTAAAGCCAATATTCACCCCGCCGAGGAAGCAGCTCTCCCAGTAATCGTTGCGGGGCAAGGCTTCGACCAGGTAAGAACCTGAGTCGACCCGAATTCGGTAGCGCCCTTGCTCGTCGGTGACGCTGTAGTAGGTATCATCGTCACCGGTTGCCCGGACGATCCACCCTTTCAGGCTAGGTTCCCCAGGGTCAAGGTCACAAGCAATATCAAGATCGTGAAAAACCTGCCCACGGATAAAGTTGGAAGAGATTTGCCCCTGATTGTCTGTTTTCATCAGGGTCATGTAGGTAACGAATAAGCCAGACCTGCCACTCCAGCCCGTCATTACGTAACCACCTGATTTGGTCCGCGCTACTTCAAGGGCAATATCCGTGGTGTTGACGTCTCCGTTGTCATTGCTCCAAAGCAGGTTCAGCTCTTTGTCCAAACCAAGGATCAATTGATTGACATTAGAATCATTCAGCTCCGTATAGCCGGCAATAACGTACCCGCCATCGGGGCTCTCGATGATACTCTCGCCCACGTTTCCTTTTCCAAAAAAGTTGAACCATTCTGAGTTCAGCGTTTCGCCGCCCCCATCGTATTTGTAGGCAATCAGGTCGGGCCCCTGATTGGTAAAGCCGGTAATTACGATATTGCCCTCATCGTCTACCAGGATATCATTGCCCGCTTCGTCGTATTCGGTGATGATCTTACGCTCCCAGAGCACCGCTCCTTCACTGTCTACCCGGTAGGTGACAATATCGCTGCCAAAGCCATCCGGTGGTGGTATTTCTCCCCGGACGCGCCCGGTGAATACATAGTCTTCGCCCGCCCGGGCTACCGCATTAGCCTGCTCGCCCACACCCGAGTCGATTACCTTATGCCATTCTATCGTTCTGGATGGGCTTATTTTGAGCAGCAGTATATCATCGTCTTTCGCCTGCAGATAGTCTGCTGCGCCCACAATGAGGAAGCCGCCGTCCGGAGTGGCGATCATATCATTGGTACGCAGGCTGGGGATGCCTTCAATTGAAAAAGAAGTAGAATCCTGCAGCATGCCCTCAGCATTGATCTCAAGCAGCATGAGGTCGAAAGGCCCGGCGTTGGATTGGCTGGACACATCGGCAGCGATCAGGAAGTGGCCGTTATCGAGCTCCAGGGCAGCTTTCCCGATTTCGTGGAAAGCGGGGTCATAAGTCCGCTGCCAGACGATTTCGCCGTCTACATCTGTTTTGACCACATAGACATCAAAATCCTGGTCGAACCCATTGGCAAACGATTCGCTGTAGCCGACCATCAGGAACCCCCAATCTGAGGTGGGAATGATGACCTCTCCGTAGTCTTCTGAATTCCCCCCGTATATTCTTTCCCAGCCCTGCGCGGCCAAAGGCATCTGACCGGCACCCAGAAATAGCACCACCGAAAGCAGGAACGCCATCCGGCAACGATCCAATAAATTAAAGTAATTCGACGTCGTCATCAATGAATATTTTAGGCCGTTTGGTGAAAACAAAGCGAGTACTTCCTTTCTGTGGTCTGAATTGAGTAACGCTTTGATCCTTTATTTTGCCAGGCTTCTTCAACCTTGGACCCGCAGACTGTTTGTAACCTTTAACTGTCCAAAGCGATGCGATGAAGCGCTGTTTGTCTTTTTCATCCATTACAAATGTGCCCACAATACCCGTAGAAATCAAAGACAAAAAAGCGAATTTGTTGAAAAAAAACCGTAATTTGGAATTTTAAAGCTTAGCCATTATTCCATCATCTTACTGAATAGCAATAAGATACAGATTAAGCTACAATAATTACTTGTTGATCGCTCATCATTTAGCTTGATACATGACAAACAGCCACTTAGTACTAATACTCCGGACCTTGTCGAAAAAGGAAGAACGGGAACTGCGCAAATGGTTGAATTCTCCAGCTCACAACCACCGGGAAGACGTAGTGCAGCTATTCGAGTACCTCCTTACCGGGCAGCACCTGTATAAGGATAAGTTTCTGGAAAAAGAAAGGGTGTTTTCTAGGCTTTTCCCCGATGAAGCCTTCGATGATGCTAAAATACGGCAAACCATGCACTTCTTGCTGAAATCCGTTGAAGAATTTCTCATTTACCAGGAACAGCAAAGCGATGAAGTGCGTGCCCGCATGGCGCTGGCCAGCGTATTCAGGAAGCGGAAACTCGACCGCGCATTCAAAAAAGCGATCAAAGCCGTAGAAACTCAACAGGAGAAAGCCACCTACCGCAACGAACAATTCCTGAGGAACGAATACCTGCTGCAGCTCGAAAAGTATTCCTTTTACGATGGCAAGAAACGCACCACCGAAATGAACCTGCAGGAAGTCTCCGATGCCCTCGACCTGACTTTCGTTGCAGATAAACTCCGGCAGGGATGCCTGATGGTGGCCCACCAATCCGTCTATAAAGCCCAATACAATATCGGGCTTTTGGAATACATCATTGAGTATGTGGACCGGCAGAAACTCATGCTCCACCACCCCGCTATTGCCGTCTACTATTACGGTTACAAAGCCATTACGGATGAGTCTGGCAAGCAGTACTTCGAAAACCTCCGCCAGGAAATCCACAAACACCGGGCGTCTTTCCCCAAGTCTGAGCTGCGCGACATTTACCTCATGGCGGTCAACTACTGCATCCGGCAGGCCAATAAATTCAATGACAGCGAACTGATCCGGGAAGCCTTCCGGCTGTACCGGCAGGGGCTTGAAAACGCCATCTTGCTTGAAAATGGCGTAGTCTCCCCCTTTACCTTCCGCAATGCCGTCGGGGCAGCTTTGCGCCTCAAAGAATACGACTGGGTCGAGCAGTTTATCCACAATTACAAATCTGCCCTGCCTGCCAACTACCGGGAGAGCTTCTTCTTGCACAGCCTGGCCCGCCTCAACTTCGAAAAGGGCGACTACGGCTCCGCCATGCAGCTGTTGGCGCAGACCGATTTTGATGACACCCTCATCAACCTGAATGCGAAAAGCATGCTCCTCAAGATTTACTACGAGCTCGACGAATACGACGCCCTGGAGTCCTTGCTGGAAAGCATGCGCGCCTACCTCAAGCGCAAACAGCTGATGGGGGCCTACCGGTCCAACTACCACAACTTCATCCGCTTTACCCGCAAGCTAGTCCGCATCAACCCCTACAACGGCAAAGAAAAGGAAGCCCTCAAATCCGAAATCCTCACAGCCAGCCCGCTGACGGAGAAAGACTGGCTGCTTGAGCAAGTGCAAGAACTCTGACGCAAAGCGCCGTTTTTTATTTTAGCTTTGCGCCAAAACCATTATTATCGTCTATGCAGACCCTCGCCCTAGATACTTACCCCATCCTCATCGGCCCGGTCTCCGAGGCATTGCCACAAGTGTTGCGCCAGCAGCGGTTCAGCCAGCTTTTTGTATTGGTTGACGCCCATACTAAGGCCCACTGCTGGCCCCTGATCGCCGACTTGCTGGCTGAACACCAGCCCCATCTCATTGAAATACCGGCTGGCGAGGCCCACAAAAACCTCCGGACCTGCGAACACATTTGGCATCAGCTCATGGGCCAACGGGCAGGGCGGGATGCGCTGCTGCTCAACCTCGGCGGGGGAGTCATCGGTGACATGGGCGGCTTTGCAGCAAGTACCTTCAAGCGGGGCATGCCCTTCCTGCAAATACCAACCACGCTCCTGGCTCAGGTCGACGCTTCGATTGGCGGCAAGCTCGGCATTGATTTTGGCCAGGTCAAAAACAGTATTGGCTTGTTTCGCAACCCACAGGCAGTCCTGGTCGACCCCGCCTTCCTCCGCACCCTGCCCGGCCGGGAGCTGCGCAGTGGTTTTGCTGAAGTCATCAAGCATAGCCTCATTGCTGACGAAGGGCAGTGGGAGCATCTCCAGCAACTGGAAGATCTGCGTAAGGCCGATTGGGCCAGCATCATACCGGCTTCTCTGCAAATCAAGCGGCAGATTGTTGAAGCGGACCCCTTTGAGCAGGGGCTGCGCAAAGCCCTGAATTTTGGGCACACCATCGGGCATGCGGTAGAAGGGCATGCGCTCGAATCCCCAGAGCCGCTGCTCCACGGGGAAGCTATCGCCATCGGCATGATCTGCGAAGCTTACCTCAGCCATGCCCGGCTTGGGCTGCCGCAGGAAGAACTGCAGCGGATTGCCCGCCACCTTACCCGCATTTACGGCCAACCGCTCCTCGCCCCAAGTGACTTCCCGGCCTATTTCCAGCTCATGGGCAACGACAAAAAGAACCAAGGCCGGGCTATCAATTTCAGCCTTTTGCCCAAAGCCGGCGCGGTAGAAGTCAACCAAACCGCCACTACCGCCCAAATTACTGCCGCACTGGAATTCTACAACAGCTTGTAAAAGTAGACGGCGGGATATATAAAGGCAGCGCAGGACTTCGTTATAATAGGTGACCCTAAGCCCGCCTTCCGCACAAAGCCCCTGGCTCCTTGACCAACAACCCGCAGGAATTCACTACTTTTGAAACCGGAACTCAAAGCAGACCATGAAACAACAGACCGGATCAACAAACAAAACTCAGACTTACCGCAACATCATGCGCTGGATGTGGTACTTGGCTGGTGCCGGCTTAGCGGCGGTAACCCTCGTTTTTGTTTTCCTTTCCTTCACTGATTTGCCCTCCGTACAGCAACTGGAGAACCCCAAAAGCGAAGAAGCCTCTCAGGTCTTTGCCGCCAACGGGGAAGTTCTCGGGCGCTACTACACCGAAAACCGGGTGCCGGTCAATTACAATGAACTCTCGCTCAACCTGATCAACGCCCTCATCGCTACAGAAGATGAACGCTACTACGACCACAGCGGCATCGATTTTTCAGCACTGGGCCGCATTGCCGTCAAGACTGTGCTGCTCGGCCAACGCAGCTCCGGCGGTGGGTCTACTATCTCTCAACAGCTAGCTAAGCTGCTTTTCACCGAACAAGTCTCCAAAAATATTTGGGAACGGGGCCTGCAAAAACTCAAAGAGTGGATCATCGCCGCCCGCCTGGAGCGCCGCTACACCAAGGAGGAGATTATCGCCATGTATTTCAACAAGTTCAACTTCATCAATGGCGCCTATGGTATCAAAGCCGCTTCGGAAATCTACTTCGACAAAAGCCAGGAGGAGCTGACCGTCAACGAAGCTGCCATGCTGGTCGGCATGCTGAAAAACCCCTCCCTTTTCAACCCGCTCAGCCGGCCGGATACAGTCAAACACCGCCGTATGGTCGTGCTCAAGCAAATGGAAAAAAACGGGCTCATTGACCAGGCGGCATACGACAGCCTCCGAACGCAGCCCCTCAACCTCAAGTACACCAGCCAGACGCATGTGGATGGCATCGCCCCCTACTTCCGCATGGAGCTGGCTAAAGACATCAAAACCCTGCTCAAGCAAGAAAATATCAAGAAAGCAGATGGCAAAGACTATAACATCTACCGGGACGGCCTGCGCATTTACACGACTATAGACCCTGATATGCAGCGGATTGCCGAGCGGGTCATGAAGAAGCATATGGCTAAGCAGCAGGACCGGTTTTGGGAGACCTGGGGCGTTGTCCGCACCGACCCCTGGGAGTATACCACCAGTTCGGAGCACGAGGTGCCGGTGCCCATCCGCAAAAAGAAGCTGGAGGACCTGATCCGCGGTTCCGACCGCTACCAGAAAATCCGATCAAAGTACCTCGATCAGGTCATCGCCAAAATACAGCCCGAAACCGACCTCGTTTTCCACGCTGATGACCGGGAAGCGGAGCGCATGGTCGAAGAGGCTGAAACGGGTGGCGTCATCGACGGCCTGCTGGCTCAGGGTTTGATCAGCTCCGGCCTGGCGGCTGCCTACCGGACCGTGATGCGCAGCCCTCACTTTAGCGAGTTGCGCCGCCAATGGCTCGCTATGCAAAAGGAAGTGGAGCAGGCTTTCAATACGAAGACAGAAATGAGGGTGTTTACTTACGATAACGAGGAGATGGAAAAAGACACCGTCATGACCCCGCTGGATTCCATCAAGTACCACCAAATGCACCTGCAGACCGGCATTTTGGCTGTAGACCCCGTCACAGGCCACGTAAAAGTATGGATAGGCGGCATTAACTACCGCTATTTCAAATTTGACCACAACCGCACCCCTCGCCAGGTAGGTTCCACCTTCAAGCCTTTTGTGTACGCCACCGCCATCGCCCAACAGGGCTTTTCCCCCTGTTATCAGGTATACGACCTGCCGCAGACGATTGCGCCCGGGGATGGCAATTTCGGGTTGCTCAAACCCTGGACGCCCCGCAACTCCAGCAATGCTTACAGCGGCCAGCTCTTCACCCTGAGGGAAGGGCTGAAACAGTCTAAGAATACAGTATCTACCCACCTGATGAAACAGCTCGGAGATACGGAGCCAGTCCGCGGGCTAGTCCACCAAATGGGCATTGACAGCTCGGCCCGCTACCCCAACGGGCGCTTCCGGGTCCCTAAAGCGCCATCTATCTGCCTGGGGGCTACTGACTTGACCAACATGGAATTAACCGGCGCGTACACCGCCTTTGCTAATAACGGATTGTTTACCAAGCCTTACTATATCCTCAGGATTGAAGACAAAGACGGCAAGAAGCTGTACGAGGGCGTGCCCGAAGAGAATGTCGCCATCAACCCAAATGCTAATTACGTGATGGTTGAAATGCTCAAATACGCAGCCGGCTTTTGGCAGCTCAAAACCGAAGCTGGCGGCAAGACCGGAACTACTAACGACTACGTTGATGGCTGGTTTATGGGCATCACCCCCAACCTCGTCGTCGGGACCTGGGTAGGCGGAGAGGACCGGTGGATCCGCTTCCGCTCCATACAGTACGGGCAAGGCTCTCAAATGGCCAAGCCGTTTTTCCGGCAATTTATTATGGAACTGGAAAAAAACGACACCATCGGGTTCGATACTGAGGCCCGTTTTCACCGCCCGGCGGGAGATATTGGCATTGAAATGAACTGCGACGAGTACCGCCGCAATCAATTCCCTTTGCAGGAAGAAGAAGAGGAGTTTGAAGATGAAGGGTTTTCAGAAGACCTGTTTGGGGACGAAGAATTTTAGAAACGAAAACAACACCGGCTTTCATTCATGAATAATCTGCTCCCCCTTTTTGCGACGCTGGCATTGGCAGCCTTGCTCTACAACGGCTGCATCCCTCCTTCTGATGAAGTTATTACAGCCATCACCCTGGATGCGCAGGACCCGGTTTTTCAGCGTATTGCCGACTTCCAGGACCGGCAGGAAGTGGATAGCCTGTACCCTTACTTTCAGCACGAAAACCCTACCTACCGGTATTTATCGGCCCGTGCTTTTAGCTCCATCCGTTCGCCCAAGACAGTTGACAGCCTCGCCAGCTTGCTGGATGACCCCGTGGACCGGGTCCGGGCTGCCGCCGCCTTTGCCATTGGGCAAACCGGGGCTTCCAGTGCCGAACGGTACTTGCTGCGTGCTTTTGAGCGCAATGACACTGCCGGTGCCTACCGCTTCTCCAATCAGGCCATCCTTGAGGCTGTAGGCAAACTGGGCAGCCCCCCTACCCTGGATGACCTGGCCACCGTATCGACCTATACGCCTTCTGATACCGCACTCCTTCTGGGCCAGGCCCGTGGCATATACCGCTACGCCTTGCGGGATATCATCAGCGAGGCCGCCACCCGGCGGATGATACAGCTAGCGACTGACAGCCGGTACCCGGTCAGCGTAAGGCTTATTGCCGCCCATTACCTGGGCCGTAGCCCGGAGATTGAGATTCCGGAAAATGCAGTACCTTCTTTGGCTGGCGCCCTCAGCAAAGCCACAGACCCCCGCCTCCGTATGGCATTGGGCAAAGGCATTGGAAAAGCCAAAACGCCAGCTGCCCGGCGCGCTTTGCAGCAGCAGCTCGCTCAGGATGGCGACTACCGGGTGCGCATTAATATCCTGGAAGCCCTGAAGAATTACTCTTACGACAGCGTGAAGACAGCGGTCAGCAGTGCCCTTTCAAGCCCCAACTTAAACGAAGGCCGAAAAGCAGCAGAGTTTTTCATAGACAAGGGCCTCTCGAAGGACGCCACTACTTACTGGCAGTGGGCCAAGGACTCCCTTTCCTGGCGCGTGCAGTTACCCCTTTACCAAGCTGCCAACCGGCACTTGCCCGCCTACGCCGTCAATGCGCGGGACGGGATCAATGCCGAGCTCCGGCAATGGTACCGCAGCAGCCAGTCGGTTTACGAAAAAGCAGCTACTATCAAAGCCCTGGCTGAGTTTGGCTGGAACTACAAATACCTTTACCGCGAGGGCGCTCAATCTGCCGCCCCACCTGTGCGCACTGCTACTATGGAAGCCCTGGCCAGTATTAGCAGCCGCCCTGACTTCCGCTCTTTTTTTGGGGCTGGCTACCGAAGCGTCAGGCGCGAGCTGCTGGGCATGTACCTGGAAACGATGCAAACCGGAGACCCCGGCATGATCGCAGTAGCGGCTAAGGCCCTGCGCAACGACAACCTCAACTTCGGCTCCCTAATGGCAAATGTCGACCTGCTGCAGCAAGCCTTGGAAAAATTGGAACTGCCCAAGGAAATAGAGACCTATAACGAACTGGCCCATACCATCGCTTACCTTCAGGGGGAACCTCAGCCTGAGCCCCGGCGCCCTGTCTACAATCATGCGATTGACTGGTCTATGCTTAACAGCTTGCCGGAAGACCGCTCGGTAACCATCAAAACCACAAAGGGGGCCTTTACCCTGGAGATGATGCCGGAAGTGGCCCCAGGGACGGTAGCCAATTTCATTGCCCTTACCCGCCAGGAATTCTACAAAGGCAAAACCTTCCACCGGGTGGTACCCAACTTCGTCGTACAGGGCGGTTGCCCTCGGGGAGATGGCTATGGCAGCCTCGACTATAGCATCCGCTCCGAATTGTCGCCCGTCTACTACGACCAGGAAGGCTATGTGGGTATGGCATCCGCCGGCAACCATACCGAATGCACTCAATTTTTCATTACCCATAGCCCGACTCCCCACCTAGATGGAGAATATACTATATTTGCGCGCGTCACAGCGGGGATGAAAACCGTCCACCAGATCCAACCCGGTGACCGAATAGAAATCATCAACCTTTAAGCAGGACCTAACCATGAAGACCACACCTCTTACCGCAGTGCACGAAGCACTCGGCGCGCGCATGACGGAATTTGCGGGCTACAGCATGCCTATTTCCTATACCAACCTTCAGGAGGAGCACCATCAGGTGCGTCAGCAGCTCGGTGTTTTTGATGTTTCCCACATGGGCGAATTTATTATCCGGGGCCCGGAAGCCCTTAGCCTGGTCCAAAAAGTAACGAGCAATGATGCCTCCAAACTCGCCATCGGTGATGCGCAGTATACCTGTATGCCAAACGACGTAGGCGGCATTGTGGATGACTGCATCGTCTACCGGCTCACCGAAGAGCAGTGCGCTGCCGGGGAAATGGCTTTTATGATGGTGGTCAATGCCTCCAATATCGAAAAGGACTGGGCCTGGGTCACCCAAGCCAACACCTTTGACACTAAGCTGATCAATATTTCAGACCAGAC
Source organism: uncultured Phaeodactylibacter sp. (assembly GCA_964575505.1). GTDB lineage: Bacteria > Bacteroidota > Bacteroidia > Chitinophagales > Saprospiraceae > Phaeodactylibacter. Next base: position 11,836 of record CAZNSK010000106.1, read on the forward strand.
CGCACTACTCGCTGTACAGGGCCCTAAGGCGACGGAAGCCATGCAGGGGCTGACTTCCGTTGACCTGGAAACCATGAAGTTCTACACCTTCCAAAAAGGCACTTTTGCAGGCATTGACAACGTGCTGATTTCGGCCACCGGATATACCGGCTCGGGTGGATTCGAGCTGTACGTAAGCGCAGACAAAGCGGTTGACCTGTGGAATGCCGTCATGGAAGCGGGAGCGCCCCACGGCATTAAGCCAATCGGCCTCGGGGCTAGAGATACCCTCCGCCTCGAAATGGGCTACTGCCTGTACGGCAACGACATCGATGATACCACTTCACCCATTGAGGCAGGCCTGGGCTGGATTACCAAGACGAAAAAAGGGCCATTCACCAGCCGGGATGTATTTATTAAGCAAAGAGAAGAAGGCGTGAGCCGTCGGCTGGTTGGCTTTGAGCTGCCAGGCGAGCGCCGGGTCCCCCGCCATGGCTACCCTATACTCGACAGCGACGGCGAAACTATCGGCCGGGTAACCTCCGGCACCCTCTCCCCATCGGTGGGCCACCCCATAGGAATGGGGTATGTCCAAACCGCCCACAAAGCACCTGGTTCCAAGATTTACATCCAGGCAGGCCGCAAAACACTTGCTGCCACCGTTGTTAGGCCTCCTTTTTATAAAGGATAGCCGTAGAAAACAACAACAAATACAGCTATTTTTTATTTACTATCAAAATAAGCTTGCGGAAGCCACGACTTCTACTGGAATTGGTATTGCACCCAAATGAAATCAGGAATCCATGACACTCGAAGAAGGCAAAGACAAATTCATCCAATCCTGGGGCGCACTGGGCTCCAGCTGGGGCATCAACCGCACCATGGCACAAATCCACGCGTTGCTGCTCATTTCCCCGGAGGCAATGAGCGCAGAAGAGATCATGGAGGAACTGAAAATTTCAAGGGGCAATGCGAATATGAATATCCGGGCTCTGATCGACTGGGGGCTGGCTTACAAAGAACTGAAAACCGGAGAGCGCCGGGAATACTTCGTGGCCGAAAAAGACATGTGGGAAGTCGTTAAATGCATTATTACCCAACGCAAAAAACGGGAACTGGAGCCCATGCTCCGCGTCCTTGATGAAATATCCAGTGTAGACGAAGTAGACCAGGAGTCTAGGGAGTTCGCCGAGATCGTCCGGGAAATCAAGCTCTTTTCCAGCAAGGCAGACTCCACCCTTGATACTTTGGTGAAAGCCGACTCCAATTGGTTTGTAGGCACCTTCATGAAAATGATTAAGTAGGCGCCTGGGCGGTTCGCCATTATCGGTTGCGCTCAGTCTTCTTCTTTGCCCATGTGCCCTTCTTCGTGCAGGCGGTTGAACAGCTGGTTAAGGCGGTACATTTCATCTAGCGTGTCATCCAGATAAAAGGCGATGTCCGGCACGCGCCGCATGTGCTTTCGGATACGGTAAGCCAAAGCCTGCTTAAGCCGCGTAATCTCATTCTCCATTTTGAGAATGACCGACTGCTTGTCCTCCGTATTGTATACGCTCAGGTAAATCTTCGCTTGGCTAAAGTCAGGGCTGACGATAACCTTGGTCACAGTCACTAAGGGCTCAGTGCCGTAGACGTAGCCCCCTTCGCTTTGCAGCACTTCGCTGAAATGCCGCTTGATCAATTCTGCTACTTGCAAATTCCTTTTCGTCGCCATATGTGTGCTTCTTTCCAAGGCGTACAGTACGCCGGTTCGTTTCCCCGCATGGGGGCGCAAATATACGTGGATTAACGAGGGAAGTCAAATAGGCTATCTTATGCCTGCCCACGTTGCCCTAACAACAATTTGCCCCAGCCAGAGTTCCAAAAAGCATTTGTTTAAGCCCGCAAAAAGTTGCTATTTTGAGCAATAGCGCAAATGAATACCCTCGACAGCGACATATCTTACCTCAAAGGCGTGGGCCCCAAACGGGCTGAACTCCTCAATAAAGAACTCAGCATCTTCACCTGCGGGGATTTGCTGCAGCAGTACCCGCATCGTTATATTGACAAAACGCAATTTCACAAAATCAACACCCTCCACCAGGATAGCGGGGAGGTACAACTGCGCGGCATCCTCCGGCGGCTAACCACCGTCGGCGAAGGCCGCAAAAAACGCCTGGCCGGCCGCTTCCGCGATGAGACAGGGGCCATCGACCTGGTGTGGTTCTCCGGGGTCAACTATTTGCAAAAGCAACTGGAGGTGGGCAAAGCGTATGTTATTTACGGCCGGGTCAATGCCTTCCGTGATAAGCTCAGCATCCCCCACCCTGAAATGGAGCTTGCCAACCCGGAAAAGATCAAAAAAGCAGCCAGCTTCGCGCCGGTCTACCCAAGCACAGAAAAGCTGAACACGAAAGGATTGGATGCCCGCAACCGCCGCCGTATTATGGCAGCCCTGCTGGAGAAGCTACAGCCGGAAGACCTGCCCGAAAACCTGCCGCCCTATATTGTCAAAAAATTCCGCTTTCCTTCCCGCTACGAAGCGATGCGGGGTATCCATTTCCCAAAATCAGAAGAACAATTGCAGCAGGTGCGCAACCGGCTCAAGTTTGAAGAGCTTTTCTTCCTGCAACTGCGCTTGCTCCAAATCCGGCGGCGGCGGGACGCGATCAAGGGCTTCAACTTTGAGCAGGTAGGCGAGCAGTTTATGCACTTTTTCAACCACAAGCTGCCCTTCGAGCTAACTGGTGCCCAAAAGCGGGTGCTTAAAGAAATCCGCCGGGACCTGGGCAAAGGCATTCAAATGAACCGCTTGCTGCAAGGGGACGTGGGGAGCGGCAAGACCATCGTGGGCCTTATGACCATGCTGCTGGCCATCGACAACGGCTTCCAGGCCTGCCTGATGGCACCTACCGAAATTCTAGCCCAACAGCATTACAACTCCATTAGTGCTTACCTCGAGGGTATGGGCCTGAACGTTGGCTTCCTCTCCGGAAGCGTCAAAGGCAAGAAGCGCAAAGTGCTGCTGGAAGCCCTGAAAGCCGGAGATCTCCATATCCTCATTGGCACGCATGCCCTGCTGGAACCGCCGGTAGTTTTTCACAACCTTGGCCTGGCCATTACCGATGAACAACACCGCTTCGGCGTAGCCCAGCGCGCCAAGCTCTGGAAGAAAAGCGACCCCTACCCGCCCCATGTATTGGTGATGACCGCCACGCCTATCCCGCGTACGCTGGCGATGACCCTCTACGGCGACCTTGACGTCTCGGTGATCGATGAGCTGCCGCCTGGCCGCAAAGCTATTCAGACCCTGCACAAAACAGAGAATAACCGGTTGCGGGTCATCGGCTTTATGCGGGAAGAAATTGCCAAAGGGCGGCAAATCTACGTGGTCTACCCCCTCATTGAAGAATCGGAAACCCTGGATTTGCAAAACCTGCAGGATGGGTACGAAGCCCTGCGGCGGGAATTCCCGCCCCCTAAATACCAAATCAGTGTAGTACACGGCCGGATGAAGCCCACCGATAAAGACTTTGAGATGCAGCGTTTCGTGGAGGGCAAAACACAAATTATGGTAGCCACCACCGTGATTGAAGTGGGCGTCAACGTGCCCAATGCCTCCGTGATGGTGATTGAGAATACCGAGCGCTTCGGGCTGTCGCAGCTCCACCAGTTGCGGGGCCGGGTAGGCCGGGGCGCGGAGCAATCCTTCTGCATCCTAATGTCTAGTTTCAAGCTCAGCAAAGAAAGCAAGGAGCGCATTCAAACCATGGTCCGCACCAATAATGGTTTCGATATAGCTGAAGCAGACCTGCGCCTGCGTGGCCCCGGAAACATAGAAGGCACTCAGCAGAGCGGCATTCTGAACTTCCGAATCGCTGATTTGGCGCGCGACGGGCGCATCCTGCAGACTGCCCGGGAGGTGGCTGCCCGCATCCTCGATGATGACCCCAAGCTCGGGCGCCCGGAACACCACCCTATCAAATGGTACCTCGAAAAGCACGGCAAAAAGCTGAGGGGATGGAGCCGGATCAGTTGATCAGTAATTCTCCCACAAGCTCCGCAGCTGATCGAAAAGGCGGGCCAGCAGCCGCCGGTCTTCGGTAATAATATTAGCGCGCGCCGCTAGTTCCTGGGAAAAGGGAATCATCCGGCCGTAGGTCGTCTCCATCCCGTCGAGCAAGCTCAGTTCGACATAGTACGCCTTTTGCTCCGGGATGAGGGACAACCGGCGGACCTCTGCCCGCAGGGCGCCAAATTGCTGTTCCGGATAAGCTTCCAAAAACAGGTTGGCGGGCATGCCGATGGCGACCCGCCCGGCGTTTTGAACAGGAAGGTACCCCCGGGCCAGGGCACTCCCTTCGGCAGATGCAGGGACGAGCGTCATGACCAGCTGCCCTTGTTCCAGGTACTGCCCCTCCGATAACGGCTGCCCGAAGGAGGCCACTCCGTCAATTTTAGCGGCCAGCAAAAATTGCTGTTCCCAGGTTGCTAGCTCCGACCGCAACGTTTCCTGCACGGCTGCACAGGCCAGGCGGCGCTCCTGCAGCCCATTCTGCCGCTGCTGCCGCAAGTCGATCTGCAAAGCTTGTATGCGCTCGGTTTCCAAAGCATTGCGCAAGCGTTCTGCTTCCACTTCCCGCAGCTCCCGCTCGAGGCGCAGCATCGCCGTTTGCGCTTGTTCTTTATCCAATTCACTGACGTTGCCCGATGCAGCCAGGGCCCGGTTGCGTTCATAGTTTGCCCGGGCCAACGCCAGTTCTTCCTCCAATACTTTTTTCTTGCCACCAAGCGTTTCCCCCAGGCTGTGCAGGTACCGCTGCTGTGCGCCGAGCGAAGCCAGGCGCTGCTCCCAATCGGAGCGCGCCTGGAAGAAGGTGTACGATTCCCAGGCCTGCCGAAAATCTGCCATGGCCGGCTGCAGGCGGCCGAGCTGAAGGCCAGGCCGGGGCGGGGCCGAAAGGGTATCCTGCCCCAGCCATTGCCGAAGCCTCCATACATCCTCCAACCGGGCGGGGTTTTGAAGCACTGCCAGGGGCTGCCCGGCTTTTACCGTATCCCGGTCGGCTATCAGCAGCCGCTGCAGGCGGCCAGATTGTGGCGCAGCCAAACGGATAGCCGGCTGTGGGGTGGCAATGACCACCTGTGCGGTCACTGTATCCGGATAACGGACCAGCCAAGCCCCAGCCAGAAAAAGCAATACGGCAGCCAGTACGGCGGAAATGCCCCAACGCAGTGCCCAGCCCGGCGGCGTGCCCAGTATTTCCTGCACCGCCTGCCGCCCGCCGGAGGGGCGGCGGGTAGGTGCATAATCGTTATGAGAAGACCGGCTTGGCATTACTGTCCGAGTTCTAGTTGATTTTTGACCAATTGGTAATAAGGCCCCTGATTGCTTACTAATTGCTCATGCGTCCCACGTTCTGCTATCCGCCCCTCTTCCAGGACAACAATTTGGTCGGCCCGCCGTACCGTGCTCAGGCGGTGGGCTACCACAACGACTGTCCGCCCGGCAAAGAACTGGTCCAGCTTTTCTACAATTTCCCGTTCGTTATTGGCATCTAATGCGTTGGTGGCTTCATCAAAGAACAGAAAATCGGGTGCCTTGTAAATGGCCCGGGCAATGAGCAGGCGTTGCCGTTGCCCCTGACTGATGCCATTGCCCTGAGCGCCAATTTTGGTGTTGTACCGCAATGGCAAGCTATCCACGAATGGCTTGAGGTTCGCTAGCTCTACGGCTTGTTGCAAACGCGCTTTATCTACAGAAGGGCTGCTTTCCGCAATATTGCCGGCAATGGTATCCGAGAACACATAGCCATCCTGAAGCACTGCGCCGCAGGCACGCCGCCAGGCTGTTTTGCTCAGGCTGACCAGCGGCTGCCCGCCGACCCGTATTGAGCCTTCTTCCGGCTTGTAAAAGCCCAGCAATAACTTGACCAGGGTAGTCTTCCCACTACCGCTGACGCCGACGATGGCGGTTACCTTCCCCGGCGGGATGTCGAGGTCGATATCCCGGAGCACCCATTCACCAAGCGGATTGTACCGGAAGCTCAGGCCCTGGATCTCGATACCTTTACGGTCAGGCAATGCGCTCCAGTGCCCAGGCTCCTCGGGTTGCGCCTCCTCCGGCTCAGCCGCCTGTACTTCCAGCAGGCGGTTCAGGCTGAGCCGGGCGTCTTGCCAGCGCCGCATAAACTCTGCCAACCGGCTCAGGGGTAGATTGACCTGCCCAATGATGAACTGAACAGCCAGCAGCATACCCAGGGTCATCTCGCCGGTAATCACCAATTTGGCGGTCAGAATCGTGATCAGAATATCTTTAACCTGGGCAATGGCCGAAGCGCCGGCGTCTTGGGTCTGTTCTACATTCAGCGCCCGCAGGTTGGCCCGAAACAGGCGGGTTTGGATATTCATCCATTGCCAGCGCCGTTTGTGGCCGCTGTTTTGGAGCTTTATCTCCGGCATGCCCTCTATGAGTTCGATCAGGGTGCTTTGGTTATCTGACAACTGCCGGAAGCGGACATGGTCAATCGCCTGCCGCTTTTGCAGGTACAACCCTATCCACCCTACATACAGCAGGCTGCCGGCCAAAAAGATGAGAAAGACACCGGTGTCATACGCCAAAAGCACTCCGGCAAATACGACCAGTGAAAAAGCGGAAAAAAGAAAACTCAGGGAAGAGTGGGTCAAAAACTGCTCAATGCGCCGGTGGTCACCGATACGCTGCAGGAGGTCCCCTGTCATTTTGGTATCAAAAAAAGCAATGGGCAGGCGCATCAGCTGCTGCAGGAAGTCAGCAATCAGGGCCACGTTGATCCGCGTGCCGAGGTGGAGCAGGATGCGGTTTTGGATAATATTGACCGTTAGCCGTCCTGCAAAGAGCATCAGCTGAGCCAGCAGGATCAGGTTGATAAACGTAAAGTCAGCATTGCGGATCCCCACATCGACGATGGCCTGAGTAAGAAACGGGAAGAGCAGTTGGAAGAGGCTGGCCAGCAACAGCCCAAGGATCAGCTGCGTGAAATAAGGGCGGTAGGGCCGCAGGTACTGCAGCAGGTAATTCAAGGGGGCTTCCTGAGCAGAACGGGTATCTTCTTCTTCGTAAAAAGCGGGCTGCGGCTCCAGGAGCAGCGCCAGGCCCTCATCCCCATCGGCAGCCCAATGCCCGTTGAATGCTTCCCGGGCCATTTTTATTTTCCCCGATGCGGGGTCAGCGACCCACACGGCTTTTTTTGACAGGCGGTAAACAACGACGAAATGGCGTTGCTCCCAGTGGGCAATAAGCGGCAAGGGGGCTTGGTCGATCCCCAGGCGCTCTTCGGTACTTTCCAGGGGCAGCTTTACCGGCAAGGGCCGCAGGCCAATAGATTCTGCCGCTTCCACCAAACCCGCCATGGAAACGCCCTCGCGGTCGACGTAAGCCCGCTCGCGGAGCGTGGCCAGCGAATACCGCCGCCCGTAATGCCGGGCGATCATACGCAGGCAAGCAGGGCCACAATCCATGGCATCGTACTGTGGATAGTGCGGAAAACGGTCTGCCATCCATAACGGGTATTGCTTCAGTGATGAAGGTACATATTTGCCCGGAAAATATAAGGGCAAGCCCTTGACAGAACTTGCCCTTGTGAAAGCCAGCGACAAAATGATTCTACTGTAGCTTACGGATATCCCCGCTGCCCACTACGCTTTTTTCGATAGCGGGATTGCCTTTGTAGTAGACATCGCCGCTGCCGGCAATACTGACTTCCAGCTGCTCGACCTGACCGACCTTAACGTCGCCGCTGCCGGCAATGCTGACTTTTGCCCGGCCGGCATTTACGCCGGCGGCATCCACATCGCCGCTGCCGGCTACACTGACCTCCAGCTTGCTGGCTTCGCCGCTTACCGTGACATTACCGGAGCCGCCAATTGCGATATCCAGCGCGTTCATGTTATCGAAAGGCGTCTCAACCTTGACGTCGCCCGCCCCGCCAATATTGATGTTGGCTAGTTCAGGCATGCTCACGTAGACTTTAACGCCGCGGCTGCTCCAGCTCCGGAGGCTGCGCTTTGAACCAATGCCCAGGTCGTCGCCATTTACCGATAGGGCTACATTGCCAACGCTCTTTTCGGGCCCTTTAACTTCGACACTAAAATCGCCCTTCGTAATATAGACATCCGCTGAGATGCCCAAAGAGATGCCATCGAACCCTTTGAGGTCAGCAATTTCGGACGTCATGTCACCAGTATAGGTCTGGGCACAGGCAGTGATAGAAAAACCCGATACCAGCAGGAAACAAACAAAACATACATTTTTCATAAGTGGAGTGATTTCTGGCAAGGCTAACCTTGCTCAATTATAAAATAGACTGATATATCCATGACAGCCGCCAGGCTGATAGCCGCCGCTGCCTATTTGGTAATGAGGGTAAAATACATTTTTCGTTGCAAGCGGAGCAGCTTTTTTCTACGTATCCCCCGTTTGCGCCCGGCCAGTTTCGTACCGGCTGGAGAAAAACCCAAACATCCGCCGCCTCTGTCACGTTGAAAGTGCTACATTTGCCAAAAGGCTAAATCAATCTCCTATGAAAAAGCATAATTTTAGCGCCGGGCCCGCCATACTGCCGCTGCCTGTCTTTGAACAGGCTGCCGAGGCTGTGCGGGAATTCAATGATATGGGGCTTTCGCTCTTGGAAATTTCTCACCGAAGCCCGGAGTTTACGGCTGTTTTGGAGGAAGCGCAAGTGCTGGTACGCGACTTGCTGCAGGTCCCGGAAGATTACGCTATCCTCTTTTTGCAGGGTGGCGCAAGTTCTCAGTTTTTCATGTCGGCTATGAATTTGCTAGACGATGGGGCAACGGCCGGCTATGTGGATACGGGCAGCTGGTCCGACAAAGCCATCAAGGAGGCGCGCCTTTTCGGCCAGGTCAACGTGCTTGCTTCTTCCAAGGACCAACATTACACGTATATTCCCAAGGGCTACTCTATTCCCGGGGGCTTGTCTTACGTCCACATCACGACCAACAACACCATTTTCGGCACGCAGTATCAAGCATTGCCGCTGACGGACACGCCCCTCGTGGCGGATATGTCATCGGATATTTTCAGCAAACCGGTGGATGTAAGCCGCTTCGCCCTTATCTACGCCGGTGCTCAGAAAAACCTCGGGCCCGCCGGCACCACATTGGTGATCGTCCGCAAATCCGCTCTGGGCAAAGTAAACCGGCCCATTCCGACGATGCTGGATTACCAAACCCACATCAAGAAGAACTCTGCGTTCAATACCCCACCTGTGTATCCTATCTACGTCAGCATGCTTACCCTGCGCTGGATCAAAGCTAACGGTGGCGTAGCTGCCATGCAGGAGCGAAATGCCGCCAAAGCGTCACTGATTTACCAGGAGATCGACCGCAACCCTTTATTTAAAGGGACTGTGACTGACCCTACCGACCGCTCGGCTATGAATGCGACTTTTATGCTTACTGAGGGCAAGGAGGGGCTCACGGAAGAATTCCTGAACATGTGCGCCGAGGCCAATTGCGTTGGTATAAAGGGGCACCGATCGGTCGGCGGTTTCCGGGCATCAATGTACAACGCCATGGAGACCGAAAGCGTACAGGCGCTGGTACAAGTGATGAAATCACTCAAACGGAAGCATGCATAGCCCCCGCCCGGCGAGCATAAAAAACCAATAGATGGGATACAGCAAAAGGGGACGCGGGAATTTGCTTCCCCGTCCCGTTGCTGATTGCTTCGTATGAAAAAAACTTTACTCGGTAAATCTTAGGATAAGTGTGGTGCCATCGGCAGCTATCACTTCCACTGCCCGCGTTTCCCCGTCCAGGGTAAGGCTAAGGGGTCGCGCAACAATAACTTACCGATTTAGACTCGTTCTTTTGCACG
>CAZNSK010000107.1:0-21174 GCA_964575505.1 uncultured Phaeodactylibacter sp.
ACGATTACCTCTTCAAGGTTTTAACGGGCTAAGGCCTACTTTGCGATTGCCCTGCGGTGGGCGTGATGCGTTGCAGTGAAGTTAAAATCTGTTCAGTATATTTGGCGGTCAACAACCAACAAAGCGCATGAGATTGAGTCAGTCTGCCGCCCAGTTGCTTCAACAAGCAGAGATATATTTGCCTCACCTGAACCCCAGCCAATACTGCCAACGCCCACCGCTACTACAGGGCAGCTCGATTGGGCAACACACCCGCCACTTTCTGGGTTTCTTTGAATGCCTCATCAGCCAGGCAGTGGTGCCAGAAGCAGAGATCGACTACTCCCGGCGGCAGCGGTTGGCAGAACTGGAAACAAACCCAGAACGGGCCAGGCAGCGCATTCAGGCCATTCGGCTACCGTGCCTACTAATGTAGCCCGAGAGCTGGTCTACAATATAGAACACACCATCCATCACCTGGCGATCATCAAAATCGGGCTCGCCTTGGTTGCGCCGGAGCTGCGTATCCCCCGGCAATTCGGCACGGCCCTCTCTACGCTGGCGCATCAGGCTTCCTTAAAACGTTAAGCCGGCAATAGCCTCTATATTAGCGATAACATCTGTGCTGTATTTTACTTATATTGAGGTCGCTTAATACGCATTAACAATTTGCACAACTATGCCCGACAAGCTACCCTTTCCACCCAACGAAGCTCAACGCCTGGAAGCGCTGAAGTCCTACCAAATCATAGATACACTCGCAGAGCAAGAGTTCGATAACCTGACCAAGATTGCCTCTCATATTTTTGATGCCCCCATCGCCCTGATCACCCTATTGGATGAGAAAAGGCAATGGTTCAAGTCGAAAGTGGGCCTGGAAGCCAACGAAACGCCCCGCGAAGTCTCTTTTTGCCAGTACGCCATTATGGATAAAAAAGCGCTGGTTGTGGAAGACGCTGCTTCTGACAAGCGGTTTGAAGACAACCCCCTCGTCACCAACGACCCCAATATTCGATTCTACGCCGGCTACCCTATTACCACTCAGGAGGGCTACGGCTTGGGCACCCTCTGCGTAATTGACGACAAGCCCCGAACGGCAACCGAACAACAGTTGGAATTGCTGGAAGGCTTGGCAGAAACAGCCATGAGCCTGATTGAGTGCCGGAAAACCAATCATAAGCTGGAAATTTACAAGCGGTTTTTCGATGAGTCGCTCAACCTCTTGTGCATCGTTGATACTAAGGGCGTCTGCCAGCAAGTCAACCCGTTTTTTACCCAAAAACTGGGCTGGCCGGAAGAAGCGCTCCTGAACCGGCCCCTAATGGACTTCTTTCACCCGGATGACCAGGAAGAAGCGTACCGGCAACTCGAAAAGCTCAACCAGGGCATCCCAACCGTAGCCTTTGAAAACCGCCTGCGGAAAAAAGACGGCACCTATCTCTGGGTGCAATGGAACTGCCAGCCAGATACTCAGGCCGGCAAGCTGTTTGCCATCGCCTACGATATTACCCCCCTTAAGCAACAGAACAAAGCCCTTAACGAAGCTATCCATTATAAGGATATCTTCCTCTCCAATATGAGCCACGAAATCCGGACCCCGATGAATGCTATCATTGGGTTTGCGGACCTGCTTGAGCGCACCCCACTGAATCCCACGCAAGCGGAATACCTCGATGCCATCTCCGTTGCTGGCAATAACCTACTGGCTATCATCAACGATATCCTAGACTTATCAAAGATAGAGGCTGGAAAAATAGAACTTGAATCCAGCCCGGTTGCCCTCCGTAAACTACTCAAGGACGCTGTCAAACTTAGCCAGTCCAAAGCTGATGAAAAAGGGTTGCGGCTGAAAGCAAGTATTGATATGGAAGCGCCGGAGTATGTGCTGAGTGATGCCACCCGGTTGCACCAGATTTTGGTCAACCTGATTTCCAACGCGGTTAAATTTACGGAAACCGGGCAGGTAACCGTGCGCCTTGATGCAGAGCGCCGCGAAGCCCAATGTGCTAATTTATGCTTTCAGGTCATCGATACCGGTATCGGTATCGCACCCCAAGACCTGGAGCGCATATTTGAGCGCTTTGAACAAGCCTCCCAGCCCCGTGAAGTCTTATTCGGCGGTACGGGCTTAGGGCTGAGCATTGTGAAAATGCTGACTGAGCTGATGGGCGGCCACGTGGAGGTAGACAGCGAAGTGGGAGAAGGCACGGCCTTTCGTTGTTACCTGGATTTGCCGATAGCAGCAGCAGCAGCAGCAGAGGAAGTGCGGCGCAGCCAAGACCAGGAACAACGCCTGGAAGGAGTGCGGGTGCTGCTGGCAGAAGACAATGCCCTGAACCAAAAACTTGCGGCCTACGCCCTCAAGCATAACGGCGCACTGGTCGATTTCGCCGAAAACGGGGCAGAAGCCGTCAAAAAAGCCAGGGCCAACCCCTATGATATCATCCTCATGGACCTGCAAATGCCCATACTCAATGGGTACGAGGCGACCGAGAAGATTCGTCAGGAACTGAAAAACCAGACGCCAATAATCGCTTGTACCGCCCATTCCCTGGTGGGGGAGCGCAGCAAGTGTATAGAAGCCGGCATGAATGAGTACATTTCCAAGCCCTATACCGAAGCCGTTCTCGCTCAGGCCATTGCGGATATACTAAACAGCTAAGGCGTCAAGCAAAGAGTGGCAGCCCTCCCGTTTTTCCTGTTTTTACTCGGCCGGATGCAGAATATGCGCCGGAATGGACAAAATAGGCATATTGCAGTGGTAAGACATCGCTTTGGCATGGCTGTAACGGAGCAATTCCTGGAAGAAATTGCGCTTATGGGTCACCATAGTCAGGATATCTACCTTATGCGTTTCCATATAATCCGTTAACGCTTCGCGTATCTCGGTCCCTTTGAGGACTTCATACAAGACTTTGTCATAAGGCGGCAGCTTTTCACTAAAGGCCTCCATATCCTTGCGGTAATTTTCAGTATGAGACAAGTCGACATTCAGGCAGTGTATCCTAGCCTGAAAGGGAGCAGCAATTTCCAACACCTTGTGGAAAGCTTTCACTTCTTCATCCTGATAATTTACGGCGAATGCGATATCATCGATTTCCCCGTCAAATTCTGCTTTTTCCGGGATGGCCAGCACAGGGCAGTTTGCATTTTCCAGTACCTCCCCAGCTACGCTGCCCATGAATATCTCCTTCAGCCCCCGGGCACCGGTTGTACCCATAACGATCATACCTGCCTCCTCTTCTTTAGCCACTTTCAGGACGGTTTCTACAGTACGGCCCGGTTTTAGCAGATGCTGCACATTCAATTGGCCGAAGCCTTCTTTTTGCTGGATTTTCCGAAGCACGGGGATAGCGTCCTTGAAGTTCTCAAACTCATCCAAATCGTAGCTTTCGTAAAATTCAGACAAGGTATGCGGCAGACCGCCGCCCCTGACTTCCGGCTTTTGGTACACATGGAGGGTGTAAAGCTCGGCTCCGAGTTTCTCAGCCAGGTGCAAGGCATAGATAAATGCTTGCTCCGCAGCGGGAGAAAGGTCAGTAGGAAAAAGGATTTTTTTCATGGCGAGTTGGTTTCTTTTGCTTTAGGGAACACACACATATCATTAGGGCTGTAGCGGCTAGCTGCCGGCCTGGCTTTGGTTGCTCATAGTTTGAGCGAATAAAGCAGCCAGCTTCCTAAGCGCAGAGGCTTTCGATTCTGAAACGGGCACCCCATCCAGCCCCATCGGCCCGGCTTCCGCCATCGCAAGGCCTCTGCCAGGCGCTACCGCTGTGGAGTCGTTGCATCTTGTTTGCATACAGACGAATCACATGCAATTCGGGTCAACAGGGAGGGGTCAAAGCATAAACTTTAAAGCCAGCTTAGCACAACCCAAATCTATTCGAGACGAAATTTAGTGAAAATCCAGAAGCAAAATCTTATGGGAAAGCTAAATTTTAGTGAACCCGCAATATTGTTTTGAGTTCTTCAATTTCTGGCACCTGCCCACTCACCACCACATTATTGCCAATCTGCAGGGCAGGTATAGCAGTAATCCCCAGGTCCATCATCTCCTGTATGTCTGATACTTCCTCTACGCTGAGTTCTAAATTCAGTTCTCTTGCTGCCATTTGCATATTGCTCAGCAAGTGGCGCGAGAGATTGCAGCCTAGCCCAAAAAGTCGTACTTCCTTGTTTGTCATGGCGTCCAATTTGCCTGAGCAGGTATATTTTATTCCGCGTGTATACGCACAACAAAGCGGCTGGCAGCCCAAGTAAAAGCCTCTTTGCAGCGTAGGTGCTGCTCTGTTTCCAGGTTAATGGGGCGCAGCAGTTTTAAACAAATCAAAATTGCGGCCATCTTGCCGAAGTTCAATTGACATTTGTCAGTGGGCTTTCTGATTTTTCTCAAAAAAGAGGCTACCTTGAGAAATATCAGCATCGGCAGGCCTCTCTTGTCAGCACTTAGGGGCCGCCTTTTGTTTACTATGCGCTACTAACCAATTATGACTGAACCATGTTAAGAATACATATACTGCTGGGCCTATTGTTGATTGGCTGCCAGTTTCCTGCCTTGGCCCAATCCGAAACCGTGCGGGAGCTGCCGCCCAAAGCGATTGCCCTCTATCCTACTTTGGAAGACATGCACGGCTATGCGGTAGGGAAATACAAGGATTACCTGCTGATTTTTGGCGGCAGCATCCGCTCCAAAGTAGGGGAACAGGCCTATGACAACTTCCCCAACCTAGATATATTGCTTATTGACTTCAGGGAAAACCGGGCCAGCGCATTCACCAACGGGAGCTACGAGGGGTCGCTGGGCGAACAGATCAGCGCTACCGGCCTTTCGTACCATCAGGAAGGCAACACCCTCTATCTGCTGGGCGGCTATGGGTACAGCGAAATGCAGAACCAGTATATCACCTTCCCCTACATCACGGTTATTGACCTGCAGGCTACAGTGCTCGCCCTGCTGAATGGCACCGACCCACAGGCTAGCTTTTTCCAACTCTGCGATGAGCGGATGGCTATTTTCAATGGCACTATGGATTATAACGGGGATGAGTTTTTTCTCATCAATGGGAAGTTCGCATACAAAGTCCACCCCTTCGCCAAAAATGCTGAATACGTAGAAGAAGCCTACGACCGTGAGGTCCGTACTTTTAAGCTCGCGAAAGATGGGCGGGAGTGGTACCTTGAAGAATTTCAGACTTGGTACGACCTCGAAGCATTTGAAGACATCTATGGTAGCCTGATGCCAGACCGGATTGAAGAAGCGCTGCGGGCCATGAAGCGAAAGCAGGGCTTCGAGCAGTGACAATAGTCACTAACCTGGCTGAGCAAAGTCATTTCTGCTGACTGCTTCTGCCCCTACATTTGTAGTGTAAGCAGAATTGATATAGATCAATTCAAAGCTAACATGGTCAATTGGGTGTTCAATCATTATTACGCCGGAGTAGCGTAAGTTTTAGAGACGAGACGATTAACCGGCTATACAGCCGCACTGCATATTATTTTCGGTGCGGCTGTTTTTATTTTTGCTTGACGTAAGCTTCCACCCCTTTGTCAGCAAGCTCTGCCTCCAGCGATTTAGCCTCGCTCAACCCATCGTAACGATCCACCAAAGCCACGGCGAACGCTCCACGGTCGAAAAGCTCTACGGAAGCATTGGCGTACCCCATCTCCCTCAACTTTCGGACTCTCTGCTCCGCATTGCTTCGGTACTTAAATGTGCCTGCTAAAACCATGTACTGCCCCCGGCTTACCGAAGCATAGTCTTCCTCCGACTTGCCCGCAGTGGAACCGCTTGAGGGATAATAGTCTGTGCTGGTATCATCCGTCGCATCCTCATAGTCCACATCGCCATCGTAGCCTCCGTCGGAGCCGGTATAAGTGTCACCAGGATAGCCAGAAGCTTCGCCTGATAGGGAATCGGCATCGCCATAATAGCCATCGTCGTATGCAACGGTATCTTCCGGATAGGAATCTTCGTAGGCCGGTTGTTCGTCGGAAACGATGCCGTCCGAGCCCTCCGATGTGCCATCATTGCCCAAGAGGCTGGTCGTCATATAAATAAGGTAGACGAGCGCTGCTACGCATACGGCTACAATCGCAATTGTGACATAATCGAGTCTTGACATAATGCCTGCTGTATTGTTTGGCGATTAAAATAGGTAAATTTTATATAAAGAGGCAAGGGGGCTGGTTTTTTGACGCCGGCTGCAACCCCTTCCAGGCTGGTTTTCGCCCCAATGGGCCCAAACAGGCCGCCTGTAATTGGTGCCGCCTTTACAGGGCCTGGCCTAGTATAGCCCTCTACTTTTTCATTTTTCACCCCCTTAGTTTGACTTTTAAACTAAGAGTACTTATGTTTGTATTGCCAATAGATAGTTTAGAAACAAAACTAAGACTGTTTTTACTAGGGCTTCGCCGCTTGTAAAGACCTGATTATCTATTGCCCCGGGGATTCTTTTTATTATCAATCCTTAAAATTTTACAAAATGGGATATGCAAAATGGTCAAGTGATGCCCACCGGCATCTCCGGGCAACCTATGCCAGCAAGTCAAGAGATGATATTTTTCAGGCTAACCGCCACCGGCGCATGAATGCCGCCGTGAACCCGTATGGCATCCGCGTCCGGGAAAGCCGGGATTCGCAACGGCACCCTAATTCCTTAGCCATTGGTGTCTTCCTCAATGTGACGGGCTCTATGGGACGTATACCGGAGCAGCTCGTGCGCTACAAATTGGGCGCGCTTATGAATACGCTAATTGCCCACGGCATCGAGAGCCCACATATTATGTTCTCCGCCATAGGCGACCACCTCTCTGACCAGGCCCCGCTGCAGGCCGGGCAGTTTGAAGCAGGAGCGGATGAACTGAGCGATGGGCTGTCCAAACTCTGGCTGGAAGGCGGCGGGGGCGGCCAAATCCAGGAATCCTACCTCCTAGCCTGGCTGCTGGCCGGCCGGCACACCTCCATCGACTGCTTTGAAAAGCGGGGGCAGAAGGGTTTCCTCTTCACTGTAGGGGACGAAGCCAGTTGGGAGCGGCTTTCGCCCGAACAGGTGCAGCGCATTATGGGGTACCGCCCGCAGCGTACACTTGATGCATCCACGCTGCTGAGAGAAGCTCAGCGGATGTACCACGTTTTCCACATCCACATCAACGAAACCGGCTACCGCAACCACCCCGAAGTGATCGGCTTCTGGAAAAGCCTGCTGGGGGAGCGCGCCCTCATCCTGAATGACCACAACGCTCTGGCGGAACTTATCGCCGCTACGGTAGCGGTAGTCAGTGGCTACCCATTTGATCAGACGATGGCGGGCTTCGAGCCTGCCGCCGCGCAACAGGTCTCCCAGGCCCTGGCTCCGGGTACCGGCTGGAAAAATCGGTCTTCTAATGATACAATCCTTCCACTATGAACACACAGATCGTCATTGGCCTGGGCTACGGCGATGAAGGCAAAGGCCTGGCCACCGATTATCTGAGCCGCCGGGCGGCGCACCCTGTCGTGGTGCGCTTCTCGGGCGGGCATCAGGCCGGGCACACGGTGGTGGGCCCCAATGGAGAACGGCATGTATTTTCAAGCATTGGCGCGGGCACCTTTCAGGGTGCACCTACCTTTTGGAGCCGGTACTGCACGTTTTCGCCTCTTGCCCTGCTGAACGAGCATCAGGCATTATCAAAACGGGGCTATCCACCTCAGGTTTTTGTAGATGCATTGTGCCCAGTCACTACGCCTTACGATATCGCTTACCATCAGTTGCTGGAGCGCAGCCAGCGGCATGGCAGTTGTGGAGTGGGCTTTGGGGCTACCATTGCCCGGCATTCGGAAACACCCTGCCGGCTGTTTGCCCAGGACCTGCCCTACCCAGTAGTGGTGCACCAAAAACTTAAAGCCATTGAGCAGTACTATGTGCGTAAAGCCAATGGGCTGTTGGCTGCTAAGGACTGGAAGAAGGAAGTAATTGCGTGGCAGGAGCAGTTGCCGGCTGTGCTGAAGTGCATCCATCTCACCTCAGAATGCCGGTTTTTTGAGCGGTACGAAGGAGCCGATTTTATCTTTGAGGGCAGCCAGGGCATTCTGCTGGACATGGACCACGGTTTTTTCCCGAATGTTACCCGGGCGCACACCACCTCCCGCAATGCACAGGCCATTATTAGGCGAAACAGGCTGCCAGAGCCAGAGGCTTTTTGCATCACCCGGGCTTACCAGACCCGCCATGGCAACGGCTTTCTCAGCAATGAAGGCCTCCCTGACTTACTGGCCCCCAACCCCAGGGAGACCAATCAGGAAAATGAATGGCAGGGGCCGCTGCGCTACGGCACGCTGGATGTAGACCTGCTGCGCTATGCCCTGCAGTCTGAGTCCAATTACTCCGCCGGGCAAAAACGGCACCTGTTCCTCACCTGCCTGGATCAGTTGCAAGGGCCATTACAGGCTACCCTTGGCGGGAAACAGCATTCTTACCGAACACCGGACCTGATTGCCCGCCTCTTGCCCAACATTACCGGCGGGGTGTACCAAAGCTATTCTGATGATGGGCAGCAAGTCAGGGCGGCTACTTTTACAACAAAGACCATAGGCAAATAACTATCTTTGCGCGGGCCATAATCCGCAATTTATGACACTAAGGGAATTTTTTGACGTACTGACCAGCGATCCGACTTATGTACTGATCTACCTGGCCATCATACCGGTCATGGCTTTTGTGGCCGGGCTGACGGGACGGGACAAAGGGCATGAGGCGCCCTGGAAATACCTCTACGCCACACTCATTTACTTTATTTGTGTACCGGGTATTTTTTCCATTACCGTCTCGGTATATCAGTTTCTGTTTGAGCGGCGCAGCATTTGGGATGCGGATGTATTTGTGCAGGTCTTGCCCATTATTTCCATGGTCGTCACCCTGCTCATCATCCGGCGCAACGTCGACCTGGACTACATTCCGGGCTTCGACAAACTCGGCGGGCTGGTGATGATCATAGCCTCCACGCTTATCATCATGTGGTTCATTGACCGGCTGCGGATCATTGTGTTTTCGTACCTGCGCTTTGAGTATGTCATCTTTTTCTTTATCGGCCTGCTCCTGGTCATCCGGTTTGGTTGGAAGCGGGCATTTGGGAGCGCATGACCGGACGGCATTACACCCTCAGACAACAGCCCTCTTTATCATGAAAACGGTTATCTTAGGGAGGTAAAGCCATCATAATGATCAGGGACCTGCCAGTATTGCTGTACACTGCTATTTGCCTGGCTGCCTTATTCGGGTTCAGCAACGGGGCTTCTGCCCAATTGGGAGGCCCTAAGTTTATCAATTATGGTGTTGGCGAAGGGCTTTCGCAGAGCACTGTGCTGTCGATGTACCAAGACCACTATGGCTTCATCTGGCTGGGCACCCGGGACGGGCTCAACCGGTTTGACGGCTATGGTTTCGAAGTATTCCGCCGGCAGCCTAGCGACAGCACCGCCCTTGCGAACAACGTCATCAATGACATCACCGGAGACTCCCTTGGCAACATCTGGATCGCCACACAAGGCGGGGTAAGGGGTCGATTATTTCGATCCGGACAACCAGCGTTTTCAGCATTATACCCACCTGCCGGAACTGGAATACAGCCTCAGCTTCAATGTAGTCAGTGCCTTTGCACAAGCTCCAAATGGGCAATACTATATAGCCACAGAAAGAGGCGGCTTAAACCTGTTCGACCCCAAAGCCCGGCGGTTCCGGCGACTGCGGGGCCAATCCGGGCATGAACTCAGAAGCATGACCATCAAATCGCTCTATGCCGCTCCTGACGGGCAGCTGTGGGTGGGCACCTTCAAAGGGGGGCTACATGCCTATGACGCTAATACCAACCGGTTTACCTCCTATTTTGGCGCCAACACCCCGCATCTGCCTGCCCTTTCCGATGCCATTGTAAACACTATAACCCCGGCAGGTGCCTACCTCTGGATTGGTACGGATAAATACGGCGGCCTGCATAAGTTTGACCCACAATCTGGCCGGTATGTGGACTACCCTATGCGGGAAGCATTGCATCAGCACCTGCTGAATGTAAATGTTAAAGCCATCCATGCCGATCAGCTGGGCAACCTCTGGCTGTCTACCTTCGGGCGGGGTCTGGTACTGTTTAATGAACAAACCGGCCGCATCACTACTTTTGAGCACCTGCCCGGAGACCATAACAGCCTGCCGCGCAATGATGTCACTCATGTGCTGGAAGACCAACAGGGACAAATCTGGGTGGCTACCAAAGGAGGAGGCATCAGCCGCCTTGACCGGCAACGCCAGCAGTTTCAAACCTTTGATACCCGGAATGGCTTGCAAAACAATACCGTACTGGGGCTGCTGCAAGATAAGCGGGGGCAAATCTGGGCCAGCACCATCAACGGCATCAGCCGCTGGGAAAATGAAAACCAACACTTCAAAAACTACAGCTACACCAATGGCTTCCCGCTGGAAGAGCTCAATGAGGGGGCTTACTTCGCCGCCGCCAACGGGCAGCTTTTTTTCGGTGGCAGTAATGGCTTTGTCACCTTTGATCCGGCTACCCTTACTGACAACACCTATGTCCCACCGGTCTACCTGACGGCACTCAAGCTCTTCAATAAGGATGTGGCTCCGGGCGACGACACCCGTCTGCTGAATGCCAGTATGCTACAAACCGATGAACTGCAGCTGCGCTATTTTCAGTCCATCATTACCCTTGAATTTACAGCCCTCAACTTTTTGCGGCCGGAGCAAAACCGTTACCAATACAAGCTCGAAGGGCTGGAAGACGATTGGAACGAGGTCGGCAATCAACGGTCGGCCACCTACACCAACCTCAAGGAAGGCAGCTACACCTTCCTGCTCAAAGGAGCTAACAACGATGGGCTATGGAACCCGGAACCCACCCAACTGAAAATCACCGTAGAAGCCCCACCCTGGCGCACCTGGTGGGCTATCCTGCTGTACAGCCTGGTCATTCTGCTGGGCATCTACCTCCTGCGCTACCTCAACCTGCGCAGTGCCCGCCTCAAAAATGAGATCCGCATCAAGGAATTGGAAAAAGAAAAACTGGAGGAAGTCCATCAGCTCAAGCTGCAGTCCTTTACCGATGTCTCTCATGAATTCCGGACGCCCCTGACCCTCATCATCGACCCCCTGGAACAGGTGCTGGAAAAACACAAGGCTGAAGACTGGCTCGGGCGGCAATTACACCTTATGCACTTCAATGCCCGCCGCCTGCTCCTGCTGGTCAATCAGGTGCTGGATATCAACGCTCTGGAAACCGGAGCCGATGATTACCTGGCTAAGCCTTTCATCATGCGGGAATTGCGCAGCCGCATCCAAAACCGGCTCAAAATGCGTGATCTCCTGAGGCGGCGCTACAGTCACGGGCCGGATTTGCAAACCGAAGCGCTGCAGCTCAACAGCTACGACGAGGAGCTCCTCCAACGGGTGCAGGCTGCTGTGGAAACCCACCTCGATGACCCGGACTGGAGCGTGGAAGCATTAGCCGAAGCCGTCAACCTGAGCCGGGTACACCTCTACCGCAAGCTGAAGGGGCTGCTGGATGTATCTCCGAGTACCTTCATCCGCAACATCCGCCTCCAACATGCCGCCCAACTGCTTGCGCAGAACAAGGTCAACGTGAGCGAAGTCGCCTACCGGGTCGGGTTTCAGGACCCCGCCTATTTTGGCAAAAGCTTTAAGAAACAGTATGGCCTGAGCCCTTCTCAGTACGCCCAACAAGCCGGGAAGTAACCCCCTTACCTGCCTTTTGTAACGCTTTTACGCACACAGGCAACGTAGTCACCCCTCCCTGTAACCTCAGTACCAACCTGGTAATGCCTCCCGGTATACATTTGCCCTAACTCAAAAACGGGATAAGGATGAGCTCAGATAAAAACGACCTGGATGAAAAGTTGAGATTTAATGCCGTAGTGGAAGTGCTCGTCACGCTGTTGATCCTGGCTGCCGCATTACTGAATCAGTGATTTTGAGGATAAAAACTTTCTCGATGGGAATGTGCGCTTCGGGCCAGGCATTGACCCTGACAAGTACCGGGCCTTCGTAGACCAAAACGACAACCTCTTTGTATTTGACCAAATCCGGTCTAACCGCAACTCCTTCAACGCTTCCTACGAAGCCTCAGAAGATATCATCGCCGGCTATGCCATGACCCGTATTCAGTTCCGCAACCTCATGGTGCTCGGCGGGCTGCGGTACGAAACCAACGAGGTGAACTACGATGCCTTCTCCGTCAATAATATTACCGGAGAGGCCACTCCCATTACCGATGGGACAAACTACAGCTTCCTGCTGCCCAATATCCATCTGAAGTACAGCCTCGGCAAATTTACCAACCTGCGCTTCCTGCGCCCTGGCGACCCTTTCTATGAGGAATTCCCCGGCTTCCAGTTCCGGCAGGAGCAAAACGGAGAAACCGCAGTCGTGTACGGTTTTGAGATGAACGTACAGGCCGCGTTATCATTCCTGCCCAAACCATTGGACGGGTTGGGGCTCTTTTTCAACTATACCTTCACCGAATCGGATGCCTTTACCAGCGACCGGGACAATATCAGCTTGCCCGGGCAGGCCACCCATACCTGGAATGCCGCCCTGAGCTACGACTACAAGCAGTTTTCTGTAAAAGGGTCCCTGAACTACAACGGTACCTTCCTGAACACCGTAGCCGGGGAAGCCCGCAACGACCTGGTACAGGAGGGGCGCCTGCAGGTTGATCTGAATGGCTCTGTACCCGTTACCGACCGCATCACCCTGTTTGGGGAGTTCCTTAACGTGACCAATGCCCCCGTGATTGTCTATCAAGGCATCCGGGAGCGCATTGCACAGTATGAAATCGTGGGCTGGTGGAACCGCTTTGGCCTTTCTTACAGATTATAACAACCGAGTAGAACCATGATAATCCTAAATACAATACTGTTCCTGAGCCTGCTCTTCCTACTGGCGGGCTGCCAAAGGGACGACAACACCTTTGAGAAACAAGGCCCGGAAATTCAGCCTCTAGTGCGACTAGTCCGAAATAGCACAGCGTATTTCACGCTTGGGCGCCCTGGTTTTACTGGGTTTCTTCGGTTAGTCATTTCTGAAACACTCCACTAGTGCCGGTGGAGTCCTTCCGGCAGGATCGGGGGCGGGAAGTCAACCTGAGCTTTGAGCTGCGGGCCATCAGTGGGCTGGGCGCCTTGCAAGTACTAAAAGACGGAGAACCTTATGACAATATCGACTTTCCGGCAGACGACCTGATCTTCCAGTATGACTTCAACTATCTCGTGGAAGAACTCCCGGATGGCACGACGCTAAACTTTACTCTGGAGCTGACCGATCAGCTTGGCGCTACTGCAGCGCCCTTTACCTTTGAGGTGGTAGTCGGCCCGCCCTTCGATATTACAGACGAGACCATTGGCGGTACCGAGGTGAAAGTCATTACCGGCCGCATCAATCGAGACATTCTTCTGGAAGCCCAGCATACCTACCTCATCAACGGGCTGGTATCGGTGGAGGACAACAGTACCCTCACGATTGAGCCCGGCACAACCATCCTCATGCGCACCTTCAATGGTACGGAGGATTCCCGCCTGGCGATTACGCAAGGGTGCCGGATCATTGCCGAGGGCACCAAAGACAGCCCGATTGTCTTCACCAGTCAGGGTGTACTGGATGGCACCGCAGCCTGGGGTGATTGGGCCGGCCTGTTTATTTATGGTAATGCCCCCACTAATCAGGCCGCAGTGGTCTTTGAGGAAGGCTTCACCTACGGCGGCAATAACCTGGGCGAAAGTTCCGGTTCCCTGCGCTATGTACGCATCGAGTATGCCGGTAAGAACAATGCCGATGGCATTCAGTTTTACGGTGTAGGCTCCGGCACGCAGATTCGTTACCTACAGGTTTGGAATTGCTTTGACAACGGTATCCGTTTCAAAGGCGGTGCCGCGGATATCAAATACGCGGTCGTCACAGACCATGGGGCTTACGGGCTTTGGGCAGAGCACGGATGGCGAGGCAGAGCGCAATTCCTGGTCTTCCAGACTTCCATTGCGGCTACCATTATCCCGGTCAACTTTAACAACATCGCCCGCTCCCTGGAGCTGCGCAACGATGCCAGCAATTTTGAGCTGGAACCCCGCACTTACACCTATATCTCCAATGTCACTATGATCGGCAACGGCAATACTGATGCAGATGGTACGCGACGTGGGTTCCGGGTGAGAAGGGGTGCAATGGGGCTTTTCCAAAATATGATGGCCACCAACTACCCGGACGATGCAGTGCGGGTGGAGGATGTGGCGCCCGAACGCCTCGACGATGGCACCATGGAGATCGGCAATATCCACTCCTGGGGCAATAAGACGAATTATGACGAACTCGCAGAAGATTATTTCCTGCCAAACCCTGATTTCAACCTGAGCGAAGAGCCCGTCCCCGGAATTACGCCCGGCAATTATGTGGGCTCCGTACCCAGTCCGTTCAATCCGGCAGCAGATGCCCGGTTTGGCAACTGGTTTACACCTGCGCCTTACATCGGTGCAGTCGAGAACGAAGCCAATGACTGGACGGCCGACGGCAGTTGGTGCAAGAACCAGGACGGTACGATACGATAGAACCATTTCACATTTCAACTTCTTCTAAATTCACTTGTCATGAAACTTCAGCATTCTTTTTTCACCCTTCTATTATTCGCCCTGGGCGGCATATTACTTTTCCCGGCCTGCGGCGATGATGACGATCCTGTCTTTCCGGCACCGGCTATTTCTGTAGTTGGCGACAACCTGGTTAACCTAAAGCCCGGACAGGATATCACCGTAGAGCTTAGCCTTCAGGCAGAAGGTGGCCCCAGCTCCATCATTTTTAACCGTGGCGGCGGCTTCCTGGAGGAAATCACCCTTCCGGACCCGGATGCGACGACCTTTACCTACACCGGACAAACGGTTTCCGCCGATGCGATGGAGGGTGAACTGTTGGAGTACGAATTCATTGGTGTGAACACCCAGGACCTGGAGTCTGCTCCGGCAGCCTTCAGCGTAAGCGTCAATCTGTACGATGCCATTGATATTGGCGGCACCGCTGTGTTTGATGTAGACCTCCCGGCGGATGGTATCATTCCGGCGGGCACGACCGTAAAGTTTGCCGAGGGCCGTTCTTACTACCTGGCTCAGCCTGCACCGGATGTGAACATCTCCTTTGAGGAAGGCTCTACCTTCCAGGTTGAAGCCGGCGTGACCATTTATCTGCAGGCTGGAGTGGATATGGACGTAACCGTCTTTGGCACGGCTGACATCCGCGGCACCGCTGATGCTCCGGTGGTGATGACCAGCGAAAACGTCCTGCGCCCCGGTGCAGACCCGGAAGCCGGCGACTGGAACGACTTCCAAATTGAAGGGCAGGGCAAAGGCACCAACAGTGGTTTTGTGCAGTACCTGCGTATTGAGTATGCCGGAGACCGGGCTTTCATCCTGGATGATGTAGGCAACGGCACTCAGGTATCTCACGTACAGGTATGGCAGTGCACGGATGAGGCGATCTTCATTGCCGGGGGTGATGTAAACGTTTCCCACCTGATCGCGACCAACTCCGAAGACACCAACTACCGCACCGATGACGACTACAGCGGCAACATGCAATTTATTATTTCAGTTTCTACCATACCCGGGGACGGGGACGAAGCCCTGTATCTGCGCGGCGATTCAGAAGCGTTGATTGCCAATGTGACAGTTGTTGGCCCCGGTGCAGAGTTCGAACCCGATGGCGAACCCGATGGCATCCGCTTCTGGTCTACACGAGGCAACAAGGTGTACAATGCTGTCATTACCGGTATCCCTTCCTGGGGAGTACGCGCCGAAGCGAATGAAACCGACGGCCGCCCGGAAGTAACCGACATTAGCGGCCCGGTTGTATTCGCCCACTCCAATGTATTTGGCTGCGACCAACTGGCGCGTGATGATGCCGAGCCGTTTTTCACTGATCCGTCTTTCAACAACTCTGAAGAAGCCATCCCTGGCTTGGGCGCTAACGACTTCGTACCGGACGCCTGTACCGGCAGTGACTTTGACCCTTCTACCCTCGGCAGCTTCTTTGCGCCTGCCAATTTCAAAGGTGCCATCGAAAGCCCGGAGAATGACTGGACAGCAGGCTAAAACCCGGACGGCAGCGTGCGCTAATTCCCGGAAAATTTGAGTGTAATTGAGTTTTCTGTCGGCTGTGCATCATTTGCGCAGCCGATTTTCTTGCATCACTGTTGCACCTTTAAGATTCTTGCCTTACATTTGCAACATCGTTGCATTAAATTAAAATTCTAAATATGAAAATGTTCAAGTATTCCTGGCTACTCTTGCTAGCCCTGTCTGTAACCGTTTTCTCCGGGTGCGAAAAAGAGGACGATCACGACCATGATCATGACCACAATGAAATCACGATTAATATCCTGGAGCCTGGCCCGGATGAAGTCGTGGCGGACGCAAGCGACGTTCATGTCCATATTGAAATTGAAGCTACCGATGTTACCCACGATATAGAAATCGTTCTGCATCCAGACGGTGATGTATCTGACAAGATTCTTGGAGAAGAACTGCACAACCACGAACCTAAAGTGTCGTATGAACAGGACCTCGACCTGTCTTCCTATCCATCCGGCACCAAATTCCACCTGGAAGTGGAGGCTTGCAAAGACCACGACTGCGAAGAGCGGGAATTTGCGGATGTAGAGTTTTCCATACAGTAGACAAGTGACGTCACTGCCGGCATCGCTTACCGAAAACGCTGCGAAAGCTCACTTCGGCATAAGTTGAAGCCTGTCGTAGATATCCGTAAGACACCAGCATCCTCATTCTGTTTCGGCAGGGCGGGGATGCTTTTTTATGCAGCATAGCCAATCCTCCGTTTTGGGCTTTAGCCCATAATTGAGCGACGGGAAGGGAGCCGGGCTTTGTCAGGGGCCGAACCAACTGTGGAGTTGCCTCTGGGTTATGGCAAGAATAAGAGGCTAAGCACCTGGAGCCTCGCAGGCCAGCTCAGCGAAGCCAACTCTTTCAACCCCAAAATAGCATCTGTGCAGCTAGCCCGAAATAATACAGTGTATTTCACGCCTTGGGGCCCTGCCTTTTTACGATCCCCCATTTCTGCAACCCCCCATTTGCCATTCCTACGATTTCAAGCGCCCCCAGAACGGCACTTTCAAGCTTAGGTTGATATTCCGCCCCTGCTCCGGCACGTTGATCAAGCGGTAGCGGCTCAGGTGGTTGAGGTAGTAAGTGTCAAATGCATTCTGTAACTGTACATTCAGTCGCAGTGGCTGCGGGCCGAACCACCGGACCTTCAACCCCAGCGCCGCGCCCCAAAGCTGATAGGCCGGCGTGGGCCGCTCTGAACGGTCAACCCGGTAGGGGCCTTCCGCCGCAAAGGCGTATTCGTGATTCGCTTCCAGGTAAAAGCTGGAAATACGGCCTTTCCCCTGCACGGTATACCGCAAGCTCGTCTGTACATTAGGCTGAGGCGTAAAAGGCAAAGCCAACTGCGTGCGCAGGTTATAGCTTTGCACAAAATCAGCCGTTTGCGAAAAGCGGAGCCAAGGCCAGATGTACCAGTCGTATTGCAACTCCAGGCCGGTGTAGATGGCATCATCCTGCCGGTACTGAAAAATCTGCCCGGCTTCGGGGAGGGGAGAAAACCGCGCAGGAAAGGTCGGGCCGAGGTAAATATAGTTTTCGAAGAAGTTAAAATAAGTGGCTACGGAACCCGAAAAATTGGGCCGCTCCCCCTCCAGGCTGATATCGAACTGGTAGCCATGCTCAGAATCCAGGCCGGGAGTGCCGACTTCGTGCCGGAACGTGCCGTGGTGAATGCCATTAGAAACCGTTTCCGCCGGGTAGGGGACCCGGAAGCTCTTGCCAAGGTTCACTTTGAGCTGCGCCTTGCCGGCCCAAAGCGGCAGCGCCATGCCTACCGAGCCTGACCAGTTGAAAAATTCAGGGGAGGTGACCGGTGCCAGCAGGGAATCTGTGATGTTTTCGTTGCTGTCCCAAACCCATTGCCGGTAGAATTCGGTATCATTGGTGGCGTAATCCAACCGCAGCCCGCCGTTCACCAGCAACCCACCGGCCAACTGTTTTTCCGCCAGGCTGAAAACGCCGGCGCGGAAGGTCCGGAAATCAGGCAGCAGGAATTCAAAGCCTGCCCGTTTATTGAACTGCCATTGCGCATTGCCGCCGTATACCTGCCGGATGCCGTTTTCTGGCTCGTGCTCGTAGTGCAGGTCGGCACTAAATGTTTCCAACAAAAACTGCAAGCCTAGTGTATTGCCGGGGTCAATCTGAGAGCTCGGTATGCTGTGAAACTCCGGAAAGGAAAATTCCTGCCGGAGGTTGCGTTGGTAGCCCAGGTTGAAATTGACATGCCCCTCCGGCAGCACCAGGTCTTGGTGCAGGCTCAGCCGGGTGTGGGTAACCTCTTGCTTGGGGATATCGATATCTCTCCGGTTGCCGTCATCGGTCAGGGCGTAGGAACGTGGAATACCAACTGCACCGGCGAATAAACCCGCTTCCAGGTCATACTGGCTGAACGTGATCCGGGTGACGCCCCAGTCCCGGTTAAGGCCAGCCGTCAGGCTTACGTTATTTTCCCGGCCAGCCGTATTTTTAAGCTGTTCATTATTGATAGGCAGGATGAAGGAGTTGTAGACGAACTGCGCTGCCGGCACCCGGTAATCGGCAAAGTCCTGATAGCTGTAGCGCCCTGTGAGGAAGAACCCGCCCAAATTCAGGCCCAGCTTAGCCGAGCCCCCCCAGTGCACGTTGTTGGTGCGGTGCAGGCCCATCACGCTGCCCAGGATAACCCCCTTGGGGGGCACCCGCCCCGGCATAATATTGATAACGCCGCCCAGGCCATCTGAACCATACTGCAGGGAAGCCGGCCCTTTGATGATTTCCACCCGCTCTACACCAAATTGGTCGATTTCCAGGCCATGGTCAGCGCCCCATTGGTGCCCTTCCTGCTTCACTCCCTGATGGTTGACGATGATGCGGTTGGAGGACAAGCCCCGAATTACTGGTTTAGCAATACCCGTCCCTATATTAATGGCACTAAGGCCCGGCAATTTGTCAATAGACTGGGCAAAGGTGCCCTGTAGGTTCTCCTCAATCACTTCCTGCCCGAAGTGCTCTGCGGAAAGGGTTTCCTCCTGTTTGGCATGCTCCTCGGTCACGACCACCTCTTCCAGTAGCGCCTGCGCTTCTTCCAAACGGATGACCGGTAATTCTACTGCCCTCCCCTGATAATTGACCACCGCTTCCTCAGGCGCGTAACCGATGTAGGAAATCCGGGCCTGATGCCGCCCCACCGGAGGCAGTACGAATGTGAAACGGCCGTTGTCCCCAGTGACTTGTATCAGGCTGTCTGGCAGCAGGATAACCGTTGCCCCCGGTAGCGGCTCCCCTTGTATATCAGTGACCCGGCCGCTGATTTGTGCCTCCCCAACCCGGGCAGCGGCAAGAGCTATCAACATCAGGATATAATGCTTTGTTATCATATCGCTAAAGTAACGCCTATTTTTGCAACAGAGTTGCATAAAGCTTATCTTTGTAAATTAAGAACACAATATTAGCTGCTCAATAGTTGGGCAGTAGGCATAAATTTCATTCTTCATGAAAAGATTAATGTGGGCCGCCGTTTTGCCGATGATACTGATGGGCTTCTGGGGTTGCGGCTCCGATAGCAATGTGGATGTAGACCCACCCGCTATGACCATTCTCAGTTTGGACCCCACCCCTGCGGCGGGCATGATCTGCGGGGCGCAGGAAGATACGGTATTCAACCTTTTAGGCGGGCAAATACTGCGGGCGGAACTCAGGTTTTCAGACAACGCCAGCCTGTCTCAGTACAAAGTGGATATCCATAACAATTTCGACTGCCATGGCCACGGGGGCAGTGTGTCTCCCGGCGTAGCTGCACCCAATACCGATAGCAGGACAGAAGACTGGACCGTTTTGGACATTCAGCCACTTGAAGGTTCTGAGGCATCAACCACCTTGTCATTAGAAGCCCCCGAGCAGGTAACGGCGGGGTCCTACCACTTCCAGATACAAGTCCTGGACGAGGCAGGCAACGACAATCCGCTTGCCAATTTTTACAGCATCAAAGTGCTCAACCCGGTGGATACTGTAGCCCCCGAATTGACACTTTCCTCACCAGCCGGGGAGGAATTGACGTTAGCCAAGGGGGCCACAATCAGTTTCGCAGGCACAGTTACAGACAACTACTCCCTAAGCGGAGGCGGGAATGGCATCGTTTTTCTGAATTACACCGACCTCAGCTCTGGCAACACCTTCAGCACGGATGCCTACGCCGTTTTTGACGAGAGCGTGGATAAATCGTTTGACTTTGAGATCAGCTTTGAGGTGCCACAGACACTCAGGGCAGGTGCGTACCATTTCCGGCTTGATGCTTACGATGGTGTCCGCAATACGGCTGAGCCCCGGTTCTTTGAAGTGGATATCACGGATTGAGGCACGCTGCGCAAGTTCCTTCCAGGATAAGGTTTTTTCGATTGACCTGATACCCTGCGGGAGCCTCCGCCTTAATGATAACCTCCCCCTCCAGGCAGATGGTCCGGCCACAGCGCTGGCACTGAAAGTGGGCGTGCTGATCGTGCGCTGTACAGTCTGCCAAACAGAGCGCATAGCGGCTTATCCCGCCGCTATCCGCCGCTAAGTGGATCAGCCCCTTATCTTCGAATGCCTTGAGGGTCCGGTAAAGCGTGATGCGGTCCGGGTTATCTAGCTGCGCTTCCAAGTCCTGGTTGGAGAGGGCTTCCCCTTCTGATGCCATGAACAACTCCAATACCTCTTTCCGAAAACTGGTCTTTCGGAGCTTGTGGTCTTTTAGCTTTTGGAGGATGTCTTCTTCCCGGATCATAAGCGAAAAATTGCACTTTTTTAGAATACAAAAATAGCAAAGCAAAGTTGAATTCGAAGAAACCGAACCTCATACTTGCAACGATGTTGCATTTTTGTTAGCTTTGATTTATTCTTTTATACTAATTCTTGAGCCTGGCTATCGTAGAGCTGGGCTTTTTTATCCCCTGGCTGTACGGTTGGCAAGCTAACGCTGTATTTCTTAGGCCCCTGCTTGCACTCCTCACTGCCACTGTTAAGCCTAAGGGGTCGCGCAACAATAACTTACCGATTTAGACTCGTTCTTTTGCACG
>CAZNSK010000108.1:0-6538 GCA_964575505.1 uncultured Phaeodactylibacter sp.
TTATAACTTTATTTCCCTGTTTTTGTTCAAGCTAAAAGCCAAATATATTCAACAAAAAACGGCTCAGCCCCTCCACAGAGCCAAGCCGCCTACGAAAGCAAAAGTATTCTTGGGCTTCTGGCTGAAAGGACGGGGTGAAAAGCCCGCCCGCCGTTCAGCCTTCCGCCGCACTCATTAATCTACGTTATCGTGCAGGAAAGTGTTCCCGCCCCGGACTTCCAGTTCGTCTTCGTCGTTGATGCTCCAGGTGGAGCGGGTAGCATCGCCGGAATCCGGTACATCATCCAGCCGGACGCCCCGCCGCAGGTAGGCAGGCTCATTTTCCAGTTCGATGATCGCTTGCGGGTTGCTGAGCTTGACGCGGTTGTTGCGCAGCCGCTCCCGCCGTTTGCGGTCCTTTTCCTGCCGCTTGCGCTGCTCCTCGCTATCCTCCGCCGTTTCTTCCTTGTTTTCGTAAGGCTCCTCGTAGGAATAGCGGCCACGATGCTGGTACTTGGCAATCGTCTCGCGGACATCATCAAACTCTACCGTATTCTCTTTGGGCTCCGAGGGTTCATAGCCGATATCCGCCAGCCCCTTTTTTTTTGGGGGCTCTTCGGAAGGTTTTCGGTCCTCTTCGTCCAGAGAGACAATGACCCGGTCATCGGTCGACCGGGCTGCCCGCTTGGTTTTCCGATTTTCGAAACCTGTGGCGATGACCGTCACACTAATCTTTTCGCCCAGGTCTTCGTCGTAGCAGTTACCCCAAATCAGGTCTGTACCGTACCCGGCTTCTTCCTGCACAAACTCGGTTATCTCGAAGATTTCGTCCATCGTCACCTCTTTGGTGCCCGAGGTGATATTGAGCAGGATGTGCTGTGCGCCCCGGATGTCGTTATCTTCCAGGAGAGGAGAGTGCAAGGCTTCGTCTACGGCCCGCTTGGCGCGGTCTTCGCCTTCCGCAGAAGCGGTGCCCATGATCGCTACCCCGCTTTCCCGCATAACGGTATTCACATCCTCAAAATCGACGTTTACATAGCCTGGCACAGTGATGATCTCGGCAATGCCCTTGGCAGCGGTGGTCAAAATATCATCCGCTTCCGCAAAAGCATCCGAGATAGACAGGTTGCCGTGGATTTGGCGCAGCTTGTCGTTGGAAATGACAATTAAAGTGTCGACATTCTTCTTGAGCTCTTCCAGGCCCTCAGTGCCCTGTGAGGTCCGGCGGCGGCCTTCAAAGGTAAATGGCAAAGTCACGATCCCTACGGTCAGGATGTCCATTTCCTTTGCCGTCTTGGCAATGATCGGTGCAGCTCCGGTGCCCGTACCGCCGCCCATGCCAGCAGTCACAAAAAGCATGCGGCAGTTGTTCTCCAGGTAGGCTTTGACGGCTTCAATCGATTCCTCGCAAGCCATTTTACCGATATTGGGCTTAGAGCCGGCTCCCCGCCCTTCCGTCAGGTTCGGGCCGAGTTGTATACGGGTGGTCACCGGGCTCAGTTCCATAGCCTGAGCGTCGGTATTGCAAATGGCAAAATCGACACCTACGATGCCCTGCCGGAACATGTGCGTCACGGCGTTGCTGCCGCCGCCGCCCACGCCCAACACCTTGATAATGGGGCTTTCATCTTTTGGCAAATCAAATACCATAACTGCTTGTTTTTTGTTTTGCTGGGCTTTCCTGCTGCGCTTTGCGTTGACCCAACGTGGTTAATTGAAGTATCAGCGTTTTTCGGTTGTTCACGGGTATAGAACAGAGGCCGGGCTATTCAACAACCCGCCTCCCCTTCTGCGTTCTTAAAATTCATTATCCGGTTCAGCTTCAAACCACTCTTTTGTCCGTTTGAAGAGCTGGTCGTACCAGTTGCCGGCATTAGTTTTGTCTTGCACTTCGCCCTCCTCTTCCGGCGCTTCTTCCGCCATTTCGGGAATAAGGCCTGCTTCGAGGTCATCCAGCCCCTTGAGCAACAGCCCTACCCCGGTAGCGTAAATCGGGCTGCTCAGCTGCTCGTGGTAGCCGTGTGCCAAGTGCTCTACCGGCGTGCCAATACGGGTGCTCATCCCGGTGTGGAACTCCGATAGCTTGTCAATATGGTTCAGCAAGGCCCCCCCGCCGGTCAGCACAATGCCTCCGATGAGCTTGCGGTCGAAGCCGGAGCGGCGGATTTCCCAGATCACATAATCCAGGATTTCCTCTACCCGCGCCTGAATGATACGCGCCAGGTTCTTCTCCGAGATTTCCTTGTGATCCCGGCCCCGCAACCCCGGAATGGAGATAATGCGGTTGTCGTACACCTCTTCCGCCAGGGCAGAGCCGAATTTGATCTTCAGCTTTTCCGCTTGTGGCTTCATGACAGTGCACCCCTCCTTGATATCCTTGGTGATCACATTGCC
Source organism: uncultured Phaeodactylibacter sp. (assembly GCA_964575505.1). Taxonomy (GTDB): domain Bacteria; phylum Bacteroidota; class Bacteroidia; order Chitinophagales; family Saprospiraceae; genus Phaeodactylibacter. The sequence goes on from CAZNSK010000108.1 coordinate 2,374, forward strand.
GCCAAAGGGTATAACGGCAGTGTGGCGGATAATCCCCTCTTGGAAGATGGTAATGTCCGTAGTGCCACCGCCGATGTCGACCAGGGCCACGCCGGCTTCTTTCTCCTCATCGCTTAGCACCGCCGAGGCCGAAGCAATGGGCTCCAGGGTCATATTGGCCACTTTCAGCCCCGTGCGCTCCACACAACGGTGGATGTTGTTGGAGGCTGAAATCTGCCCGGTAATGATGTGGAAGTTGGCTTCCAGGCGGACGCCCGACATGCCGACCGGGTCGGTAATGCCTTGTTCATTATCTACGGTGTATTCCTGTGGGATGACATGCAGGATTTTATCACCCGGCGGCAGGACCAGTTTGTACATATCACTGATCAGCCGGTCAATATCCCGCTTGCTGATTTCGGTATGGTCGCTATCTCTTGTCAGGATACCCCGGTGCTGCAGGCTTTTAATGTGTTGCCCGGCAATACCCACGTGCACGACCTTAAACGCCTGCCCAGCGCTGCGCTGTGCCATTTGAACGGCCTCGGAAATAGCCTTGACCGTCTTCTCAATATTGGACACGACGCCCCGCAGCACGCCATCGGAAGCGACTTTTCCAAAGCCTAAAACTTCCAGCTTGCCATGCTGATCCCGCCGTCCGGCGATCGCACAGATTTTTGTAGTCCCGATGTCCAGGGCGACTAAAATTTCCGACTTGTTTGCATTGGTCTCACTCATGGGTATCATTTAAATGTAGTTTTCGTTTTTTCAATGCTTCTTTTACCGGGCGACCACTTGATTTTGGTACGCCACGCTGATTTCTTCGTATTGTTGCCAGCCCGTATAGGGCAGAACTTCTTTGTAGAATATTTTGATCCGCCGCAGTTTGCTCTGAGCGGCCTCGAAGTGGCCAAACTCGACCTGACCGACCCCCAGCTTAGGCACAAGCGTAATCTTTCCCCGGCTGTCGAAGTAAATCTGCTCCGACAAAGCCGAGAGGAAGGGGTCGCTCAGAATCAGCTGCGCCAACAGAAAGGCTTCTTTCAACCGGTTGCGTTTCCGGCTGAGGAATGCCTCTTCGTAGGTCGGCAAACTGCCCGTAGCGACAAGCACCTTTGCCGTAAAGTGCTCCGAAAGCGGCATTTGCACCCCGTTGCGGTCCAGGTAGTAGTTGTACCCGTTATTGTCTATCACCCGCAAAACGGGTTCCCGCGGCAGGATTTCAATTCTGACTTTATTCCCGGCCGTTACAAAGGCTTCGGCTTCCAGGATGAAAGGCTCTTCTTCCAGCACGCTTTCCAGCCGGCCAATATCCAGTTCGGCAATAGACCGCCCTTCAATGGGCTTGCCAAAGCTTTGCTGAATGGTAGCGCGGACGTCGGTATCGGTCAGCAAGCTGTTGCCGTCTGGCAAAGGGGCAATATCGATTAGGACCTCCTCTACCAGACTGGCCCCTTTGCGCTCCACGGCCGAAATGTAAACCACAAGCATGGCCACAAAGAGCCCCGCCCAGCCGATGCGCTTCAGCATCCGCTGCGTTCTGGGGTCCATATTTTGAAAAACTGGCAGTGCCATGTTGCTTATTTTTTGCCTTCAAAGTACGCCTTCAAAGGTGCTCTTAGTAAATCAATATCACCGGCGCCCAGGGTTAGCAGGACTTCCGGCTGCCGTTCGCGGACGGCTGCGGCCACCTCCACGGCCTCAATCCGGCGCTTGCGGGGGTGGTTAATTTTTTCGAACAACCAGGCGCTGCTGACACCCGGTATAGGCGCTTCCCTTGCGGGATAAATGTCCATCAGCCAAACTTCATCCAATAATGCCAGGGCACGGGCGAAGCCATCGGCAAAATCCCGGGTGCGGGAAAACAGGTGCGGCTGAAAAATGCCAACTACTTCCTGCTGTGGGTACAACTCTTTTGCTGCCCCGATCGCCGCCCGCAGCTCCTCCGGATGATGGGCGTAGTCATCGATGTAGGCACGGCTGTGGCTACGGTACAAAAATTCAAACCGCCGCCGGATGCCGCGAAAACTTCGCAGCGCCCGCCGGATAGCTCTCCCCTCACCGCCCAATTGCAGCGCTACCGTAATAGCAGCGGTTGCATTTTCGACGTTGTGCCGGCCGGGCAGGCTCAGTTGCAGCCCTTCCAGCCGGTGCGCCGGGCTTTGGTAGTCGAAGGTGAAGTAGCCCGCTTCCACGCGGATATTATCTGCGCGGTAGCTGCCGCCTCCCACCCCGAAGCGCTCCAACCCCGGCACCGCTCCCATTTCCGTTGCCCAGCGGTGCTGCAGGTAAAGCTTACCGCCCGGCTCCAGCTTTCTGGCGAATGCCCGGAACCCCGTCTCGTGCAAAGATTCCTCATCGCCGTAGATATCGAGGTGGTCCGCATCCATCGACAGCACTACCGCGATGTTGGGGCTCAGGTGGAGGAACGACCGGTCGTATTCGTCGGCTTCCACCACGACCCACTCAGAATGCCCTTCCACGAAGTTGGTCTCAAAGTCGAGGGCAATCCCACCGAGAAAGGCAGTGCAATCAATCCCACACGCCCGCAGCAGATAGGCCGTCAGCGTCGTTGTCGTGGTCTTGCCATGCGTGCCCGCAATGGCCACTGCTTTCATGCCCCGGCTGATGATCCCGAGTACTTCTGCCCGCTTTTTGATGGGCGTGCCTTGCTGCCTGAAGTACTGCAGCTCGGCGTGGGTATCGGGTACCGCAGGGGTGTAGACAACCAGGTCGACCCCATCGGGGATGCGTTCTACCGCCGCTTCGTAATGTATGTCAATGCCTTCTGCTACCAGCGTTCTGGTCAGCTCGGTCGCTGTTTTGTCGTAGCCGTATACTCTAGCGCCCCGGCTGTTGAAATAGCGGGCGATGGCACTCATGCCAATCCCCCCTACCCCGATGAAGTACACGGTCTGAATGCTTTTCAAGTCCATCGCTTATGCCTTTGCCGGTTGGGCCAGCCGGAGTACCTCCCGAGCGATACGCTCAGCGGCATCCGGTTGAGCCAGTTTACGGATATGGGTACGCAATTGCTGGCACCGTTCCGGGTCATCAATCAGGGCCAGTGCGTCCGCCATAATCCGCTCCCGGGCTTCATGGTCCGGGATCAGCAGGGCAGCTCCTTTTTGCACCAGCGCCTGTGCGTTTTTCGTCTGATGGTCCTCCGCCACATTTGGGGAGGGGATGAAAACAGCCGGCTTCCCGGCAAATTGCAACTCTGAGATCGTCAGCGCTCCCGACCGGGCAACGATAACATCTGCCATAGCGTAGGCCAGGTCCATGCCATCAATAAAAGCCCGGGCCTGTACGTTTGGCAATTGGGCGGTCTCGCAGGCGGTGAACGCCGCTTCGTAAAGCTTGCCCACTTGCCAAAGCACCTGCACCTCGGGCCGGTTGCGCAGCAGCTCCGTGTTGGCGGCCATTGCTTCGTTGATGGACTTTGCCCCCAGGCTGCCGCCAAATACAAAGAGGATGGGGCGATTGGGGTCAAAGCCAAAGTGCGCTGCGCCTTCCGCCCGGGTCGCTTCCAAATGCTGCAACTGCCGCCGCACCGGATTGCCGGTCAGCAATAATTTAGCTGTCGGGAAAAACCGCTCCATGCCTTCGTAGGCTACGCAGATTTTATCCGCTTTGCCGCCCAGCAACCGATTGGTTATCCCCGGGAAGGAGTTTTGCTCCTGCAGCAGGGTCGGGATGCCCCGGCTATTTGCCATTTGCAGCAGCGGCCCGCTGGCATACCCCCCTACGCCCACTGCCACCTGCGGCCTGAACCGGCGGATGATCTGCCGGGCCCGCCACAAACTGCTGATCAGCTTCAGGGGGAAACTCAGGTTCCGTAATGTCAATTTCCGCTGGAATCCGCTGATCCACAGCCCGTCGATGGGGTAACCCGCCTTGGGCACCTTTTCCATCTCCATTTTTCCTTTTGCCCCCACAAACCGGATAGTTGCCTCCGGTGCCAGTGCCTTCACCGCATCAGCGATGGCAATGGCGGGGAAAATGTGACCGCCCGTACCGCCTCCGGAGATAATAATCCGGGGCTTGCCCCAGCTCAATGCCTCCGGCTGATCGCGGACTAGCTGCTCCGCCTTTTTAATCTCTTTGGCCACATTCAATTTTTTATTTCAATATCATTAGTCTTCCATGCCCCTAACCCTCTAAACCCTAAACCCTAAACCCTAAA
>CAZNSK010000108.1:6638-21127 GCA_964575505.1 uncultured Phaeodactylibacter sp.
CCCTAAACCCTAACCTCTAAACCCTAAACCCTAACCTCTAAACCCTAAACCCTAACCTCTAAACCCTAAACCCTAAACCCTAAACCCTAACCTCTAAACCCCATCCCCCCCTCACCCCTCCACCGTCTCGATATACTTGCTCACGCTCAGGATAATCCCAAACGAAATACAGGTAAACAAAATAGAAGTCCCCCCCATGCTCACCATCGGCAAAGTCACCCCCGTAACCGGGACGAGGTGCACCGATACCGCGATATTGATGAACGCCTGCAAGATCAGGCTGACACTCAGACCAATCACCAGCATCGCACCGAAAGCTTTAGGGCTTTTCGTCACCAGCCGGGTGGCACGGAAAAACAAAGCCACATACAGGCCGATGATCAGGAAGCCCCCCAGTATGCCGTACTCCTCTACAATAATGGCGTAGATGAAATCAGAATACGGAGAAGGCAAATAATTCCTTTGGATGCTATTGCCCGGCCCCAGCCCAAACCACTCGCCATTGGCCATGGCAATCTTAGCCTGTTTGATCTGATACCCCCCCTCAGGGTTATCTACATAGTCCCGCACCCGGCTAACCCAGGTATCGGAGCGGACCACCTCCGGGAAGAACTCCCCCAGCAAGACCAGCACCGCAAAAACGACGATGCCCAGCAAGAGCAGCAAGGCGATGTAAGGCAGCGCTACCCGCCCCACAAACATCATGATGACGCAAGTGAAAAACAGCAGGATAGCCGTCGACAAATCCGCCGGGGCAATAAGCCCGCAAATGATCAGCACCGGCACAATAATGGGCACAAAAGCCGATTGAAAGTCCTTGATGTAGTCTTGCTTGGACCCAATGACCCGGGCGACGTAAATGATAAGTGCCAGCTTCGCAAAGTCCGATGTCTGAAACGTAATGCCCACAAAGGGCACTTCTATCCAGCGGCGGGCATCATTGATATCTGCACCAAAAGCAATGGTATAAATCAGTAAAGGCACCGAGATCAACAATAGTATGGGGGCCGAACGGGAATACTTCATGTAGTGCATCAGGTGGGCCAGGTAGGTCAAAAACAACCCGCCGGTAACAATCAGCAGGTGTTTGACCAGGAAGGACTCCGTATTGCCGCCCATTTCCCGGTAGGCCAGTGTGCCCGTAGAGCTGTACACGGCCATGATGGAAAACAGGGACAGCACGGCGATCACCGCCCAAATGGCGCGATCTCCCTGAAGCTCTGCGTATATCCTCGTTGCTAATGACACATTAATCTGATTTATCCAATTGCGCGACGGCGGCTTTAAACCGCTCGCCCCGCTGTTCGTAATTCTTAAATAAGTCAAAACTGGCGCAAGCTGGCGACAGGAGCACTTTTTCCCCTGCCTTGGCCAGCCTGCGGGCTTGGGCTACGGCTTCCTCCGCCGACCGGGCTTCTACCCAGGTATCTACTTGATTGCCAAAAGCGGCTTTCAACTTTTCATTGTCCAGCCCCAGCGCCACCAGCACCCTTACTTTTCGGCGCACGAGCGGCTGCAGCGGCTGATAGTCGTTGCCTTTGTCCTGGCCACCGGCGATCCAGACTACCCTCTCGGGCATGGCATCGAGCGCATAGTAGACAGCATCCACATTAGTGGCTTTGCTGTCGTTGATGTACTCTACGCCTCCGTAGGTGCCCACCACCTCCATGCGGTGCGGCACCGGCGTGAAGGTTTCCAACCCCCGCTGAACAGCTTCGGGCGCTGCTCCCCAGTGGAGGGCTGCCGTGGCTGCAAACAATGCGTTGTAGGCATTGTGAGTGCCCCGCAGGCGCGTTGGGCTCAGGTCGAACCGTTGCCCGCCGGCTGTAAAGGCTTGCCCTTCCAGCTGATGGCGCTGAATGGGCACCCGCCTGGCCTGAATGTCATGCGCCGGCAAAAAAGCAGCGATATGCTCATTTTCTGCCATATAGAGGAACACATCCGCCGGCTGCTGATTCATCGCAATGCGGAATTTAGCCCGGATATAGTTCTCCATTTTGTACGCATACCGGTCCAGGTGGTCCGGCGAGATATTCAGGATCATCCCAATATCCGGCCGGAAGTCCACGATGCCATCCAGCTGAAAGCTGCTCAGCTCCAGGACGTAGTGCGCGCGGTGGCGCTCCGTCAGGCAGCGGGCAAAGCTTTTGCCTACATTCCCGCCCATTTCCACATCAAAGCCTGCCGTTTGCAGGAGGTGGAAAGCCAGGCGGGTAGTGGTCGTCTTGCCGTTGCTGCCCGTTATGCCCATCACTTTTGATTGGTGGTAGCGGGCAGCGTATTCAATTTCAGAGATCACCGGCAAGCCTTTGCTCACCAGTTCCTGTATTAAAGGTATGCGGTCTGGGATGCCCGGGCTTTTGATCACCTCGTCGGCTTGCAGGATACGCTCAAGGGTATGATGCCCTTCTTCGTACGCAATGCCGTGGCTTTCCAGCTCGCTTTTATACGTTGCTTCAATGCCCCCGCGGTCGGAGACAAAGACATGATGCCTGTTTTGCCGGGCCAGCAAGGCAGCGCCAATGCCGCTCTCCCCAGCGCCGAGTATGACAATATTCTTCATAGCCCAGTAGGATTTGAACACCAAAACCCAGAACCGCCAACGCGATTCTGTTGCATATTTGTCATTCGTTGCGTAAGCTTGTTTTACCGGATTTTCAGGGTGATGATCGTCAGGACTGCCAGCAGAATGCCGATGATCCAAAAGCGGGTGACGATCTTTACTTCCGGCATACCTTTTTTCTGATAGTGGTGGTGCAGGGGCGACATCAGGAAAATCCGCCGCCCTTCTCCGTGTTTCCGCTTGGTGTATTTGAAATAGGACACCTGCAGGACCACGGAGAGGTTTTCAACCAAAAAGATGCCGCACAGCAGGGGGATAAGCAGTTCTTTGCGCAGCACAATCGCCAGGGCAGCGATGATACCGCCCAGGGTAAGGCTGCCGGTATCCCCCATAAAGATTTGGGCCGGGAAGGAATTGTACCATAGGAACCCCAGGGTAGCCCCCACAAAGCAGGCCGCAAAGATGACCAGCTCGCCCGTGCCCGGCAGGTGGAGGATATTGAGGTAATTAGCGGCGATGGCATTGCCAGATACATAGGCAAATATTCCCAGTGCCGCCCCGATAATCCCTGAAATGCCTGTGGCTAACCCATCCAGCCCATCCGTCAGGTTAGCGGCATTGGATACTGCGGTAACCACGAAGATGACCAGGGGCACAAATAGCAACCACACCCATTTGGAAGCAGCGGGCTCCTGCAGCGGCATCAGCCAGGCGTAATCCAGGCGGTTGCCTTTCAGGAAGGGCACGTTGGTCAGGTTGGTTTTGTAATCCCCCTTCTGAGCCGGCCCGACAAAGGCCAGGTCTTCCGGCACGTTGATGGTATCCCCTACCATTTCGGAATAGCCCAGCTCGGCGGCTTCGTCTACCTCCAGGCGGACCACCACATCCTCGTTCAGGATCATAGTGAAGGCGATCAGCAACCCCAGGCCTACCTGGCCCAGGATTTTGAACGTCCCCCTCAGCCCTTCCTTGTTTTTGCGGAAGACCTTGATGTAGTCATCGATGAACCCGATCGTCGCCATCCAAACGGTACTGACGATAAGGAGCACTACGTAGACGTTGCTCAGGTCGGCCAGCAGAAGACAAGGGATGAGGATAGCCATGATGATGATCACGCCGCCCATCGTAGGGGTCCCCTGTTTGCTCATCTGGCCGGCCAGGCCTAGGTCGCGCACCGTTTCTCCCACCTGCAGGAAGCGCAGGTAGTTGATGATCCGGCCACCAAAAACCATGGAGATAATCAGGGATAAGACCGCCGCCGCCCCTGCCCGGAAAGTAATATACCGGAACAAGCCTGCGCCAGAAAAATCCCCCATGGAGCTGCCGAGCCAGTCGACGAGTTGAATGAGCATAGTGTTAATCAGTTATCGGGTTTTAAAAAGCGCCGCTAAAATAAACATTTGGGCCGCAGCCCTCTGAATTCTCTCAGGATTTCTCCTGCAATGCCGCTTCTAATTCCGCTTTGTCATCAAAAGGGAGGCGTTCCCCGTTGATTTCCTGATACTTTTCATGCCCTTTACCCGCTACCAGCACGATATCGGTGCCCTGAGCCAGCGCTGCTGCTGTGCGGATGGCCTCCCGGCGGTTGACGATCGTCAGGACCTTGCGAGTAGCATCCTTAGGGACACCCTTCCACATATCCGACAGTATCGCTTCAGGGTCTTCCGTGCGAGGGTTGTCCGACGTAAGCACCACCTGATCGCTAAATGCACAGGCAGCCTTCGCCATGACCGGCCGCTTGGCACTATCCCGGTCGCCGCCGCAGCCTATTACCGTAATCACGCGGCTGTCTCTGCGGCGCAGCTCCTGTACGGTGTGCAGCACCTTTTCCAGCGCGTCCGGTGTGTGCGCATAGTCGACAATGCCGACCACACCCTGCCCGGGCAGCGTGATGGTTTCAAACCGGCCTTCTACCGCTCCCAGCTCGCTTAGGGCCGTAAGCGTCTCCATGCGGTCTTGCTCCAGCAGCATAGCAACGCTATAGACCGCCAGCAAATTATAGGCGTTGAAGTCGCCAATCAGCCGGCTGAATACTTCCTGCTCGTCCAGCATCAATTGCAGGCCCGTCACAGCGTTGTCCAGGAGCTTGGCCCGGAAATTCGCCATGGCCCGCAGGCTGTAGGTATACCGTTTGGCTTTCGTATTTTGCAACATCACCTCTCCCCTCCGGTCATCGATATTGACCAGGGCAAAGGCGGTGTCAGGCAACATGTCAAAGAACATTTTTTTGGCCTCGATATAGGCCTTAAACGTTTTATGGTAATCGAGGTGGTCGTGCGTGATATTGGTGAATACCGCTCCGTCAAAATTCAATCCGGCAATTCGGCGCTGATGCGCAGCGTGGGAGCTTACTTCCATAAAGGCGTAATCGCAACCCGCGTCTACCATTTCCCGGAGCAAGCTGTGAATAGCCAATGCATCCGGGGTGGTGTGCGTAGCGTCGAGGGGGGTTTGCCCGATCTTATTGCGCACCGTCGACAGCAACCCAGCTTTATACCCTAGCCTGAGAAACAGCTCATGCAGTAAGGTTACTGTAGTGGTTTTGCCATTGGTGCCCGTCACCCCAACTAATTTCAACTGTGCGGACGGCTCGCCGTAGTAGCGGTTCGCCATCTCTCCCAGCGCCGTTGCGCTGTCGGGTACTTTGATGTAGGCAGCCTTCTCCGATAATTCCTCCGGCAGGGTTTCCGCTATAATTGCGGCAGCCCCTTGCTGAATGGCTTTCGGGATAAAGCGGTGCCCATCTACCTTAGTGCCGCGGATGGCCACAAAGGCATCTCCGGGCTTTACCTTCCGGGAATCGAACTGCAGGTTTTTAACTTCAATGGCTAACTGCCCTTTGGCAGCCAGGACCTGTACAGGCTCCAGGAGGTTTTGTAGTGCTGTAGACATGCTACATCTTATTTTTTTCGGGCAGGTACGCTGCCCGGTGTTGGTTTTTCGTTACCTGCGGCTTTACCGCAGATAGAGCTTAATCTGCTGCCCCCGTATGCGCGTTCCCGGTATGATCGATTGCCGGGCTACTTTGCCTACGCCCTCTGCTGCTACGCTTAGCCCCCGGTTTTCCAATACATGGAGGGCGTCCCGCAGGCCCAGCCCAACTACATTTGGCACTGTTTCTTCGGGCATCGTCCGGGGCTCGATCTTCAGGGTGTCTGACCGGGGGCGCAACACGCCAATTGGCGTTAGCGGCTGACCGTAGGCTTCCAGCCCCAGGTAATCCAGCAGTTGCCGGAAATCAGCCTGATCCCCTATGCTAAAGCCGGGCAGGCTTTCGCTTGCAGCCAAGGCCGGGGGCAAGGCGTTAATCACCGGGTGCAGGGCCGGCTTTATCCGGTGGATATTGTCAGCGATCTCCCGGAAAACCGGCCCGGCAACATCGCCGCCGTAGAACCCGCCCCGACGGGGCTTATTGATGACGACGATGCAGGAATACATAGGGTCTTCTTCCGGAAAGTACCCTACAAAGGAGGCTTGGTGCCCCCCAATGCGCGTACCCCTTGGCCCTCTTTTATAGTTGACTTGCGCGGTGCCAGTCTTACCTGCGAAGCTATAATCTTCCGTGTATAAGTCGTGGGCTGTGCCTCGCTCGTTTTCCACCACCGCCCGCAGCAGTTCCTGCAGTTGTTCAATGGCCTGCTTGGAAGCAATGCGGCGGTTGATCACCGTAGGGTAGAACTGCTCCTTGACCTCGCCCATCTCTTCGATGGTAGCAACCAGGTAAGGCTTCATCATCTTGCCGTTGTTAGCCACTGCATTGTAGAAGTTCAACAGCTGCAGCGGGGTCAGTTCCAGCTCGTAGCCGATCGACATCCAGGGCAGGGTCGTACCGCTCCAGTAGTCCGCTTCGCTATAGGCTTCCTTAATATAAGGATTGGCTTCCCCTTCGATCTCGATGCCCACCGGCTGATGCAGGTTGAACTGCTTGAGGCGGCGGACAAAGCGGGCGGCCCCTTCTTCATCGTTCAGGTCGTTCTTTTGGCCGTAGAAATGCGCTATAGTTTTGGCTACTCCTACGTTGGAAGAAATCTCGAAGGCTTCCCGCAAAGGGAGGGTATCCAATCGGTAGCTGTAGGGGGAGGCATCTTCCATTGTCTCTTCGTAAAACTCCGCTTTGCCGTTGTAAATCCGGATAGAGTCGTCCAAAGTGAGGTATTCATCTTCCAGCAAAGCCAGTACGGAGGCTGCTTTAAAGGTTGAGCCGGGCTCCCCTGCCGTGCCAACGGCATAGTTGTAGGTTTCCCACCAGCCTTGGTCGGTACGGCCCAGGTTGGCAATGGCCCGGATGGCGCCGGTCTTCACCTCCAGCACCACAGCCGTCCCCCATTCTGCGTCATGGGCGTTGACCGCCCGGTTCAGGGCGCGCTCGGCAATATCCTGTATATCAAGGTCGATCGTCGTCGTAATATCCTGCCCGCTTTCCGGTTCGATAGCATTGAGGTCATCTACCGGCATCCAAAGGTCGTTGGGGCGGTCCACGCAAACCATGAGCTGCTGCCCCGGCTGCCCGCCCAGCACCTCGTCGAAGTAGCCCTCCAGGCCTACAGGCTTGGCGCCGTCGCGTACGTAGCCGATGGTCCGTTGCGCCAGTATCCCAAAGGGCCGTTTGCGCTCGCTCATTTTTTCGGCAATGAAGCCGCCTCGGTTGCTGCCCAGCCGGAAGAGCGGGAAATTTTCAATGAACTTTTTCTCTGCGTAGGAGACTTGCTTTTTTAGCATGACATACCGGTCGCGGCCGGTGCGTAGGTCGAGCAGGTATTCCCGGGCTCCCCCTACGGTATAGTCCTCCAGGACATAGTAAGCCAGGCAATGGGCCAGAGTGTCCAGATTATCTTCAAAGTCATCATCCGATGCCGCAAGCGGGTCGAAGCGGATGTTGAAGTACGGGATAGACGTAGCCAGCAGGTTGCCGCCAGCTGCAAAAATATTGCCCCGGTCGGCTTCTATCGTCCGGTAATCCAGGTAGTTCTGTTCGCCCTCGGCCCGCCAGTCGCTCCCTTCAACAAATGCAATGACCACCGTTTGGTACATCAATGCCAGGGAGGCCGGAACGACGATGCCGAACAGGAGGAAATAGACCCGGTACAGGACTTCGTTCTTAATATCCATCCCCTAGCTGATAAGCTTCTTTACGTACTCGAATGCGGTTCAATTGCTTGCGGTGCGGGCGCAGGCCATTGTCTTTCACCCGTTTGGCCACCTCGGAGCGCTTGGCGTTGTACATGTTTTCCGATTGGAGGGACATGTAGTACCATCGCATTTCCTTGAGCTCTTTTTGCAAGGTCTGAATTTCCCGCACGTTGCGCTCTGCCAGGTGGGCGTTGGCGATATAGGCGAGCGTCAGCAACCCTATGAACAGGATGTAGAACAGGTTGTCTTGCAGCAGCTTCCTGCTCCAGACACCCATATCGAACAATCCGCTAATGGGGCGCTGTTTTTTCGCCATATCTTCAATTTGCTTCTTTTTTAGCCCCGATCCTCAGTTTGGCACTGCGGGCCCGGGGGTTTTGCTTTATTTCTGTTTCCGTCGGCAGCACCGCTTTTTTGGTCAATACGTCGAATGGCCTGCGGATATTGCCGTAAAAATCTTTCTCTTGCGCCCCTTCCACGTTCCCGGTTTTCAGAAAGTGCTTCACCATCCGGTCTTCCAGGGAATGGTAAGAAAGCACCACCAGCCGGCCGCCGGGCTTCAGGGTGTACAGGCACTGTTGGAGGAAATCCTCCAGAGCGCCCATTTCGTCGTTGACCGCTATCCGCAGCGCCTGAAAGACCTGCGCCAGGTAGCGGGAGCGGTTGCCGCGCACGATGGGGTCGACCACCGACAGGAACGCGCCTACCGTGTGGATGGGCTTTGTAGCTTTTGCTTCGCTCAGGCGCATGGCCAGGGTTTTGGCGTTGCGCACTTCTCCGTAGCGGCTGAACAGCTCCTGCAGTTCCTCCGCCGTCAGTTTTTCGATCAGGCTGACTGCTGTCTCTTCCTGCTGCTGATTCATCCGCATATCCAAAGCGGCATCGTAGCGGAAAGAAAACCCGCGTTCGGGCACATCCAGCTGATGAGAAGACACCCCAAGGTCCGCCAAAACCCCATCCACTTGCCGGACGCCATGCAGCTTCAGGAAGCGTTTCAGGTAGCGGAAGTTGTGCTGCACGAACTGAAAGCGTTCGTCCTGTGGCACATTCGCCGCTGCGTCCTCATCCTGATCAAAGCCAAACAGCCGGCCTTTGCCGGCCAGGCGCTCCAGGATCAGGCGGGAATGCCCGCCCCCGCCAAAGGTCGCATCCACATAGATGCCCTCCGGCTGCGTGACCAGCCCGTCGATACAGGCCTGTGCCATCACGGGGAGGTGGTAACTCATAGCTCCGGCGATTTGCCATTGGCTTTGCCAAGCACGTCTTCTGCCAGGTCGGAGAAGTCCTCCGGCTCTTCATCCAGCAGGGCTTCGTACTGATCGGCAGCCCATATTTCAATTCTGTCGTTGTAGGCCGACAGGACCACTTCTTTTCCGATACCTGCATATTCGAGCAGGCGTTTGGAGACCAGGATGCGGTCGGCGCTGTCCATGGAGACTTTTTGCGCGCCGCGGTAGAAGTAGCGGACAAAGTTGCGGTTCTTTTTGTTGTAGAGATTCAGTTGGTTGATCTCATTGGTGATCCGCTCCCAAACCGGCTCCGGGTACAGCATGAGGCATTGCTCAAAACCCCGGTTAATGACGAAAGTAAGTGCTTCGCCCTCTCCGAGTTGGGCGATCAGCCCGCTCGGCATGCGCATGCGCCCTTTGGCGTCAATCTTGCACTCGTATTCGCCTAATAGCTGTTGGACATTCACTACTTCACCTAATCATTTATTCAAATGTATTACTTTTTGACACTTATTACCACTTTTTACCACGTTTTCTACTCAAAAAGTTCCGCATATCCAAAAAAACAATGTGCTTACAGGCTAGTGTCATCAAAAAAATGCTACTAATTGATGGTTTTTGATGATACAAGTGAAAAAACCAAAATAATTAGATGTGGGAAAGCGTGGGAAACCTAAACTCAAATTCCCACTTTACGACACAGAAAAGGTGATTTGTAAAGAAAGCGCCCGGATAAGGAATGGTGCATTAATAAAACGTGTTTTTATGCGCCGTTATTTTTTCTTTGTGCAAGGCGAAAAACGTAGGCGTCCGTACGGACGGCGAGGCTTTTCAACGCAGCAGAAAGGAAAAAGAACAAGCAGAAGAATCGCGGTTTATTATTGAACCATTCCTAAGAGACGAAACAACCCAAAAAACTGGTACACGCCAGCAAAAGAGCAGCTGTCTTATTTAGAGAAGCAAAGACAGCGCAGGGCCATGAAAAAAAGTTTTAGCTACCTACCTATTCGAAAAGCGAACCACTGCAAGACTGCCCGGCTGCAAGACTGCCCGGCTGCAAAAACTGCTGACCGCGAAACTGCTGACTGCAAAGACTCCCCAACTACTCCCCCTCCTTCAACCGAATACCCCCCTCCACCAGCACAATCAACTGCTGCTTGTACAGGCTGCCGACGGCTTTTTTGAAGGTCTTTTTGCTCATTTGCAGCTGTGCGCGGATGAGACCGGGGTCACTTTTGTCGTGAAGGGGGAGAAAGCCATTGGCGGAAGCCCGCAGTTGGGTGAGAATTTTTTCGGCATTGGGCTCTACCTTGGCGTAACCTTGGGGCTGCAGGGCAAGGTCGATCTTGCCGTCGGGGCGGATGGTTTTGACGTAGCCCTTAAGGCGCTCGCCGGGCTGCAGGGGGCGAAAAATGTCACTTTGAAAGATCAGACCCTCGTGCTGCTCGTTGACGGCAGCTTTGGCACCGAGGTCGGAGTAGCCCAGGATAAAAAGGCCCACCTCTTGCCCTTCCTCTACTGTCAGGTTTTCCTGGGAAAGGAAACGGCGGAAGCGATTGGAGCCCACGAGGCGGTCGGTCTCTTCATCTACGTACACATAAACGGGGTAGTACTTGCCGGCCTCCATGCGCAGATCCTGTTCGGAGAAAGGGACGAGCAAATCTTTGTCCAGGCCGATATCCAGCCAGGCGCCCAGGGGGGAAACTTCTTTGACTTGGAGATAGGCAAATTGATCGCGCTGCGCAAATGGGCGCTGCGTGGTGGCAACTGGCCAGTCTTCCGAGTCCGTATAGACAAAGACCTCCACTACCCCACCCTCCTGCAGGCCATCCGGCACATACTTTTTAGGCAGCAGTACATCATCGCCTTCTTCGTTGTGGAGCACCACACCGTGCGGCGTTTCCCGTACAGCTTTCAGATTTTGGTAAGTCCCGATTTCAATCATAGCGCAAAGTTAGGTTATCTTTGACGAAAAAAGAATGGACGGCAGAAAGCGATCAAACATCAAACCCGGGCAGCTCGTCCACATCGTGCAAAAGCAGGACCAGCGCACGGGCGAGCTGACGGAAGGGTACGTGGCGCGCATTCTTACCAAATCGCCACAGCACCCGCATGGCATTAAGGTGAAGCTGGAGACCGGGGAAGTGGGCCGGGTGAAGGAGGTTTTGGAGGAGGAGTAAGCAGGGCCGTTGACGTGTT
The DNA here is from genome assembly GCA_964575505.1 of uncultured Phaeodactylibacter sp. Classification (GTDB taxonomy): domain Bacteria; phylum Bacteroidota; class Bacteroidia; order Chitinophagales; family Saprospiraceae; genus Phaeodactylibacter. The sequence continues at coordinate 17,760 of CAZNSK010000108.1, forward strand.
CATAACAAATTGCACTACTTGAATAGCCTGGCAGCATTCGTGGATAAGCTGGAGCAGAGCGGGAAGCTCTACCCCAGCAGCTATCGCACTTTGATAGCCGGTGGTCACTTTCTGTTTTGTGCAATTTGTTACACACGCCGTTAACTGCTGATTTACGTTCACCCTATTCCACCTGGGGAAAAGTTCATTCTTCCCTTACCGCACCAGGTTGAGCTCCCCGTTGAACGTCTCCTGGCTAAAGGCAGTTTCTAGCTGCAACACGTAAACGTAAACACCGGCTGGTGCCGGCCGGACGCCAAATTCGCCATCCCATGCCCCATTGCTTTCGGAAGACTCAAAGACCAGATTGCCCCAGCGGTCAAATACCTGCAAGGTGTAGGTAGCATTGGGGCAGACCACAAAGGGGGCAAAGGTATCGTTGCGCCCGTCGCCATTGGGGGAAAAAGCATTTGGGATATAAGGAGTGCACTGGTAGCTGGGCCGGATGCGGTAATCTGTCGTACAGCCCACCGTATCCGTAACTGTGAGTTCGAACACCTCGGGGTAGTTGCCGACCTGGAGGGTGGGTGCCGGGCAGTTGGCGCAACTCAACGCTTCGGCTGGCGACCATTCGTACTGGTAGCTGGGGTCGCCCTCTACTGAGAATTCAAAGCTTTGCCCCTGATCAATGCGGACCAGGGTGTCGACCGCTACTTCGGGCAAGGGCAGTATGGGCAGGTCAATGTAGATCAGGGAGTCGCAGCCAAATTGGTTGGTCAGGGTAATGGCCGTAGTGGTGCCGGCGGGGTAGGCAACGCCCCCCACTTCGACCACATCCCCGGCGCAGGTGGGCTGTTCGATATATAAGGTATCCCCTTCGAAGAACGTGATGGCCACGTCCACGATGGAGTCGCACCCAAAAACGCTCTGCAGGGTGACAGTGCCAGAGGGGTTGGTTTCGTCGAATTGGGTATCCCCTACCTGAATGCTAAAGCTTTCACCCCGGCAGGCTGTTGCCCTAACTTCCTCAGTGACAAAAGGCAGGAAGTCAAGGTCAACTGTAACGATAGAATCGCACCCCTCGACTGAAGTGAACTGCTCCACACCATCGGGGTTGGATTGATCGTATACCGTGCCATTGACCGTAAGGCTAAAACCGCTGTCGAGGCACAGCTCCCGTTGGATAGTATCGCGGAAGGCCTCTACAAACTCCAAATCCACCCGGATCAGGGAGTCACAGCCTACGGCATTTTGCAGCAGCACGTCACCGGATGGGTTGTCCGCATCGAAGACCGTGCCGTCAACCGTTACACTAAACCCGGAAGCCAGGCAGTGCGTCTCTGCGATGTCCAGGGTGTCCTGCCGAAGCCATTCTACAGCCGTGAGCACAATTGAATCGCAGCCATTGGCAGCAGCCAAGGTATCCAGGTATTCCCCCGGCGCATTGGCCAGGCTGCCATCGGGCAGGGGCACCGGCTCGCCTTCGCAAACAGTGAAATCCTGCTCGCTGGTCACCACCCCTTCTGCAATGCGGCAGCCCAGCGCAAAGATATTGGTGGCCAGGATATCGTTATTGTTGATGACCATATCGCCGGGGGAGACCTCCCCTGCCCCGTCCGAACAGAGGATACCTACATCCGCCAGGATAATATCGTTGGTCTCTTGGTCCAGGGCGACCGTAGGCCGGCCCAGCGCGTCGTTGGCCAGGATTTCCACGCCCGTAGCGGGCAGCTGAGTGAATACCCCCTGGAAAGAGCCGCCTTGGTTGAACAAATCCAGGTTGCCAAAGGGGCCGTCAAAAATAGAGGAGATCGAAACGCCATCCTCTGCCGTATTCGGGTTCACATTTTGATTTTCGGTCAGGAAGCCCCAAGGGTTGGCTTCTGCCTGAGTAACGATGACGAGGTTGCTCTCGCAAGCCAACGACCACTCCCGTATGGTATTGAGGGTGGGCGTAGGCACCGCCGATTGGGAGAGGTCAGGCTGCCCAAAGGGGTCGGAGACCAGGAACTGGCCGATGAAAAACATGTCACACCCACAGTCGTTAATCGCCTCCACACTCTCCACATCCGACGGGGCCGCCCGCTTGAGCTCCAGGCTACAGGAGAGGCCGTTTTCCCCGAAGAGGGCAGGGTTTTGCAATTTGGCGACCAGCCCATTTTGAAAGAATTGCCCATCCAGGGTGTATTCACAGTTGGGGCCAAAAGCGCCGCAGTAGTCATTCTTGGATAAGTAGCAGACGGTTGTGGTCTCTTCGGTTTCGCAGCCGCAGTCGTCTTGGGCAAAGGCGGCAGACAAAGGGAGCAAGATGAAGAGTAATAAAAAGAAAAACGAGGTTTTCATGACAGGGGGCGATTTCTAAGCAATTTAAACAAAATAACCTATCTCGCCTAAAGACAATCGGCCCCGGGCCAGGGTTTGCTATTCGCTGACATCCCCCTCCTTTTCTCCCCAGCGGTAGCTTTTCAGGTCTAGCCCCGCCAGGTCGAGCACGCGGTCCGTCACGGTGGCCGCCAGCTCTTCAAAGGTACCGGGCCGGCTATAGAAAGACGGGCTGGCCGGGCAGATGATGCCGCCGGCTTCGGCAACCGTTTTCATATTATTAAGGTGTATGAGGCTGTAGGGCGTATCCCGGGGCACCAGGATGAGGCGGCGGCGTTCTTTTAGGGCCACATCGGCTGCCCGGGTGGTGAGGTCGGTGGAAACACCGGTGGCGATGCGGCCGAGCAGCCCCATAGAACAGGGGCAGACAATGACGGTGCCATAGCGGGCGGAGCCGGAAGCAAAGGGTGCCATGAAGTCGCGTTTATCGTAGAACGTGAAGGGATAGCTTTCATAACTTTTGTCCCCCAGCTCATATTCCCAGTTGAACTTGGCGTTGTCGCTCATGACAATGCCTACTGCCTCCAGCTGACCCTGCAATTCTACCAGGCGGTCCAGCAATACTTTGGCGTAAATACTCCCGCTTGAGCCACCGATGCCGATTGCGATTTTGTGCTTCATAGTCGTAGGTTGGTTGAGAGTAAAGGATCGAAGGGTACTGATTGTTGCGGATACAAAAGGTATTCTGGTGGGCTGAGAATGATCCTGGGGAATTGGTTTTGTGGTATTGTGTTGGTCTTGGGGTGTTGTGGTGGGCTGGAGAGGGTAGCACGGGGATGGTATTCAAAAATGTGTGTCGCACACAGAGGCGCAGAGGACGCAGTGCTAGTCCATCAACGGCTTAGCTGCAGCAGTTTTGCAGTAGACACAGTTGAGTGTACACTCCCTGCACCGGTGCATTATTGAGTAAAAAAGTACTGCTTCTTTAATTGATGCCCTCACAAGGAGTAGCGACTAAGGGGTCGCGCAACAATAACTTACCGATTTAGACTCGTTCTTTTGCACGC
>CAZNSK010000109.1:0-20993 GCA_964575505.1 uncultured Phaeodactylibacter sp.
TCATATGTTTTGGGTTTTGTGAGTTTGAAGGATTTAATATTGAAGGTTAGCCCGGTAAACAATCCAGCTTCTAAGCTGGCCATTCTCATCGGTAAGCAAGAGCAGCCGCCGGCTATCGTAGGCCAGGCATTGCCCGTTTCCTAGCGACAGTATACGGTCGGGAGCCCCATAGGCGGCGCGGACCTCGCTGCTTTTGGCTCCAATTGCCAAACCGTTTAGCGTACGGCCCTCGTAGTCTGGCCCTGTGCGGTGGAACCAGGCATAGCGGATGTCGCCATCGTCTACATAGTGCTGAAAAATATTGGACTGGGGCATATTTTTATAGCCACAGTAGATTTTTCCGGGCAAATTGACGATGGCTGTAAATGTGGGTTTCTCCAGAAAGTCTTCCGGGAAAACCGATTCGATTTCTTCTACGTCCATAGCTGTATGGGACTGCGGCGCTATGCTATTTGCGCCCCCCTGTAAAACCGCCAGGTTGATCGTGGCTAGATTTGAGCCCTGAGCTGCCCTGAAGTATTCTGTAGCGCGAACGGTATCCCCCTGCAAAACGGCAGCCACCCCAAGCGTTACCTGTGCTTGCGCCTCATAAGCCGGCACTGCTTGGCTCTTGGCGAGCGCCAGCGCCTTTTGAGCTCTGTATTCCGCATCCAGCCATTCCCCTTTGAGCACGTGCAAATTAGCCAGATTGAGGTGGGCAGAAGGCTGGGTTTCATCCAGCAGCAGGGCATTTTTCAGCAATTGCGCCCCCTTCTCCAGCAGGGCCGCTTTACGGGTTGCCGCTTCCTTCGGGATGCGGGTCGCCACCTGGCTGAGCCGGCTTTCCAAATCAAGCTCAATGGGCAGCACAAAGGGCATCTCCACCTTTGGGGTAAGCTCCAAAGCCGCCAGCAGGGCGGTCGCTCCGGCATTATTATAAAGCTCAAACCCCTGGTACTCGCCCAGGATAAACTCGTAGTACTGCAGGGCGTCCGCGTAATACCCGCGGATCAACGACATATAATTAGCCGTTTGGTAAACCTGAAACAACTTCTCCAGGCGGCGGGCTGTATTTTCGCTAAGCGACAAGCGCTCGCTAAGGCTGGGGTAACCTTGTATTTCTTCTGGCAGCCCGTAGGAAGCGTAGGCTTGTTTCAATAAAGGCGACAGGGTATGGTAAGTGTTGTAGCCAGCGGAAAGGGCGAGAATACCCCCGAAATAGTCGGCCTGGGTTTCGTACTTCAGCCCTTCAGAAAGCCCTTCCAGCCGCTCCGCAGCCTCCAGGCCTTCGTTTTGATTGATAAAATTGCGTTTCCAATCGTGGTCTTCGTAGTAGTGGATGATTTCGTGGGCCAGCATAGCGGCCAGGGCGTTCAGAGAGTCTTTGCCCAAGCTGGCACAAATGTCGTAAGCCTGTTCCTCCAGCCCGATCTGCCGTCTGCCGGGGTGCATCCATGCCATGAACCGGCGCCCGTTGTTCATGACGAGTTCGGGCACCGGCATCCGGAAGCTGCCCCGGGCTTCAACCAGGTCATCAAAAATGCGTTGGGCCACTTCCAGCTTGTAGCCAGCCACTGGCTCCGGGGCAAAGCGGCTGGAAAAGGGGTTATCGACAAATGCAAAGAGGCTATCCTGCGCCCCAAGGGCGGCAGGCAAAACGAGCCACAGCAATAGGAGGAATCGACTCATCGCATTTGGGTTTTAGCTTCTTCTAAGGCATTCATCCGCACCAAAAAGCTAGTGTACAGATGGGCATAGAGTGCCGATTGGGGAACTTGCTGCACAAGTTCGGCGTAGGCCTGACGTGCGGCTTGGAAGAGCCCCTCCTTTTCCAGATGATAAAGGCGGTAGAGCACCTGCTCTGCCGCAGCCATGCTTTGGTAATCCACGTCTGCTTCCAGCTCAGCCTCAAACGCCTCAAGGGCGGCAGGGTTGTAACGAAAGTGGTGCTGGCCAGAGGACTGAGCAGTACTATCGGGGCCCACTGTACGGACCTGCCAGAACACCGGCTGCGCTACAGGTAAGGCCAATTCTTCCAGAGATAGGGTTAACTGCTCGTCCCGGGTCAGGGCCCGTATAAGGGGATGGCCAGCGCCCACCTCCCAAAGTTCAAAAACGTAGCTTACCGTATCCCCAACTGAATCCCAGTGAAAACCCACCTTAGGAGCTGTAATCAGCCCGCTCAGGTAAACCGGGCTGCCAATAGTGTGGGAGCGGCTGCCAAACCCGCTGACCCCTGCCCGGGCATTAGATAAATACCGGCGATGGTAGCGCTCCACTTTTTCTGTGGTCTCTGTATCCTCAATAGCGTTGCTGATAAAAGCCCAAAAGCGGTCGAGGAAAGTAGCGGAACTTTGGTTGCGGACATCCTCAGCCAGCCGCTCCAGGTCATACAAGGCAGGCCCATCTAATTCGACGCGCCTGCCCTCAAATACCACCGTTGCCCGGGCACCTGCTAAAAACCGGAGCCGGCCGGGGGCCTTCAACGCCAGCCCTCCAAACACGCGCCGCTCATTGCCGCCCTCCTGGCTGTACGTAATACCATCGCTGGTATTGGTATCCAGAATAACGAAAGCGGGCAACTGAGCAGGCAGCGCATAAGCACCGCAGATGGAAAAGAACAGGAGCAATAAAATATTTCTCATAGCTGATTCAATTCTTTAAAACTGTATTTGGAAAGCAGCCAAAGGGTTACCATCAAATATACAGAAATCGCGCAGCTATCATTCTTCTTCCTCTTCTGCGGCAACGACCCGGGGAGGTGGGCTCCGCAGGGGCACCGTTTCGGGGATTTGATCGAGCCAGGCCGCCCGTTTGCGGATCAGGTTTTCGTAAATCATAATAATGTCATAGGCCAACAGCAAGGCCAGAATCCCAACCGCAAAGTCGAGCTTGAGCCGGAAAAAATGAAACAATAAGGTGATGATGAAGAACAAAAGGATGAACTCAACCAATTGCAGGGCCCTGGTGATACCGTGGAAAACTTCGTTAAAATCATCGTAGACCCAGTGGATCAGCAGTACATTCAAATAGCAAAAGACCACGAGCAGGGGCAGGTGCAACCAATTGGGCAGCCGCCTGATGTATTGCCCCTGCAGTATCATGCTCAGCACATTGGCGTGTATCGCCAGGCCGTACATATCGGGAATGGCGCGGGTACTGTATGATTTATTGAGAGGGGTGTAGTGCCGGTCTTTCAGGGCACCGGTTGCTCCAACTGCCGGGATATAACCAAGCAGCACGATTTTACCCTTCACAATGCTGCGGACCTCCCCCAGGCTCAGGCTATCCAGCAGCCGGTCTTGCTCCTGCCTTGCAAAACTGCTCTGCGCCCCAACGTAGTAGATCGGCTCCACGGGCCGCTTCCGGTTCAGCAGCTGTTCGGCCCGCCCGGGCTCATATTGCCGGACCAGCGCGGTGGCGAAGGCAGGCAGGGTATCCTGCCCTACCCGTTCCTGTGCACTAAAATAGCGGATGACCCGCGACTGGTTAGCGGGGAAGTTGACAAACCCTAATTGGGCATGCCTGGCAAATAGGGTATCTACGCCTTTCCAGCGCTGAAATTGCCCCCGGGCTGCGTCCAGCGGGCCCACTTCGCAGGCGAGGACCAGATTAGGCGTTCTCTTGAGGGCAGCCTGAAGCAGGCTGTCCCCAAAAGCGCTTTTACGGCCTTCGAACAAGACATCTACACCTATGACGGCAGCTTCCGCTTCCCGGAGGCGGTCGATGAGCCGGGCAATACGAGCCCGGTCGGGCTTACCAATATTAACCATCAGGATTTCACCTGCCCGGTTGCTGCGCACCCGCGTAGTATCCCTCAGGTAGGCGTAGACGATATCTGTGATTTCGTAATTCTTCAACCCGTTATTGAAGGGGTCGATGTAGTGCATATTCAGCCGAATCAGGTTAAGGAACCAGATAAACAGGAAGATCAATCCGGTAATCAGGATACTATGGGGCTGAATGATGCGGTTGAGCATAGGCTAATTTTGGTATTTATAATTAGCCCAGCGGGCAAGTTTGCCAGCCTGGTCCAATAGTAGGATCACTTCATCGTATTTCATGATTTCACCGGTAGGCATTTCCAGGGAGGTCTCGGGCTCCCCGTAGTAGTCTACCAGCTCAGAGCGGCCGGTACCCACTTTGAACCCACCCTCAACTTCACCGGGGTACCCTGAATCAGTGAGGTGCAGCCATAGCTCCAGCCCGGAGGGCGGGCGGACCAGAAAGACCGTCGATTGAGACAGCGGTTCAACCGCCTCCTTAGTCCAGGTTCTGAAGTCCAGTTCGCCAAATAACTCCACCTCCTGGCGCTGCCGCCGGTAACTCCTGTCAAACTGCATCATTTGGATGGGTTTAAAACCGTCTATTTCTTCCGCATCCGGCCCGAAGGGCTCCTCAGGTTTTTGGGGAGCTTCGCCTTTCATAACGCTGAGGTTGTAGACGGCAACGGCAGAAGGGGCCTGAAGTTGCTCCAATTGCTGCACGGCCTTATCCGTGTTGCCTGCCCTTACTTCCAGCATCGCCAGCAAAACAGTGGCATCCGTAACCGTTTTGGGGTAAGTTTGAGTATCCCGTTGTGCTTCTACCGCTGCGTAGAACCTCGCCCGGGCGTCATCTCCAAGCATATAGTAAGCACAAGCTTTATTCAGGTAAGCTGGAGCGTAACCGGGGTCCATCCCAATAGCGTTGTTGAAGTAAGAAATCGCTTCCCGCAGGAGCTTGTTGCGCTGTTCTACCTTACTGCCAAACCCATCCTTGCTGCCTGCTCCGAAGGTCATGTCCAATTCCAAGGGCAAGCGGTATATCCGCTCTGCTTCGGTAAAAAACTCCAGGGCTTCCAGCACTGTGATAACGCCAAGGTTGTTGTAAATCTCCCGCCCCTGGTAATCAATCAGGATTTGCCGGTAAAACGCCCGGGCATTCTCATAATCCCCCAGCGCCGCCAGAAGGTTGCCTACTTCAAAAATGCGGATCAGTTCCTTCAGCTTTTCTTCTGATTTTTGAGCCAGGGCCTTCCGGTCGTCCAGAGTGGGATACCTACCCGTGGTATCAATGGCGGGAAAAGGATATTCCTTGTAAATACGGTCCAGCAGTTCAGCTCTGCGCTCAAAGACCGGGTAGCCCGCAGAGTAAGCCAGGAAACCGCCCAGGTAGTCTGCTTGCGTCTCATTGTTGATCCGGTCGCGGTCCACCATATCCCTTAGTGTCCGCCCGATCTGCAGCTCCTGATAAGCATTGGCAAAACTTGACCGCCACTGGTGCTTCTCATAAAAGTGGATCAGCTCGTGGCCCAGAAGCCCGGCGATAGCGGCCTTACCTTCCTCTTCGCCCAGGGACTTGCATATATCGTAGGCTTTCTCCTCCAATCCAATCTGTGTCCCGCCGTAAACCAGAAAAGCAGCATTATTGGCATGCTTGGTCATGATAAAGGTCGGGACAGGATACCGCCGGTCGCCTTTGGTTGCTACCAGTTTGTTGTAGATGGCTCTTGCCTCTTCGTATTTGGGGCCCACTAATCTTTCCATTTCTTCTTCCACCAGTGCAGGTTTGCTGATGTAACTGAAAGCATTGGGGGGCTGAGCGCTGAGGCTCGCTGCAAAGAAAACACACAGGACTAGGCTAGGGTATAGGTTTCTCATTGTCGTCTGGGTTCTTGGTGTCCACCTTCAATGGATTTATATCCGCAAAATAGTAAACGATTGCTAATTGCTGGCTAAAAAACTAATGTCCCCGCTTTCCAGAGCTGTGATCAAATGGCTCCGGTTGCCCACTATCTCTTCCTGGGCAGTGTGGTAAACCGACAGATAGCCAAGGTTGAGAATCTTACCCGTCAGCAAGATTCCTACATTGAAAGTCGAGCTGCCGTCGATATCCAGCGCCCCGGTTTGCCGGATGCTCAGTGTTGCGCCTCCCTCCACTTCAAGGTGTGCGATGGCAGGCACCTCCGTTGTGATCTCCGGATAAAAAGTATTGGATAAGGCTGGAATACGCACATGTGCACCGGCTTCTGGCACCCGGTTAAGGTTCCAATTGCGGGGCTCTTCCCAAGCAGTTGGTTTTACGGGGGTGCCCCCTTGCCAAACCCACTGTGCATTAGTAGTAATGCCGCAAAATAAGCCGAAAATAATTAACAGCAGTCTCATTGGTAATAATTATTTGATACACTGACTCCATTTGCCGGCCCTCCCAAAGGTTACCATGACCACTAGTGCGACTAGTCCGAAATAGCACAGCGTATTTCACGCTTGGGCGCCCTGGTTTTACTGGGTTTCTTCGGTTAGTCATTTCTGAAACACTCCACTAGCCCGAATTACCATCTCAATTTTCCCAATTAAGCTTTCTCGGGCGCCTGTCCTTTAACGGTTATATGTTTACGGCTTTATCCACTAGCTAAAATATTCTCAGTTTTGGAGTTACCTTTATCAGGTCTCCCAAATACTATATTGACATACGATTACCGATGCAGCAGCTCAACGCCTGAACTGGCTGACTGGTGAAACCTCTAAACCTAATTCACATGCATTCCAAAACAATCCTTAACATTTGCACGGCCCTGCTATTTTTTTTCAGTGCCGCCGGAGTTTGTGCCCAGGACTTACACGTATTTTATGACGTATTTGCGGATACCCTGTACTACCGGCAGGATGGCAAAGAGGTTAGGCAAGCCAACGTCAGAAAGGGGCAACAGGTCGTGCTCCACGTGATCAATTACAATGATTACATCTACGATTTGGAGGTCGAAACGGAAACGGAAGATTTCCAGTTGCCCGCCTCCGGAGGCCTGCCCCTTATGGGTGCCGGCAATAACGCTCAGATGTTTGCGCAGTTCCGCAACCTCACGGGCGGCATGGGAGGCAGCGGGTTTGGGCTGGATAGCACCCAGATTGCCGATCAAAGCAGCGGCATGGGTTCCCAGTCTACCGTATCAAGTTCTACCCGCGCTTTGGCCCGCCGGTTTAAGGCCCATCTGGAAAGCATGGAAGACATTGAAGAGGATATACAAGAGCTATCCGGCGACATCAACCAGGAAATCGAAAGCCAGAAAATTCAGCCTATCGTTCTTCAGGAGGTCAAAAAACTGCGGCATCATCCGGAGCTCTCCCCGCAGAAGATCAAAAAACTATCGCTGAACTATTTAAGGCCCGTACTCAATACGGAAGCGGGAGAAGAGCTGACCCTTGAGGATATTGTCGAGCGGACCGACACGAAGAGCGCCCTGGAACAGACGGTCGAAAACTATGAGTATGAAGTCAGCCAGCTACAGCTTGAGCTGCAAAAACTGACGGCCTCAAAAAAAGTGCTGTTTGAAGCACCAGACGTTCCGGCATCAGATCGGGCTGCGCTGTCCGTAGCTTACGAGTCGGCTGCCCTGCGTGCCCGTAATTACGAAGCTAAGGCTAACCAAATCCGCGAACAGCTGGCGGGCTTGGAAAGCCTGAAGCTGAAGGAACTGGTAGAACTGGGCTATCTCTACGAAGAAATGGAGGAGCACCGGTTTGCCAAGAAATTCGTACTGATGCCCGACAGCGACCTCACCACCCTCCGCATTAAGCTCAACCCGGTAGACTCGGCCCTGGCTCAGGGTGTGCGCCCCCGAACCCTGAACCCGGTACAGCTAAAAAGCTACGGCGGCCTGAAAGTAAATGCTAGTGTAGGCATCAGCTTTGTTCAGTTTTTCGACCGGCCACAGTCCTACTTCGTCCGGGACTCTATGATCGTAGCCGACGACGAAGACGCCTTTCTGCCCATCATCTCCAGCTTTTTTCACTTCTACCCGCAGAGCCGCCGGCAGGTATCTGTAGGGGGCACCTTTGGGCTTGGCATCGGTGTAGGTGGGGAAAATGCAGGGCTGCAGACTTACTTCTTCGGGCCCAGCCTGATTTTGGGCCGATCGCAAAGGGTCGTATTCACTGCTGGCATGGCGGGCGGCAAGGTAGAACGCCTGGCGCAGGGCTATCAGGTAGGAGACGCTTACGAGGTTGCCGTACTCCCGACCAAATCGGTGTACGAACTAGGGTTCTTCGCGGGAATCTCTTTCAACCTGATTGGGAACTAAACCTTGGCTAGGCCATGCTGTTGGGCTGATAAACGTTCTGATTTATGCCCAACCGAAGCCTGCTCTGGTTCCGAAAAGATTTGCGGCTGCACGACAACCCGGTTTTGCACCGTGCTTTGGATGAAAGCGAAGCGGTGCTGCCGGTTTTTTGCCTGGACCCCCGCGGGTTTCGGGAGCTGCCTCTGGGCTTCCGAAAAACTAGTGCGCACCGGGCTGCTTTCCTGCTGCAAAGCCTGAAAAGCCTGAAAATAGGCCTGCAGGGCATTGGCGGCAACCTGCAAGTCGTAATCGGCGCCCCCGAAACGGTCATCCCGGAACTGGTTAAGCAGCACAGCATCAGCACTGTTTACGCCCAACGCGACATCCCCTACGAAGAACGGCAGGAGGAAGTAGCCATGCAGCACGCGATTGCGCCGCTAGGTTGCAGCTTTGTACGCGAGTGGAGCCACCTGCTCTACCATCCCGATGACATTTCTTTTGCGCCTGCAGATACCCCCGCCACTTTTAAAACCTTTCGCAAGTACCTGCGCAAAGGGGCCAAGGTCCGGCCGCTCCTGCCGCAACCGGCCCACTTCCCTTTGCTCGATGCGGAGTATAGCCCCCTGCCCAGCCTGGAACAACTGGGATTTGGCCCAAACGCCGGGCATCCTGCCTACCCCGGTGGCGAAGCAGCGGCTTTGGAGCGCTTGCAGTACTATTTTTTCGACAGCCAGTTGCTGACCCGCTACAAATGGACCCGCAACCAATCGTTGGGCAAAGATTACAGCTCCAAGTTTTCGCCCTACCTGGCCCACGGCTGCTTGTCGCCCCGCCGTGTCTACTGGGAAAATAAAAAGTATGAGCAGGAGATTAAGAAGAACATCTCCACCTACTGGCTGATTTTTGAATTGAAGTGGCGGGAGTTTTTCCAGTATCTGGGCATGAAGCATGGCCACCGAATGTTCTTGCCCGGCGGTATTAAGGAGCGGGAACGAGCCTGGCAGCGGGACGAGCGGCTATTCCGGCGGTGGCGGGAGGCGCAAACCGGCATCCCCTTTTTGGACGCCCACATGCGGCAGCTCAATCAAACCGGTTTTATGAGCAACCGCGGGCGGGTCAACCATGCGAGCTTTCTGGCGCAGGAATACGGCATCGACTGGACCTGGGGGGCGGCCTGGTTTGAAGCTCAGCTGATTGACTACGACGTATGCAGCAACTGGCTTAACTGGAACACGCAGGCTACGGAACAACGCTTCACCAATCCGATCTGGCAAAGCCGGAAATACGATAAAAAAGGCGAATTCGTAAAGTATTGGCTGCCCGAATTGGAGGCGGTACCGCCCCCCTACTGCTATGCCCCCTTTTTGATGGATGAAAAACAGCAACATGAATACAAGGTGCACATCGGAGTGGATTACCCACCTCCGGCCTCACTATCCGGCAAGCTGGAGTGGGCAGTGAAGCGGATAAGCTAACGCTCTAAAGCAAAAGCTCTATTGCCCGATCTAAGACCCGGTCGGCCGTATCCTGAGGCGAAGCAGGCTGCCAATGATCAGGCGGCAGCCCAATGCCCTCAAAGCATTCCCCCTCTGCGGTTTGCATTTGCCAGTGTGAAAAACGGTATACCCAACCATTGGGCAGTTCCCGGAAAATGGGGTTGCCAAAGCCCCCGCCGGTGGTATCGCCTACTGTCTGTACCTGTTCGAAGCGCCGCATCGCCAGGATGAAATCTTCAGTGCTGCTGAAACAGCTGCGGTTGGTGAGTAGGAGGACCGGCTTGACGTAAGGGTCGGTGCCGGCGGGCGAAATGTAGTCTTCGATCCAAGGTGTGAAGTCGTCGTGATCCGGGCCGTTGCGGTAGCGAAATCTGCGGTAGGGCACTGTTTCCGTAGCAAAGTGGCTGGCGATGAGCTCGCTGTTGCGGTCGGAGCCGCCCCCGTTGCCCCGCAGGTCTATGATCAGCCCCCGGGTATCCGCAAAGTAATCGAGCACTTCCCTGATTCTGGTATAGTCACTTGTTTCTCCACTGAAATTCTTGATCCAAAGGTAGCCCAGCCCGGGGTCTTGCTGCAGATGGCCGCCCTGGAGGGCAGCGCTAAAGTCTAGCCTCTTTACCAGCGAGATATGCTCAAAATCAGGAGCAGCAGCGGGCCCGCGCTCCCAAAAGGGGTAACCGCAGCCGCCCGCCGGGGCGTAGAGGTTTACATGGCCGTCTTCCAGGCCTTCGATGATGGTACAAAGCAAGTCACGGAGCACCGCCTCATCCGCCTTCGCTGCCTGAGGAGCGTATTGCTCATGAACGGCCTCCCAATCAATATTTTTATAATCAAAAAAAGCATAGTGCTGGTCCATTTCTTCCCAAAACGACTGGAAAACCGCGGTGCTGTTGGTTTCTATTTCCGGCTTTAGGCAGCCAGCCGACAAGCTAAGTATTCCGATTAAGAGGAGTGGTTTTTTGCTCATGGCTTCAACCATTTGAAATGAAGCCCAAACAGCAAGCGGTGCTGTAAAGACCGCTGACGGCGGGCAATTTGAAGATGGGTATATTGCAATTGGTAAGCCAGGGAAAGGCAGGCCCTCTTGCTGATTGCCCACTGCGCGCCAGCCTCTGCCTGAAGGAGGGCGAAACGGCCTGGCCCGTGAAGGTTGGCGGGGTCCCCGATCCACTTGGTGGAAAAATACCTCGGGCTATGCCGCTTAGTAACCGCATAGTGCAGCAAAGGCGCGCCCATCAGCACCCGGCAGGCTATGGTTTCCTGCACCTGCCAGCCTAAGCCCAGTGCCGGCCCGAAGCCCAGCGCACCTTCGAACTGATCCTCAGTAAGGCCGCCGATGTAGTGATGGTTGCGAAAACTGACCGTGAGGTGCCCCATGAAGCCGGCCATGGCGCTGAAGGCTTTTTGTTGATGCACAGCCCACAGCTCAAAGTGATTCATCTGCCCGTGGTTGTACCGGGTGGTATTGGATGACTCCGTGTAAGTGCCACTGCCGGCGCTTTTTAGATCCGATACCGTGTAGAGCAGCTGAAACCGCCGGTAATGATTCGGCTTATGCCGGGTATAGCTCAGCCCGCCTGCCATGCTGTACCCCGACAAGAGCATTGGGGGTCAGCTGGGGGTCTTGCCATTGCGTATGGGCGGCTCCCCAGTACAAGGCGGCCTCTTGAGCTGATAGTAAAAGAGGCAGCGCCCATCCTATAAAAAAGCAAAATGCCCGCATTTTTAGCCACAAAGGTAGGAGCAGCAACCATCCCAGGCAATGACAAATCTAACCTACTCGGCCCCGTAGAGCCGCCCCGCCAGAGAGGGGTCAATGACAAAGGGGTTGGGCTTGCCCCCCTGATAGCGGGCAATGGCTTGGGTGCGGCCAATTTCCTGCTTATCGGCGGGGTCGAGCTGATGCCATAGCAGCAGGGTCTCCCGCTGTATCTGGAAAAACAGGGGGTCAGCTTCCAGGGCTTCCTTACGGTAGATGGTGTAGAAGTAGAACATAGCGCGGGCGACATCGCCCTTGCGGGCCTCCCGGGGCTCAAACTGCTCGCCTGTCGACTCGCTGTAGGCATCAATAAAGCGATTGGGGATACCAGTGCGTTCCTCGTCTGCATAGTACCAATGTTCGGTAAGTTCGTCCGGGATTTCGGCGAAAGGGGCGTTGCCCCGCGCGGCGTTGACCGCAAGGCGGGTGGGGAACAAGTGATGCATATCAGATTTTGCATTGCCAGATTTTGCGCCTTTGCTGCGGGGCCAGACGTGCTCGCAGTTGATGCCATCTGTGCTGCCATTCTGATACAAGGCCTGAGAAGGGTCTGCTCCCGGCGGCAGGTACCGGCAGTGCCCGGAATAGATGCCGCAAACGGTATCGCGGCGGTTATCAATTTGGCCGTACATCACGTCCCGGGCGGGCCCATAACCCAGTACCTGCTTTGGCGTATACCTTTCCTGTACGGCTCGCAGCAGATCATTGCCTTCCAGGCCGGAGAACAAGATGGTGGAGGGCTGAGCACTCAGCAGGGCGGACCAGGCAACAAAAGGCAATAAAAGAATTAAGCGCATGTAGTTAATTTTGGTGCTAAGATAAGAGGGTCGGATCATTTAATTTTCAAATTTTATTGAAATTATTGAATAAAGGTCATAACTTTATTAAAACGGAAGATATGCAAGTCGAATTTCAGAGGCCAAGCCTGCTGCGGATGAACGCATTTAGCGAACGGGCTTCGGCTTTATCGCTATCCTATACTCAGGAGGGTTACACTCAACAAACCTTCCCACCCGGTTATGATCATGACCACTACCGGTTTGAGGTTGGCAGGGGCGCTGCCGATTTCAACGCGGCTTGCCGGTGCGTGCAACGATTGGGGATGTTTCCTGGCTGGGCAAGAGTATACCTGCCATCGAAATTCTTGGGCCCCGGCAAGGAAGTTACCGTTATTTTCCGTTTGCTGGGCCTGCATTGGTACAACGCCTGCCGGATTATCTATCTTATTGATGAGCCCTGCCGTTTTGGGTTTGCCTACGGTACGCTTACCGCCCATGTGGAATGCGGAGAGGAGCGTTTCCTCATTTCTCAAAGCGAAGATGGCACAGTGTGCTACTACATCGATGCCTTTTCACGCCCTGCTCATTGGCTGGCCTGCCTGGGCTACCCTTTTGCACGGCGTTTCCAAAAACAGTTTGCCAGAGACTCTGCCGCCACCCTCTCTACTTACGTAAAAGACTGCCGGGATGCCCGCTAAAGCACACCCCCTACCCGCAGCACTTTTGCTGGGGCTAGTTCTTGCCTTGTACTGGCCATGGGGCCTCAAAGCGCCGTTTGGGTGGAACTGCTCGCCCTCTCAGCAGTAGCCGCCGGCGTACCACTGGTATGGTTAATCGTTTTTTCTGACAAAGTGCCGGGGTGGCTTTGGGGTTCGGCCGGAGCACTGATTATTGCTTTTCAGCTGGAGGCCGGTTTTTGGGCGGGGATATTGGCAGTAGGCTGGCTGGTTTCAGCTTCTTTTGCGTTGTATCAGTACGGCGGGTGGCGCAGTAAAATGGCGCGCCTGCGCTCTGGTGTTGCCCTAGCCTGGTGGGTAGCTGCCGTATGGGCGGTTATACACGCCTTAGGGCTGCAGCCACTTGGTTTCTCAGAGCTTATCGTGCTGTTGACCGCCGCCCATTTCCACTATGCAGGAATCATGCTACTGGCTTTAACGGCCCTGTTGCACGAAGCATCTGGAAAGCCTGGCTTGTACTATTGGGGGCTTTTTACAATGCTGGGTATTGCACTTGTGGCACTCTCCATTACCCTGACCAAAGTTTCGGGTTGGATAGCAGCCGAGGCTTGGAGCAGCTTGTGGATGGGGGCTGCGGGCATTGGGATTAGCGTGGTGCATTTTCAGTTAGGCAGAAAAGAGCGGTACCTTGTCAGAGGCCTGTGGTATGCCGCCGGGATATCGCTCATTACGGGCATGTTGCTGGCCATAACGTATGGGCTGAGGCCGGTTTTTCCCACTTTGGCGCTCAGCGTACCTGCCATGTATCGTTGGCATGGGACTCTGAATGCCTTTGCTATGTTTAGCTTTGTAATAGGGTGGCACCTAAAAAAAGCGCAGCCCCGGATAAAGCTCCGAGGCTGCCCAAAAAACCAACTTCAAAAGGGGGGTTAAACGTGAATCTTATGGAAAAAACAGCAGAACAAAACCCTAACCCCGAAGGCAATTGGTTCTGCGAGTGTCTGTTTGGGATATGACTTTACGAAAACAATGCGTGTTGCAAATGGAATAACAGCCCTGACGTACCCGATCACGGCCATTTTAGCGACCGCCTTATGAATAGCTTTGGCATAGGGGAACCTGGGGTCCCGTCAGTCAATAGGGGGGGGTAAGGATAGTGCTGTTATAAAATGTTGAGAAGGACGGAATGTTTCCGTTTCCTATTTTAAGGTGCTATTTCAGAAGGTAAAGGTAGGACTTTTTGAGGGAATTGTCAATAAATTAACCTGTAAGATGCGGCAGGTCGGTGGCTGCCGCGTCGAGCTGATCGTAAAACTGCTGGCCGAACTTGCGGACGAGGGCATCCCTGACAAACTTATAAACAGGCATTTGATGGGCTTTCCCCAGTGCGCAAGCTGCCGAGCAAATATCCCAGCGGTCGTAGTTTAAAGCTTGCATACCAGTAGCTTCGTGGCGGATAACGCGTATGGGATAGAGGTGGCAGCTAATCGGCTTTCGGAACGTAGTTGCCCCAGCCCGGTAGGCTTGCTCAATGCCGCACTGCGCAATCCCTTCTTCGTCGTATGTCATAAATGCACAAGCGCCATTATCGACTAGAGTTGTGCCGTATTCCTGTGCATCGCCCGCGTAGTAAGTGTAGGGCCCATCTGCATCAATAGCCGCCCGGCCTGCCGGCAAAAGAAAAGGCTTGACAGCGTCGTAGATTTGCTCCAGGGTCTGCAGTTCTTCTGCTTCCAGGGGTGCGCCATAGTCTCCTTCCCAGCAGCAGGCGCCTTTACAGGCATCCAGGTTACAAATAAATTGCTGCCTGACCACATCGTCACTCACCAGTATTTCTCCAATCATCAACATAGGTTACCATTTCAGGGCAGAACAATAAGGGCAAAATTAGCCAAACCGCCAATAACTGGTTTTTAAAAACTGCGCTATGACACAAATTTAACGAAGCCCGCTGCATCAGTCAACCTGTGCCTCCGGCAACCCACTTGCGTCAGCTGTAGCGCAATATCACCCTGCCCGTAGCCGGAGGAACGGCTAAAAATTGTATTTTAGCCCAAAATAAAAGTCTATGAGATATTTTTTTGCAATTGCGCTGCTCGGTCTGTCTGTTTTTCAAACTCAGGCTCAAACCATCGACCCTGCCAAAGTACAAACGGAAGCCGATGCCCTGATCCAAACCTACCAGCTTACAGCAGAGCAGGAAGCAGAGGCCTACACGATCGCTGAGCGCCGCCTTCGCAATTTGTCGGAAATCGCGCACCTGGAAAACCAGAACCGGGAGCTTTTCCTTCAGAAAAAGGATGCCATACGCAAGGGTACCCTCGTATCCCTGAAGCGCCTCCTCACCGAAGCGCAGCAGCCCTTGCTCCGGGAGCAAATCGTAGAGCGCCGCAAACGTGAATCTGACCTCATACAGCGCATGAAGGCACAGGGTGCCGACCGCAAAGCCATCCAACTAGCTGTTTGGGCCCTTGATTAATGTGGAGCCGTAAACACCTGACAGCGGCAGACTGGGCGGCCCTGGGCTGGACGGAGGTGAAAATAAGATCAAATGATCCGTCCTCGGGCTCGTTGCCGGATCATTTGTCGCTGAACAGTAAGCCTTGCCCGCGCTGAGCTTGATGGCCCCAGGTCAATATGCAAACACTAGTGCGACTAGTCCGAAATAGCACAGCGTATTTCACGCTTGGGCGCCCTGGTTTTACTGGGTTTCTTCGGTTAGTCATTTCTGAAACACTCCACTAGCCCCTAAATGGGCGGTTCGTCAAGGGCTGCTTTTTTAGTTGCCAGACAACTATTCTACGATCATTGATGTAGTAATAGCAACGGGGTAAAATTTTATTTAGCTAAATCGTTTTCCAACAAACAATATTCCCTGGCACAGATAAATACTGCCCCGAACAGGAACCGGGCTGGTTTGTTTCTACAGTGCAGTCCTCCTTTTTGTACCACACCAAAATAATGACAACGCATTAGATGGATCCCTTAAAAACGAAATTCAACGAAAAAGCGACCGCCTTGCGCAATGAAATCAAGGCTATGCTCAAAGAACACGGCGATACTAAATTCGACGAAGTCACCCTTAAGCAGATTTATGGTGGTGCCCGTGGGATCAAAATGATGGCCTGGGAGCCTTCCCAGCTCGACCCCATTGAAGGCATCCGCTTCAGGGGCTACTCTATCCCTGAGCTTCGGGAGTCCCTGCCCAAAGGGCCCGATGGGAAGGAGCCACGTCCCGAGGGATTATTCTGGCTAATGCTGGTAGGGGAAATCCCTACTGACCAGGAAGTCAAATGGCTGACTGAACAGTGGACCACCCGCAGCCATGTGCCGGAGCATACCTTCAAGGCACTGGATAGCCTGCCGGTTACGACCCACCCCATGACTCAATTCTCTATTGCAATTGCCTCCATGCAAACGGAGAGCTGCTTTGCCCGGCGCTATGATGAAGGCATTAACAAGACCGATTACTGGGACCCGACTTATGAGGACACCATGAACCTCATCTCTTGCCTCCCCCGTATCGCCGCCTACATCTACCGCCGCACTTACCACAACGGGCAACACATTGCTCCGGATATTGCCCAGGATTGGTCGGGCAACTTCGCCCACATGCTGGGCATTGAGGGGGATGATTTCAAAAACCTGATGCGCCTTTACCTGACCGTGCATGCCGACCACGAGGGCGGCAACGCTTCTGCCCACACCACCCACCTGGTAGGGTCCACGCTAAGTGATGCCTACTACAGCCTTGCCGGTGGCATGAATGCCCTGGCAGGCCCCCTGCACGGCCTGGCTAACCAAGAGGTCATCCGCTGGATTTTCAAAATGCTGGACGCCTTGGGCACCAAGTCGCCAACCAAGGAGCAAATTGCGGATTATGTCAACAGCACCCTTTCTTCCGGCCAGGTCATTCCGGGCTACGGCCATGCCGTACTCCGGCAGCCGGACCCCCGATTCATGGCGCAGAAGCGGTTTGCTGAAGCGTACATCAAGGACGATGAAGTCGTAAAGGTTGTCTGGAAAATCTTCGAAGTTGTGCCTCCGATATTGGAAAGCCTGGGCAAAGTGAAAAACCCCTGGCCCAACGTCGATGCCCACTCGGGCGCCCTGCTTGTCCACTATGGCCTGAAAGAGTACAGCTTCTACACGGTCCTGTTTGGCGTTTCCCGGGCACTTGGCGTACTGTCTGCCCTGTGCTGGTCCCGAGCCCTCGGGTTCCCGCTGGAGCGGCCGAAATCCATGACTACCGAATCCATCAAAGCGACACTTGCCAAAATGAAACAAAACGCTTAGCAAGCACTCGTTGAAAAAGGCAGCTGACCGGAAGGCCAGCTGCCTTTTTCACTTTAAATCCCGCCGCCAATCTTCAATGCTGTGGTGCGGTTTATTGCCAAAATTGCTTTACTTTTGGGTTTATCAGAGGGCAAGGCTCAAAATGGGCCACTTTGATAGCATCACTAAACAGCCAACGAAAAAATAATATGGATTTTCCAGATACCCTTAAGTATACAGAGGAGCACGAATGGGTGCGCGTAGAAGAAGGCAACATCGCCTACGTGGGCATTACAGATTTTGCACAAAGCGAACTCGATGAACTGGTGTATGTAGAAGTGGAGACGGTAGAGGAGACCCTGAGCAAAGACGAGGTCTTTGGGACCGTTGAAGCCGTCAAGACCACCTCTGAACTCTACATGCCGGTATCTGGCAAAATTTTGGAGTTCAACCCCAAACTCGACGAATCGGAAGGAGACGACCCTACGATGGTCAATAACGACCCTTACGGCGAAGGATGGATCGTCAAAATCGAAATGACGAACCCCGATGAACTCGAATCGTTGATGGACGCAGCGGCGTACAAAGAGCTGGTGAGCTAAAAAAATATTTTTTTTGATCTCTCACCCACCAAAAATCAAACGCACTGCATCTATCTAATAAAGACACTAACAAACTGATGTTGTTGCCTGCCCTGATTTGGGTGGGAGTGCTTCTTTATCTATCAACGGGGAAAAATGTTTCTCCCCCGAAAGTAACCTCACTATTGGAGCCAGATAAGCTCGCTCACGGCGTGGCTTATTTCGTGCTGTCAAGCCTGCTTTGTTTCGGGCTGTCCCGGGCATTCAAGTTTAATGCTCCCTGGAAAGTCATCGGGTGGGCAGTACTGATAAGCAGTGGGATCGGGATCGCCCTTGAATTCGTGCAATTGCTGTTTTTCCCGGGTCGGTCTTTTGAGTTTTTTGATATTATTGCTAATATTATTGGCTCCCTAAGTTGTGTACTATTGTCTAATTTTTTGATAAAATAACCTTGTCAGTATGGATGTTTCAATTACTGGTGGGGGGTTAGCCATTGCCTTGGGCGCTATTGCGGTAGGCATTGTCGCATTCATCTTTATTATGCGCAATGTTTATGCAAAGCGGTCTAAGGACGGTTTAAGCCAAGGCGGCTCAGACTCATCGCTGACCTCAAGAACCAAGTACGCAGGTGCCGATGCGTTCAAATACAGCGGTACTTACTTTAACTTGGGCCTGGCGTTAGCAGTTGGTTTGACTGTGCTTGCTTTCGGCTGGACTCAATACGAAGAGGAAATCTACATTCCGGAAGATGCCCTTGAGCTGCCGGATGAGATCGAAGTGGAGCCTCCGCGTACGGCTGAACCGCCGCCACCACCGCCACCACCGCCGCCACCCGTTATCGAAGAGGTGCCGGACGAAGAAATTCTCGAAGATGAAGAAGTCACCTTCGAGGACCAATCAATCGACGACGAAACTTTCGTGGAAGCGCCTGTCGTAGAAGACGCGCCGCCACCACCGCCACCACCGCCACCGCCACCACCCGAACCTAAGGTGGAAGAGATTTTCAAGGTGGTAGAAGACATGCCTCGTTTCCCGGGCTGTGAAGACTTGCCTACCAAAGAGGAAAAGAAGCAGTGCGCGGACAAGAAGATGCTCGAATTTATCTACAAGAATATCAAGTATCCGGCTATTGCCCGTGAGAACGGTGTGGAAGGCACCGCTGTTGTGCAGTTCGTTGTAGAGAAAAACGGCTCCATCACAGAAGCAAAAGTTGTACGGGACCCCGGTGCACAAACCGGTCAGGAAGCCCTCCGCGTTGTGAAGCTGATGAAAGAGCAGGGTATTGAGTGGATTCCGGGCAAGCAGCGTGGGCGTGCTGTTCGCGTGCAGTTCAACTTGCCGGTCCGTTTCCGCCTTGAATAAACGAACTTTGCTTTCCGCCTAGTGCGTAAGGCGCCCAAAGCGGCTGATTTCTCTTGCAGAGGTCAGCCGTTTTCTTTTTGGCCAACAACCTATTCCGCCCCTGCGCCGTTTACAGAAAAGCAAATGCATATACCTAAAGCACTGGGAATGCGTTTCCTACTACAAACGTTCACGAAAGAAAAGCATAAGCATGAAGCGCCTACTTCTTCTCTTTTTGCTAAGCGCAAGTGCCGGCACCCTCCTCGCTCAGGATGCCCAACTCGCACAGCAGTACTACCGGGATGGAGAATACGAAAAAGCAGCAGTACTCTACGAAACCCTTTACAAGCAGAGCAATTACAAAGACTACTACTTCGACCGGTACGTGGGGTCGCTCATGGCTATGGACGAATACGATGACTGCGAAAAGGTAATCAAAAAACATTTGCGACGCCACCCCAATAACCCGCAGGTGCACGTTACCTACGGCAAACTGCTGGAGCGGCAAGTCAAGGATGAAGCTGCACAGGAACAGTTCCAAATGGCTATTGAGAAGCTGCCGAAAGACCAGTTCTCGGTTACGAAGCTGGCTAATGCTTTCATGGAGCTCACCAAATACGACCTGGCGATTGCTACTTACGAGAAAGGGTCGGAGATGCTGAAAAGCCGGGAGGCTTTTGCTTACAACCTGGGCGAGCTTTACCGCCGCAAGGGGGACATCCCCAAGATGGTGGAAAATTACCTGAGCAGTATTGATGCGAACCCTAAGCGCATCACCCGGGTAAAGTCTATCCTGCAACGTTACCTCAACCCGGAAGACTTCCAGGAAGTACAGCGGCAACTGTATGCCAAAATACAGGAAGACACCAATAACCCCATTTACCCCGAATTATTAGCCTGGGTCTTCATTCAGCAAAAAGACTACAACGGTGCCCTTCGGCAGGTACGGGCGCTCGACCGCCGGTTCGGTGAGAATGGCGGGCGGGTGTATGCC
The DNA here is from genome assembly GCA_964575505.1 of uncultured Phaeodactylibacter sp. Lineage (GTDB taxonomy): Bacteria > Bacteroidota > Bacteroidia > Chitinophagales > Saprospiraceae > Phaeodactylibacter. Next base: position 19,920 of record CAZNSK010000109.1, read on the forward strand.
CTTGCCGAAATTGCCGCCAACGATAAAGACTACGACGCCGCCATTAAAGCTTATGAGTACATCGTTGCCGAAAAAGGCCCTCAGTCCCCTTACTACCTGGATGCCAAGCGCCAATCGCTGAGGGCGAAGCGCAAACAGCTGGTCAACGGATACGACTACACGGAAGTGCAACTGAGGGAACTGGAACAGGAATACGAGACTTTCCTCGCTGAGTTCGGGCGGTCGAAAGTAACGGCACGGATCATCCTCGAACTGGCTGAGCTTCAAGCGCTTTACATTAATGATTTGGACAAAGCCACCGCTTTGCTCAAACGCATGATCGAGTACCCCAACGTCAATCCAAAAGTACAGGCAGAAGGCAAACTTGCCCTGGCGGATTACTACCTCATGCAGGGCGAAATCTGGGAAGCGACCTTGCTTTACTCACAGGTCGACAAGGCGTTCAAAGAAGATTTGCTCGGGCATGAAGCGCGTTTCCGCAATGCACGCCTGTCTTATTACGCTGGTGATTTCCAGTGGGCGCAGGCGCAATTTGACATCCTGAAGTCCTCAACCTCCAAATTGATTGCCAACGATGCCCTCGATTTGTCGGTATTCATCATGGACAACCTGGGGCTGGACACCACCGAAACAGCGCTCAAACTCTACGCAGATGCTGATATGCTGGTTTTCCAAAACCGGTTTGAAGCCGCTTTTGAAAAGATGGACTCCCTGCGCCAGGCTTTCCCCAACCATACGCTAGGCGATGATGTGCTTTACCTCAAGGCCAAGATTCACCAGAAGAAGCGTTCCTACGAGCAGGCCGCTGCCCTGTACCAGGAAATCGTAGACAACCACAGTGATGAAATCCGGGCAGACAATGCCCTGTTCAAACTGGCGGAGCTGTACGAAACCCACCTCCAACAGCCTTCCAAAGCTCAGGAACTTTACGAAACCTTATTTATAGATTACTCCAACAGCACACTGGCTGTAGAGGCCAGAAAACGCTACCGCAAACTAAGGGGAGACACCGTCCAATAACAAATCGAGTAGGAGACAAAGGTAGTTAATTAAGCTACCTTTGTCGTCCTCTCA
>CAZNSK010000110.1:0-20876 GCA_964575505.1 uncultured Phaeodactylibacter sp.
GCCGCGGGCTGTGATGTGTTTGCCTTTCAGGCAAGGCTGGGTTGCTGCCTATATCGCTATCATCCACCAGTACCCGCGGCATTGCCGCGGGCTGTGATGTATTTGCCTTTCAGGCAAGGCTGGGTTGCTGCCTATATCGCTATCATCCACCAGTACCCGCGGCGATGCCGCAGGCTGTTGCGTGTTTGCCTTTCAGGCAAAACTTACACCCAGGGCGGTGCACTGGGTTCTAAAACCAAGTCGCCACTTGGCCTGCCCCCCCGGCTGCTTTTAAAATGCGAAAAGATAAAAACCTTCCGATAGGGATACTACCAAATCGCTTCCAAAATTTATATTTTGAGCATCGATTATATATTTCTGCCACCCCGCTTTGATACCTTATCCATGAAGTCGGACCACAACCCATTTTTCGCAAAAACATACCGTATTGCCCTGGTGCTATTCATTTTATCGGTATTCTTGCTATCCCTGACGATACTAAGCGGAGGCTTCAAGCTGATGAGCAAAGATATCGTTGAGGATGTTTTTCAGGTGACTAGCAATCCTATCATCGCGCTCTTCATCGGGTTATTTGCCACCGCTCTAATGCAAAGCCGTTCCACAACAACCTCTATTATTGTCACACTGGTCGCTTCGGGGGCGCTGTCCTTTCAGAATGCCATTCCCATGATTATGGGCGCTAATATCGGCACCAGTGTCACCAGCACCATCGTAGCCCTGGGCCATTTTCACAATAAAAACGAATACAGCCATGCGATCAGTGCAGCCACCGTCCATGATTTTTTCAATATGCTGGTGGTCTTATTTTTACTGCCATTCGAACTTCTGACCGGCTACCTAAGCCAGGCGGCTGTTTTCCTGGCCGCCTCACTTCCCATTTATGACAACACTTCGGAAGGGTTCAGCATACTAGGCGCAACCATCAAGCCCGCTGCCGCCTGGATCATCGACAGCCTGAACGGGAATGTGGTACTGGTCTTGCTCCTGGCGCTTTCCCTGCTGCTAATTTCCCTGCGCGGCTTCTCGGTCGTCCTGCGCAGCTTTCTGATTGGGAAATCGCAAGCTGTGGTCGACAAGTATGTATTTGGCCATCCGCTACGTTCCCTTTTCTGGGGGGTAGCCATTACCGCAGGCGCGCAATCCAGTTCTGTGACGGCCTCCCTGACAGTGCCGCTGGTCGCTTCCAAACGGGCGACGCTTCAGAAGGTCTTCCCCTTTCTCATTGGAGCGAATGTTGGCACCACAATTACGGCGCTCATTGCCGCATTATCCCAAAATGAAACGGCCCTGGCTATTGCTATCTGCCACGTACTGTTCAACCTGGCGGGCGTGCTGCTGTTTTTCCCGATAGAATTCGTACAGAATATCCCGGTGGGGATGGCAGAAAGACTGGGCAGCATGTCCCAAAAAAACCGGCTGGTTGGCCTGCTCTACGTCCTCGTGGTATTCTTTATGGTGCCTATGCTCTTTATGGCCTTGTCCCGATAAAGCCTGCCAGATTCTACAAGAAGTGGATTGAGGGTGTAAATCCCTGAAACCAAGGTTTTCTCCCAGGCAACAAACACATTGGATGGTTCCGGGGCAGCCAGGCTACCGGGATGGCAAAACTTCAAAGGTAGCGTAACCGGAGCAAGGCGCGCCCAAACGGGTAAACCCCTGCACCGACACCTCATAACGGCCCGGGCGGTCCGGTGCCAAAACTGTTATTTCCTGGCTACCCTGCGTCCGGTCGAGTTGGAGGCTCGGTTGCCAGTACAGCACCGGCCGGAAGTCAGGGTAATGGTTTTTTTTCTGGCCGACCACCTGCTCAAACGGCAGGGGAGTTGCGAAAGCCGTATAGTTGGTAAAAGCCACTTGCCCGCCCCATTGGTACCCGGCAAAGTCTTTGGTTGTAGTGATAACCGAGACAATACCCTCGATCGTATAATCGCCCAGGATGTAGTCCGAGTCGTAAACCGCTATGGCTTCGACTTTTTCCGGATTGATTTTCAGCAATTCTTCAATGTCGAATACCGGTACATAATCCAGCAACACCAAGGGTGATTCATACCATTGCTGCTGCACATCATTGAATACACTAAGCCCTGTTTTTTCCCCGTTTTTCCGGAGCGCCACACCAGCCGAAATTTCTGTAAATACCTCTTCCATGGTCGGCACCTTGATGAAGTCCGCCAGTACAATACGGCGGTCAGGGGCCAGCAGATTGGTGGCCGGGACGTAGAGCGGGTGGGGCTTAAAAGCGGGCCGGGTTTCAGGTTCCGGGTAGGCCCGATCCAGTTGCTGATGCAGGTTTAAAGCGGCCAGCAGGCGGTGAAGCGTAGAGTCAAACTGTACAGGCACGCTGGAAATGACAGGAAGATCGGCATCGAAGTCATTCCGGATGAATACCCTGTGTTTTTCGTCCGGTGTGCCGGCAAACAACACCTTCTGATGCTGCATATGCTGTAGGCTGATATGGAATACCCCTTGCTCATCTGTGGCGCCCATGTGTAACATAGGCGCATCCTGGACTACGGCTACTATAGCCTTTGCACCGACGACCTTCTTCCCCTCTTCATTTTGTATAAAACCGCTAACCGTCAACCCCCTGGTCTCTGGCAGCCACTGCAAATCGCCGGCCTTTTTCGGGCCCGAGGAAGGGGGGCGCCCTTCCAGACTGTGGCGGGCACGGCAGAAGGGGTCCTGCTGACAAGCGGTTTGCAGCCATGGGTTCTGGCGCAGCACGTCCGGATGAGGCTGATGCCCCAACCCCTCCATGCGCACCGATACGGAGAGCTCCGCCGAAAGCGGGCGATTGCCGCTAATGCCTAACCGGATCTCCTGACGAGGCCGATACTTTTCCTGGTTTAAAAGCACCTGAAGGGCGTGGCCTTCACGGGGCACCCCGATGGAGGGCAGGGGCCCATTGGCCGGGGCTTCATCCGCAGTTGCAGAACCGGCAGGGATGGTCGCGTTTTCAATAAGCGGGTTGACAATGGTGAGCTGTTGGTAGTGAAAATGTGCCGGCGAAAAGTTGCGCATGTAGCGCGTGTAAGCTTTCAGGTAGTAATACCGGGTGGGGGCGTCCACAGGGACCTGTATCGCACCGGCAGCTTTATGGCCTCTTAATAAATATTTATTCTGCACAATGGCTGTCCCCTCTTCATCGAATAGCTCCACGTACAGCACTCTGCTCAGCTCCCGGCCCAGCTGGCCATCCACAAAACACCAGGCCTTGAACCAGATCGTTTCTCCAGCCAGGCACACATTGCGGTCCAGGTGCAGGGTGACTTGTTCCTGTGGTAATGGCAGTGCCTTACAGGGAAGCTGAGCCAGGGACGAAGGCCAGCCAACAAATAGCGTACAGGTCAGGATGAGAATATTGATAAACGGTTTCATGCGCCGTAATGCAGTTGTATGATAAAATGTAGGGGAGCCAATCAGTCTTCCCAAAAGTCTGGCCGGGCCGTCGTGCCGCCCAGTTTCCGGCAGTCAAAGCACTCATCGTTTGCCACCGCCCGGTCTCCGGCTTCATCCTCATAAACGTAGATGGGCCAGTTTGACGGGTGGATCAGCCCAATGGAGCCATAGGACATATAGTCGGGATCGCAATAGGAAAAATTCAGGTCTAATTCATTAGGGTGGTCTACGAAAACCCTCTGCTCGTCCAGACCGGCGGCCATGAAGTACCCCAAAACCGCCTCATCGGGGTCACTAACATTGAAAACATTACCCCGGATTTGAAAAGGCTGGCTGTTGTAGATCGACTCCTGATTTTCAATTTGCTGCTGCAGGTTATTCCAGAAGGTAAAGGTCGCTTCGTTAAGTGCAAATTGCCGGACCCGCAAACTATACCGGATGGAGACCTCCCGCTGATCGGCCCTGGCAAAGTGCAGCGGGAATTGTTCGACTTTAGGCTGCGACAGCATAGCGGTGTTGAAGGTGAAAACTTCATTAACCTGATTGGTACGCCAGCAAGTCTGAAACTCAGTAGGATTAGGATAAACCTGAATGCTCCGGTTATCATACAGGTAATCTATCGTGAAATCGGATTGGTATTTGAAGGTCTCTTGCAGGGACCACATTAAATAGTTGTCGGGCTGCTCCGCCAGTTTAGTAGTAACGTGGAACTGATAGCCAGGCACCTCCGGCTCATCGATATTCAGATACTGGTATTCCAAATCCACCCCTACCGAATCAATAGCAATTGGGTCCGGCATGAGTTGATAAGCCGATTCGTATTGGCGCCCGTCCTGAAGCTGAATGCTGATCTTGTAGCGTTTGCCGGGGGTACCCCGTAGGCCATCAGTTGAGGTAGCATAATGCCCGGGCTCTGCCTCCGTCAGGGTTTCCTGTTCGCCACCTTCCTCCAGGATCATTACCACGGCTTCTTCGACGGGTTGCTGATCGCGTTCTAATACCCCAGAGGACCGGATGAGCCTTACGGTATAAGGCCCCGGCAAACTGGTAATGCCCCCATCAACGATAAGTATAGGGTCAAAATCCTCAAGCTCGGGAAGGAAGTATTCCTCGCAGGCCACCATGCTCAAGGCCACAATCGCCAGCACATACAGCCTGTACCTGCGTGGCCTAAGCACCTCTTTAATTTTCATAATTTCCAAATTTGAACTGGTAACTGATAGAGACAATAGGGTTGGCAAAAATGGAGAGCCGGTAGCCCGCCAGGTTATTGTTGCTGTACCGGAAATACTCATTAAACACATTATCCCGCCCCAGCACATTATACACCGAAACCACCCAGGCGCCATGCAAGAGCTTTTCTTTTTTAAGATTACCCTCCAATTTGGCAGACAGGTCTACCCTAAAGTAGTCCGGGATACGGTAGCGGTTTCGTTCACTAAAGTTGATAATCCGGAAGCCCCCTTGCGTATACGTATTGGTCGGGTAGGTAATGGGGCGCCCCGATTGGTATACCATATTCGCCGAAAGGCTGAAACGGCGGATAACCTTGTAATTGAGGACCACATTCGCCACGTGGGGCCGGTCGAAGTTACTGGGGTAGCGTTTGCCAAAATTGATAGAACTCGCCTCGTCTTCTCCGCGGACCAGCACCGGGGACCGGGAGTAGGTGTAGTTAATCCAGCCATTTAGGCGCCCCCGGGGTTTCCTAAACGTCAACTCTATGCCCCATGCATCCAAGTCCCCCTGCAGGATATCCCGCTCCGGGAATTCATTGACCAGCAAGTTGGCTCCGTCCCGGTACTCGACCAGTTCATTGACCTGTTTTGTATAAAACTCTGTAGACCAGTTGTATTGTTTGTCGGCGGTGCTGCCGTATAGGCCAAAGGAGGCTTGTTGGCCAGACATCGGGTCGGTATGATAGTCGATGAGCTTCCAGCGGTCCGTCGGGGCCAGGGCAATGGTATTGGACAAGAGGAAGAAATATTGATGTAAAGTGTTGTAGGAAGCCTTGACGGACAGATTGGGCAGGATGGAATATTTCAAAGCAATCCGGTAATCGATATTATCGTGCGTAACGATTCGGTCGCCCCGCTGAAACTGCAGGGTATCGGTAACCGTTTCTTCCGAGATGGTTTCGCCCTCCTGGTACTGGAAGACCTCCTGTGGCCCCAGGTAGCCGTAGTGGTTGTAACGAAGCCCGCCGGTCAGCGTGATCCGGTCTGTGGGCCGCCATTCATCGCTCAGGTAGACACCCGCCTCAAGCCCCTTTTCGACGTCAAATTCAATAGGCTCAATCAGGCTTCTTTCGTTGGAAGGCAGAAAAGCCCCCCGGTCATTGGTATACAGAATAGCATTAGCGCCGAAGGTCAGCTCATGCCGGCTGTGCACCCGCCAGGACCAGTCCATACGCGCCTCCTGATGCAACAACTCGCTATTTTGCCGGTAGGCCTCAAAGGGGATTTCGCGGTCCTCCACCCCCAGCTGCATACGGCTGCTGATAATGGCGAGGTTTGAATTGAGGTTTTGATTAAAAAAGTGACTCCAGGATAGGGAGCCGCCCAGGTTGCTGTTGTCAAAGTTGGTGGACCCCGCAAAGTTGATATCATCAAAGCTGTAGTAGCCGAAGGCCTGTATTTTGCTTTTGGAAGACAGCTGCTGAGCAAACTTTACAATGCCATCGGCAAAATTGACCCGCGTCCGGTTAAAATCATCGTTCTGAATCCGCTTCAGGATCCAGTTGGAATAGGTGGACCGCACTGCGGCCATGATCGAACTCTTCTCCTTTTGAACCGGCCCTTCGAAAAGTATATTACCGGTGATCGGGCTAATACCGCCCCTGACTTTGTATTTTTCCTTATCGCCTTCCAGGGCGGTAATGTCAAAAATCGAAGCCAGCCGGCCGCCAAATTTAGCCGGGATATTGCTTTTGGAAATGGAGAACTCGCTAATCGCATCCGAGTTGAAAGCCGAGAAAAAGCCCAGCAAATGCGAGGTATTGTAAACGGGCACCTTGTCGATGTAGAACAGGTTCTGATCCGCCGGGCTACCCCTGACATTGAAGCCGGCTGTCCCCTCCCCCACCGATTGTACACCGGCCAGCAGGCTCGCCACTTTCAGGATATCCTTCTCGCCCAGTACCAGTGGAATTTCTTCAATCCCCTTCGTCGTCAACCGCTCGAACCCCATTTTCGTACTCTGTACCCGGTCAAATTCTTTGGAGGTAACCGTCACGCCCTTAAGCAGGGTGGATTTGCCTTCAAGTCGGAAGTCGTACTCCCCATCGGACAGCAGGTTAAGCTTGAATTCCTGCTCCAAATGGTTGAGCTGACTGACTATAAGGGTATAGGTTCCTTTATCCAGAGTTATTTCATAAGCCCCTCTTTCATCCGTAGCCAAGCCGGTCCCCAGCTCTTTTATCAGAATGGTAGCGCCGGGCAGTGCACCTTCACCGGACAAACTGCGCACTTCGCCCCGGAGCGTGACTTCGGATTGACCCGCTCCTGCGCGGGCGTCTCCGATTATAATGACTTCCCCGATATACTGGTTTGAGGTGATCGCTAAATTCTTTTTTCCATCGGGTGATTTCGGCGTATTGCCATTGGGCGGTATGACCTTCGGATAAATGTTTTTGGAGAGCTCGGTTACGATGGGGAACGCCTCATTGATGAAAATATGCCCCCGCTCATCAGCCGTGATATTGCAATCGGGCAGCTGCACTTTCAGAAAGCTGATCAAAGGCACTTCACCAGATAATTGCGGTGGCTTAAAAGCAACCACATCCGTTTCGTGATAAAAAATCCGAACCGGATGCGCCTCTTCCACTTTGTTGACGAAAGCAGGCCAGTCCAAACCGTTATAGGTGCGACCAATAACGACTCCCTCCTGCTGACTAAAGCCGGAAGCCCAAAGAAAACATAGCAAAAGCAGGAGCCCTTTAGATTTGGTCATAACAGAATTTAAGGAGTTCGACAAACTGAGGGCCTGTCATTTTTTTCCACCTCGGGAGGTGCTTCTTCATGTACTTTTTCACCTGCGATTTGTGCTCCGGGAAGCAAGCCAGAAAGTCTCTTCTCTTGGTAACCCGGTAGGCTTGGCCGCCCCTAAGCAGGTAATACACATCCCTGAGGCCACTGTATTTTCCGTAAGGTGTACTGCTGGAAGGAGCCGTAAGTACTTTTTTCTGATAGCGGTAGAAGGCCAGCTCCCCTTCGAAGATTTTTTCCAGATAGCGCACTTCATCCTGCCCGGGTGCAATCAGGCGGTAATTGATAAACCGGTGTTTCCCAATGCGGAAGGAGTCGAGCAGCAGAGGAGACACCACTGCTTTCTGATAAGTGCCATTAGGCCGGTCGTATTGGATGGCCAGCTGCTGACGTTCCAGGTTGTAGTTCAGCTTTTGGGCTGTGAAGGGCTGCCCGTTCAGGTAAACCACGCCCGGCTGCCAGGTAGCCGTTTGAAAATACGGGTGCCCTTCTGCCCTTAGGTTAACCGGTTGGTAGGACCTGCCATTGATCAAAAGATTATCGGGCCCGTACTGCTGTTCCACACAGGCTATCAATTCATCCAGGGCAGTGCTTTGCCCCACAGCACCGGTCAAAGGCCAGACCATGATGCCCAGTAGTAGTACGCAGTAGTCCATCAACTAAAGGTATAAAAAAGGGCAGGACAACTTCAAAGGGGAAGTGCTTTATTGGTTAGCCGGATGACAATAGACCAGGGTACAATTAAGCAGTCGCTGACCTGGGCAAAGCCTTCCTAAGTTGGTAAAAAATACCGCCACCACCGTGCGACCAAACCGGAGCACGCACCCCAATCTGAATCAGCCCCCGGTTAATCCAGAAGTTGCAAGTGCCAAAAGCGTGGTAGGAACCCCGGGCTTCGTAGAAGTTGTCATTGGCCGTATAGCCTTTACCCGGCAGGTGAATAACGCTGCTGTCTTGCTCCTGAAAGTAACTGCAAATGTAGTTGCATAATTGCAGATACTGATCGGCGCTCAGGTGGATGCGCTCCAGGCGTTTGTGGTCGGTGGGCAGCTGCGCATGGGAAGTGATATGCATCAGCGTAGGGCTGGGTATGAGCATGGCCCGGGCAGCTACCCTGGGCTTAAGGTTTTTCCACTCGTCTACTTCCAGGTAGAAGCCACGGTCGCCCCAACCTACCCCGAGATAGCTGTGCTCGGTAAAGGGCGTATCGTAGTGGCGGTCGTCTAGCACCTTTTTCCAATCGAAATAGGGCGAAATACTCGGCAGGACATAATCGACGTGCACGCCATTGGACACTACGAAAATTTCGATATCCCGTTTGATGTTTTGATACCGCTTGTTAACAGGGATGGTAAAGCATAGCAAGCCAGCCAGGCTATACAACAAAACGAACAGCACAAAACTGAAGAGTACCCAGCCCAGAACCGTCAGAACTACCATAGTCACGTGGCTTTTTTGCAAAGAACGGCCCCATGTATGACTAGAAGGTATTCCGGGCACTAAATTTTTGTTAAGTTTTTGAATGAGCGCCAGCCGCTTTTAGCTGCGCCAGCCCTACCCCGGCAAATACAACCATTATGCCCACCGCGTCCATCACTTTAACCTGATCCCCAAAGGCGATCCAGGCCATGAACATCGTCACCGGAGGGCCCAGGTAAAACAGGCTGGCGACCCGTGTGGCGTTGATGCGCTCAATCAGCCGCCACATCAGGGCATAAGCGCCCAGCGAAACGGCAAAGGCCAGCCAGGCCATAGCGTAGATGAAGGCCGGCTCCCATTGGGTGGCTAGTTTTTCAAAACCAATGGCGGGAATGACCGCTGCCGCCACCGTGCCCAGGCTCTGGTAAAACAGTTTCAGGCTTACAGCCAAGGTACAGGCCCCTTCCTTTAGCTCCTGCCTCCGTTGTGCCAGGGTAGCTACAGTGATGCCTATAACGGCTCCCAGGGGAATAAGGTAACCAAAGACAGAAGAAGCGCTCTTGAAGTCTATCCGGAAAGCAACGGTTAACAAGACGCCTATAAAACCGAGGGATAGGCCCACCCACTGGTAAAAACGGGTGGGCTCACCGGTCACCAAGCCCGACAGCGCGCCCGTGGCCAGCGGCTGCAGGGCTACGACCAAAGCTACAATGCCCGCCGGCACCCCATTGTCCAGAGCGAGCAGCACACAAGCCAGCCAAGCGCCATGCGCCAGGACGCCAACCCCCATTTGAAAAGCGGCTGCCCTCCAGCCTACCCACTGCAACCTCCCTTTCGCAAGCAGGTAACCCAGCAGGATCAGGACCACTGCCAGATACCGCCAAAACAACAGGGTAAACGGCCCGGTATACGGCAGCCCGTACTCGGCTCCGACGAAACCCGAGTTCCATAGAAGAACAAATCCGGTGGCTAAAATGAACGTCTTTTTATCCCTCATATTGAGTGCATTGCAGATTGTATCCACAGGCCAATATCCTACCCGCCTTTTCAAAGGGAGAAGGGCTCAATAGTTGGAGCCAGACTTTCATTTTTCAATCAGATTTTATTTTTAGGCTTGCTATAAATGCACTCGGGCCAAGCCGGCATCTGCTGGTGATATGCCGGTTGGCAAACTTCGCCTTTTTACTATCCAAGGCTCTCTCTTTCCCCTACTTTTGCCAGAAACACTTGATAATTATAGGTTTTAGCATTTTAATCAGCAACCGCCGTAACAGTGCTTCGGTACAAAAGGAGCCTGCGGCGTCGATCGTACAGGCCCTGGAGAAAGGAACGCGCTATTTCTGCGGACGAAATATATTTGTGAGGCCACTGTTTAGGCTGTTCCACAACAGGCCTTAGCGCCTTTACAACCTAAATCGAAAGCTTTCATACACTACTTTGGGATAGGCAACGCCTTGTGCGTTGCCTACCTTTTTAGGAAGCGTGCTTCACCCCAGCTTAGTCCCTACAAAGCGGATAACCGACCCCTCCCCTACATGGCAGTTGCCTTCGTTCAGGCTGGCCACCCGCTCCTCCAGCAGATCGATTTCAAAATTGGGGAAATCCCGCTTCACCTCCTCGATGGAGAACAAGGCCGGCAAGCTAGGAGGGCCGCCCACGGAAGGGTTTTCCGCCCGGTAAGCCAGGTGGTTTTTGCTAAAGGCCTCAAGCAGCACCTTCCCGCCCGTTTTAAGCAAGGTGGCCAGCAGGCGATGGTAAGCAGAGCGGATAGGAGGCGGAAAATGAGCATAGATTAACCCAATGGCATCGAAATGCGCTTCCTGGTAAGACAACTCAGGCAGGGCGCCAACCTTGTACTGCAGGGCCACCCCCCGCTCTTCAGCCAGAGCAACCGCTTTTTGACGGCCCGCTTCGCTAATATCGAAGGCGTGGGCTTCCCAGCCCTGAACAGCAGCAAATACAGCATTGCGGCCCTCCCCTTCCGCCGGGAAGAGTATCCGCCCTTTGGGAAGCTGTAAAAGCTGAGCTTTGAGAAATTCGTTGGGGGCCTTGCCATAGGCATAGCCCGGACTGCGGTAGCGTTGGTTCCACATCTCCAGCCATTGGTCTGGCATAGTATTTACGTTTTACGGTGCTTTAGACCATATTTGCCTAAACTATGAAGCGACCCGGGCCAACATGGGCTTTAGGCTGCTTCGATACTAAACATAGTGGAAACAGGTGCAAATGCGATGTAGTTTATAGCCGGTGGCGAGCACTTGTCCTGGGTGTTCGCAATGGCCAAACAAGTCTATGCAATTTAGTAAAGGGAGAGGTTAGGGGCCATACGCCCCCGATGCAACTTGAATAGCATGGGGGGCAACCTGACGAGAAAGGCCATTAATGGCTGTTTCGGGGCTCATTACAGTCAGGGCCGAAGGGAGCGCGTACACGGAACCTATTTCTACTGAAACTCTACCATAGCCCGTCTACGCATAGTCAAGCTCAGCGTCTCTGCATACAACACCACATTTTTGAATACTCCCGCCCCAAAGGAGCCCCTAAATTATCCCCGGGCTATTAGGCAATACCGTTCCCTCCAGCTCATCGATCAACTCTGATTTTCGCCGAACGGATACCGGCACCAAATCACCGTTCACCATTTCCACTACCATGCCATCCTCGTCGTAGAGGCGGCGGATGTGCCGGGTATTGATTAGATGCGATTGGTGGGCCTGCCGAAAACTGCCGGCGGGTGCTAACAGCTTAATCCAATCCGCAATTTTCCGGTTCATTTGGAAGCACCCTCCCCAAGTGGTGTAGAGATGGGTAGAATTGCCATCGCCATTGCCCGCAGCCTTATTGTGGGTTTTGACGAAATAGCTATGCGTTTCAATTCGCACAATATCGCTTACCCGGAACATTTGGAACCCCCGCTGGGTCGGAATTTTGACAAAATAGTCTGGCTTCCGGGCTACCATCAGGGTTTCCTCCGCGACGGTCAGTGCCCGCCGGGCGGGTTGTACTGCACCCGGCCCCTTGCCTTGGGGCCGCATTGTAGTGGACATGCCAGGCTCCAGCGTTTTGATCATAGCTTTTTGCATACTAGTTGCTTTTTTAATTAATCCTATTATAGGGCGCCACAGGGCCTGCCCGCAGTGCCCATTACCAACCGGGCTTATGCCAAAAGTGCTACTTTCCACGGCAGCTAAAGCAATTCCCCCCATTACCCATGCTGTTAGGAAAGTAGCAGAGGAGGAATATGGCCAGCCGCCTTACCGCAACCCTGCCGAAAGGCTTGCTTTCTTTAGGGCTGTTTGAGCGGAGAGGAAGCTAAAACCACTCCTCCTTCTTACTTGGTATGTACCGGTAACGGGGCTGCTTAATGGCAGGCCAGGCTATTACCTATGAACCGCATTAGTATTGCCCAACCCCTCTTTTAGCTCGGCTTACTTACCATAGAGATTGAAGACCGGCCTGCCCGAAGCACTGTCTTTAACAACAGCCAAATAGTCTAAATCTTCAAAATCATATTTTTCGAATAGTTTCCGTTTGATGCCTTTGTCATCGGCCCATCTGGAAACCAAAATAGAATCACCGCTCATTTGCACATAACATTCGGTGGGGTCGAACACCACTAGTTTGTTGGGGTCGCCGGAGGTCGGCGCAGGTGCCGGGTCCACGTTGATCCTGACCCCATCACTGGTTTCCGTAATATCGGCAGGATCAAATGAGATAGATGCTCCACCCTCCATTCTAAGGAAGATGATATCGTTGATGACGGTGGGGTTGCCCACGCTTTCCCGCTGAAGGGCACCATCTACCCCTGCCTTGAAAAAGATGATATCGTTGATAACGATATGCAATTGCTGCCCCGCTGGGATTAAAATTGATCTTGCCATGATGTCTGTTTTACCTGAGAAAACTCTAATTTATTTTTAAAAACTGCCTAACGAATTTTTGGCAGCTATATATTTATTCTCAAAAAAGAAAATTCATCTTAATTTGGGCAAACAATTTACGCCTACCTTAAATACCGCCTTGCACGGCATCGAAATACGGTGTATATTGTAAATGGAAAGCACTACAGAAATTCGAGCCTACCTGATTCAGGGCTGAGAAACACAGCTGAACAGCATTTTCAGTGGCGCCAATATCTTATTGCTTGCTATTAATGTAGATTAGTTGCTGAGTGGGGGCTCTTCAAGAAGCCTAACACCTCGTCTGGAATCAAAAGTAGAGGAATTTTGACTTAAATAAAAATCCAAATTGAAAAAAATTAGTTTTTTAGTCAAAAAAAATTTAAATCAAAATTCATACCTTGCGGTTCAGCAAATCAGGAGCGCAACACCGGCAGTAATCCATGTAAATCATCAAATACATTGACACTGACACCCCAAATTACCAGATTGACCCCCGGGAGTTCGAATAGTCAGGCCTCCCCTGAGACGCCCGCTTTACATGCCCTTCGTTGAGGATATGACCAAGCGATGCAATGAAGAGCGTTACACTGCCGACGGGCAGGTATTGCAAACGGAGCTTTAAAACCTCCTAAAGCGGCAAAAAAAGAAACCATGAAGCTAAATGATACGATCGAAGTATTGGAACGGCTTACCAAGAGTGAAAAGCGAGCCCTTTCTGTAGCCGTTAAACGGTCCAGCAAGTCAGAAGAGCCCTCCGAGCAGCACTTCCGGCTTTATCAACTTTTGTCAGCCATGCTCAAAGAAGCCGAACGGCTGAGCACCGGCGCTCGGCCGGCATTTATAGAAAAACACCTGGAAGAAAGCAAAACCCGGCACCCTAAGCTGTTCACCTCCCTGAATGTCATCCGCCTCTACGACTTCATATTTGACGCCCTCCGGTCCCTTCACGCGGACAAAGCGGGCTTTAAGCCATACAAATACCTGCAAGACCTTCAGGTTCTGAGGGATAAGCGCTTAGGGCACCAAGCAATAGCCCTGCTTGAAAAGGCCAAAAAAGAAGCTCGGGAAGGCGAGTCTTTTATGAGCGACCTCCATACGCTGCAATTGCTGATGGTCGAGCGCCGAGCCCTGCTGACGCTTGTCCGGAGCCGCGACTTCAACCGGCTGTCGGAGCTGCGCCAGGCCTGCCGCCTGCAGCTCAGGCGCACCCAGGCGGTCCTCGACACTATGGACGACCAGGAAGTTATTCAGTTTTATAGCACAAAAGGCCGGATACCCGATGAGGCCATTGAAGAGGCCTCCCCCGTGTTCAAGCAGCTGCTGCATGTACCCGGGGCCAAGCAAGACCTCCCGTTTGATGCCGCACTGCGGGGCTTGTTTGCTACTTCTCTTTACCTTAAGCGGGACCGCTTCAGTTACCCGGAGGATTTCAAAAAGATGTTCACACAAGTAGGCCATATGATTGATCTATTTAAGGGGAACGAAACCAGAAAAACCCAAAACCGGCAACAGTACCTGCTCTCCCTCCTGGCCTTGGCCAATTCCTGCATTGAAACAGGCCAGCGCCAGCCCTTTGAGGAACACCTGGATGAATTCAAACAAGCCCTGGGGCTTGACCCCAGTCAGCCTATGCAGCAGGAAGCCGCCAACATCATCATTGACAAAAAAACCTCCAGAAACGACTACACCCTTATTTATTTACTAACTGCTTACTACGTGGGCATTGGCGAATGGGGCACTGCCCTCGCCATCATTGAGCATATAAAGGAAGCCCTCGAGTCTTTCAAGCCCCCTACGGAGCACCTTATGGTACTGTACTTCCTGATGGCATCCGCCTATTTCCTTACCGGCGACTATGGCAGTGCCGAGCCTTACATCAACAAGCTGCAGGACGAGGACATCACTACCGGGCACCGGCTGGACCTTACCTACAAGGCCAGGCTGCTGGAGCTGCTGCTAATCTACGAGCGCCACGGCGATGGCGAAAACCGCCTGCTGCTGGAACGAGTGGGCCAAATGTACACGAAGCTCAGCACTGCGCCCACTGAAGGGCAGGACCCGAAAGTGACCCAGGCTGACATACAAGGCGCTCTGCTGCTGTTAGCTACCCTGTCTGCCATATTCACGAATACCGGCAAGCAACACCGCCTTGACGCCTTAAAAAAGTTGTACAGCCGCCTGACCGAAGATATGGGCGATCTAATTACTGAGGTATTTGCACTTTGGGCAAGACAGAAGATAGAGCGGCTCAGCCAGCCAGACCGATAATGCAACTGCCAACTGGCCAGAGCTTCAAATATTATTTGGCAGGACGCCTAAACCAACAACTACCCCAGCACTCACAACCCCAATTGCCAAAAATCCAGCAACGGATATAGCTATTTGTCTATCGGTTATATCCTGGCCATGTAACCAAAGGCCTAAAGGATTAAATTTGAATCATAGTTATTGCCGCTTTGCAGCCGGGCGCTTTTCCCACTATAGAAAAATCAGCCTATCGCAAAGCCTGAAGATACCAAACACCCTAAAAGTTCAAAACAGCTCGTGCAAAGCCAGCGGTTGGAACTCAGAGCCAGCCGATTGCACACTCCGAGTAAACACCTAAAAAATGCTGACCCTCAGGGCAGGAAACTAAACCCCAATGTTCTTGCCAAGGTCATCCTGGCATGATGCGTGGGGGGCGGTTCGAAAACAGTTGGTTGTATAACCCCAAAAAACCGCCGCCCCCCACCTTTGCCCAGGCTAATCCGACAACATGAATGCGTATTCCTATACCCGTACGAATTAGCCGGGCTTTACCACAGCCAATGGAGACAATACCTTTGCCCTGTGCATGCCAAAGTAGCTGCCTTACAGCCCTGAGCGCCAGTTGGGGTGCAGATGCGGGCGGGTGTGAAGCAGGTTGGCTACTGTCACCAAGCTGTAACCGGGCGGTCAGCCGGGCAGCCGTCAGTAAAAAATACAAACCTATTCTAAAAATAGTGTAACACGTTGGTTATGGAGGCTGCCCTGAGGCAGCCTCCTAGCTTTTTCCATGCCTCTACCAACTGAAAAGCGAAAGAGGGCAGCAAGCCATGCCTCATCGGAGGGGACGGCCAAGGACTTTCTGGCGCTCCCAATGCCAAGGTCCAGGATACTTAACGCCAAGTTCGTATACGGTGCCATTTGGTACTTCGCATTAGCCCTTTCGAACCTACTCCTGGGCCTGGCTATCGGTTCTGCCCTGCAAATCGACGGCTGGAGCCTCGCCGTTGTGGGGGCGCAAATGCGCCTTATGGGCTTTTAGCGCCTCGCACTATCCTTTGGGACCCATTGTGCGCCGCTTACAGCCAGCCACTGTGGTTCGTCTGACACCGCAACAAAACTGGCTCCGAACAACGAAAGGCGGTGCCCAGCCGTTAAAGTAATAGAATAAGAGCTGCTTCATCTACCAGGAAATGCCCCACTGTGAGCAAATGGCATCGCTTTTATACGAATACCTGATACGCCTATGCAACCACTCCATGCCCTTTGGCAACGCATAAAAGATAGCTTCAGCGCATTCACCCGCTTTCTGAGCCGGTTTTATCAGGATGTGTCTGACCAGTTTTACAAAAAAACGGTGGACCGCGCCGCAGCCATCCTGCTGATCGTTTTCTTTGGTCTCTTCCTGTTTGTCGCCGGGGGCGATACCCTGGATTATCTGATGCGAAACTTGGGGAAAGACTCCTGGGCTCTGCGCGACCGGCAGCTAATGGGGGAGGTCCGCGATGCCGATGACGATTTCCCCCTGCCTGGCGTAGCCGTGGGGGCAGTTGATCACAACCAACCTCCTATCTCCACTGAAGCGGATGGCACCTTTATCCTGCAGTTCCGCGCCCACAAAGACTCCACCTTCTTTACCCTTTCTTTGTCCAAGCCAGGGTACGAACCCGAAAACAAGCGTTATGCCATCCCCCTCAACCCGGAAGCAGAACGTAAAACGCAATACTTCACCCTTAAAAAGAAAGATTAAACCTTCCTGCCGTACAAAAATTACGGAGTGGGCTTGGAATACAACATTGTTCTTCTTACTTTTAGCGTTTCAAATTTAACACCTGATTTCCCGAAACGCATAATCCCCAAAATCAAAATGCAGCTTAAATTCCTCCTCTACGTTTTTTCTGCTTTTTTAATGCTGTGGCTAATAACCACCGCCTGGCAGCCCCATCCTGATTCTTTCATTGTCAAAGGGCAAATCGCAGCGATTAAAGGCCAAATAGCCAATGCGAAGTTAAAGTATACGCAAAGCCCCAATGATTTTGACTTTGCCAATATGAAGTCACTGGACATCCGCGCCGACGGGACGTTTCAGGGCACCGTCAATATAAAACCGCATGGCAAGGTCTATTTCTACGTTTTCAAAAAGGGGTACACTAAAGCCCGGGAAGTCAGGGTTCTGAAGGAAGGGGACAACGATCTGGGCCGTATCAACATATGCAAGCTTTTTGAACAATCTGGCTACCGGGCCATGCGGCAAGCGGATTGCTGCCCCCAGCTTAAGCTTTACAAGGATGAATGCCTCACGGCCTACGACGATATGGTTGGGCTCGAAGAAATCCTTTACTTCGAAGATATCGAAACCCTGCAGTTAGACCATAGTAACTGTGGGCAACTGAAAGATGCTCTGCTGCTGAGCGCTAAGCTAAACCTCAAAGGCGAAGAAGGCCCCAACGCCTACTTTGCACTTGAGCTGTTCAATCAGGCGCACCTCCACTCAGCTGAGCCACAAGACCCTGTGGCCACCTCCGGGACAATAATACGGGGCACATTGCTTCCCAACCGGAAATAGGCTGCCCGTTCACCCTGTATCCACCTGCAAGCAAAGCAACTGCGGCAGGAGCGGGAAAACGGTCAACCTACCCGCCCAATTCAACTTCATGCTACAAGAGTTGAGAGCGCCAATTACCCAAAAGAAGACCGCCCGATTATCAACAGACTTGATGCGTCGGGCGCTTAGCCTGTAGTTCCGAAGCCAAAAGTGCCAACACCGGGCTGGCTCCGAACTTTATGGGCCAGCTACGGTTTACCTTTTGTTACTTCATACCGCATAACCACCTCCATCATGCCTTCAACCCCTTCTAATAAACGCAAGGTCGTCATCGTCGGTGCCGGCGCAGTCGGTGCTACCTTTGCCTACGCACTGGCCCAAAGTGGCGCGGCCGAAAGCATCTGCCTGATTGACAAAAACCAGAATTTAGCGGATGGCCAAGTTGCTGATTTATCCCATGGCCTGCCGTATTACCCATCCGTATCTATTTATCGCGGCACCCCAGCAGATTACAGTGATGCACGGGTCATTGTGATTACCGCTGGCGCAGCGCAGAAAAGCGGCGAGTCCCGCCTCCAACTGCTCAAGCGCAACGCGACCATTATTGAGGGGGTTATGGATGAAATCATCGAGCAACAATCACGGGCAGTAGTGGTTATGGTAACCAACCCGGTAGATGTCCTGACGCACGTCGCTCTTCGACACTCCCGCTGGCCGCGCAGCCATATGTTTGGCTCGGGTACGGTGCTGGACAGCGCCCGGTTTAAATACTTTATCAGCCAGGAAGTCGGAATAGATGTCAAGAGTGTACACGCTTACATCCTTGGTGAACACGGCGACAGTGAATTAGCGGCCTGGTCCCTCACCAACCTGGGCGGAGTGCCTATTCAGCAGTATGTCCAAAATAACGGGCTAAAGGACGAGTGGCCAAGGAAACGAGAAGAAATATTTGAGGCGGTCAAGAACTCGGCCTACCACATCATCGATTATAAGGGCGCAACCAACTTTGCGGTAGGCCAGGCGCTCGTGCGCATCATACAAGCCATCCTGCGTGACAGCCACAGCGTGCTGACGGTTTCGGTAAAGTTGAAAGGCGAATACGGGCTGGAAGACATTTGCCTGAGCGTGCCCTGCCTGGTCTCCCGGGATGGCATCGAGAAAATACTGGTAGCCGACCTTAACGAGGAAGAACAACAAGCACTACAGCATTCCGCTTCGGTGCTGAAGGAGTCGATGGCAGGGCTGCTGGAATAAAAGCAGCAGCCTTGGAAATATCATTGGGAGCAATATTTTCAATTTATTCATTATTCTTGGCTTGTCGGGGCTAATTCTACCAATAACGGTACAGTCCTCTACCGCCTGGAAGGAAATCCCCATTTCACTTTTTGTCTCCGTCCTTCTCCTGTTTTTGCTGAATGATTTCGCGTTTACGGGGCAGCGCTATTCCAGCCGGGCAGACGGTATTGTGATGCTGAGCCTATTCTGTATTTTCTTTTACTATGTTTTTACTCAGATGAAAAGCAGCCCGCAGCTTCAACAGGCACCCCGGATTATCAGCTGGCCGGAGGCCGATTAAGCGTCGGGGCAGTCATGTACCTCCACGTAAATTAGATCAGCACTACTGCCCCGCTTCCCACAGCGCGCCGATGCCGACCTCCCACAACTTTTGATTCAGCGCCGGCACCGCTTGTTTCAGCAACGTTTGCCCCTCCTTCCGGAGAGCTGCCCACTGTTCATTGAGCTCAACTATACGGTCCCGGGTGGGCTGATTGACCCGAGGGAGGCTGCTCTCGGCGTGGTTGATGGCAAACAGGTAATTGGCGGTGAACTTGTTAGGGAAGTTTTCCACATCATCGTAGGCTTTGGACTTGCGCTGTACCATCTCGCTGTCCCAGGCGGCCATCCGCCCCAGGAGGTTTTCTGCTTGTTTTTTTAGCGCAGCTTGCTCCTTTCCCAGTTTGGCAATAACCGACTCCAACTGCTCTTTCAGCATCCAGTTGGTATTCACCATACGGTGCATGGCATTGAGCTCCCGCTCGACGGATACCATAAACTGATGATACGCCTCGTAATCTTCCGGGCTGAGCTCGTACAAGGGGTTGGGAAGGATGCGGAACTTTGTCTTTAGCCGCTGCTCCCCGGCTTTCAGCTCCAACCGGTATGGCCCCGGCGCTGCTTTATGCCCGCGGTAGCTGCCCTCAATGTAAGCAGTGGGGACGCCCTCCATGACCGGGTAGCGTAAATCCCAAACAAAGCGGTTGAGGCCGGCTGCTTTGGGCAAGGTGGGCTCAGCAGGCGGGCCGCCGGCGTAAGATTCGTAGCTTGGATCGGCTTCGGAGCTCAACCGCCGGACCAGCTCGCCCCCCTCGCTGATGATGCGCAGCTCCAGCTCCAGGCTATCGGGCAGATCCGGCAATTCATAGTAAATGACCAGGCCAGTAGCCGGGTTGACACCGCGCAGCGGGTGCGTACCCTTGGCATCGGCACCGTCCAGCTCACTGCCGCCGTGGTCCATAAGCACATCGGCGGGCTGGTAAAGCTTAGGCGCTTTACTCGTTCCCCTGTACTGACGCAGCAGCTCCAGGTCGTCCAGTATCCAAATCGCCCGCCCGGAAGTGGCGACGATGAGGTCGCCGTGCGCTACCTGCAGGTCGAGAATGGGCGTGGTGGGCAGATTGAGGTTGAAACGCTCCCATCTCTGCCCGTCATCCATAGACAGATACAGGCCGGTTTCCGTGCCGGCAAAGAGCATGCCCTCCCGCTCCTGATCTTCCCGGACCACACGGGTGTAAGCGCCGTCCGGTAGGTTGCCAGTGATGTCCGTCCAGCTTTGGCCGTAGTCCGTCGTCTTCAGCAGCCGCGGCCGGTGATCGTTGAATTTATAGCGGGTAGTGGCGATGTAGGCGGTAGCCGTATCGTGGGGCGAAACGTCGATAGCGTTGACCAGGCATTCTTCCAGTCCTTCCGGTGTCACATTTGTCCAGCTCTTGCCACCGTCCCTGCTCAGCTGTACCAGCCCATCATCGGTGCCCACCCACATGACACCCTTTTCTTGCGGGGATTCGATGACGTAGCTAATCGTGCCGTAGTTCTCCGCGCCTACGGCTTCCACGGTGTACGGGCCGCCGCCTTTGATTTGTTTGTCTATTTGGTTGCGGGTGAGGTCGGGGGAAGCTTCTTCCCAGGTTTGCCCGCGGTCGCGGGTACGAAGCAGCAACTGAGCGGCGTGATAGTAAGTGTCAGGCTCGTTCTGCGAGCGGATGATGGGCGCATTCCAGTTGTAGCGGTACTTCATGTCGCTGGCCGCCCGGCCCAGGTACTGAATAGGCGCCGCCATGACGTTAGTGCTGCCACCGGATTTGGTGTCCAGCAATTCGATGG
>CAZNSK010000111.1:0-20689 GCA_964575505.1 uncultured Phaeodactylibacter sp.
ATTTACCTCGAAACCCTGCAGGAGGTGCTGCCTAAACTCGGCAATAAAATCATTACTTCTGAGAATGGCAACAACATGATTCCGCTGCTTAAAAAGGAATTGAAGTAAATCACTAAGAAAAAAGAACAAGCAGAAGGATCGCGGTTTATTATTGAACCATTCCTAAGCGCTCATTCACTATTTGACATATTCAAAAAGAAGATGATGAATAAAAGGAACAAAGGAATATTTATTATAGCTATTATTATTGCCGGTCTTGTCGTTCTGTCTCAAAGCCTCTACATTGTAGACGAAACGCAACAGGTTGTGATCACCCAATTTGGCCGGCCAATCGGTGATGCGGTGACCGAGCCTGGATTAAAGTTCAAAACGCCTTTCGTTCAGGAAGCGAATTTCTTCGAAAAACGCTATATGGAATGGGACGGCGATCCCAATCAAATCCCGACAAAAGAGAAAAAATTTATTTTTGTTGACAGTTATGCCCGGTGGCACATTACAGACCCGCTGCAGTTTTACAAACGCCTCACCGACGAACGGGGCGCGCAGAGCAGGCTCGATGATATCATTGATGGGGAGACACGGGATCAGGTCGCCAGCCACAGTCTCGAAGAAGTGGTCAGGAACACCAACCGGCAGGCGGACACTACGGCGAAAATCAGTGAAATGATCGAAGATTCGCTTGTCCAGATCGAAGTGGGCCGGCAAAAAATACAGAATATTATTCAGGAAAAAGCCAATGAAGAGACCAAAGACCTTGGTATCGAAATCGTTGATTTCCGGTTCAAACGGATCAATTACGTCGAAGATGTCCGGCAACGGGTCTACGACCGCATGAAGAGTGAGCGAATTCGTATTGCCGATAAGTTCAGGTCCGAGGGCGAAGGCGAAGCCTCAAGGATTAACGGCGAGAAAGAACGTGAGTTGAACCAGATACAATCGGAGGCCTACAAAGAAGCGGAAACCATCAAAGGGAAGGCCGATGCCGAGGCGACCCGCATTTATGCCGAAGCCTACAACAAATCAAGCCGGTCGGCAGAACTCTACAGCTTCGTAAAAAGCATGGAAACTTTCGTGAATACCTTCGACACTTCCACCACCGTGATCCTTTCGACGGATAGCGATCTTTATAAATACTTGAAGAGCATGGAGGAGTAGAGAACACGCTCTAATATGCTGCGTGGCAAGCGCCGCAGGGCCAGGGTAGTGACCAAGCGCTCCTCCCCGTCCCGGATGGCGACATAGCGCTGCGGCTGGTTCGGAATAGCCACCGTAAAGGAGGGCGGCTGCACGGCTATGGCATCCGCGTAGGGCGTATCTGGCGCTTCGGCGCGGTCGATGCTTGTGTCCGGCTGGTACTGCTTTGATGCGCCGGATGCATCCGTCATGGATAGCCCGCGTTCCACCGAAATGGTGTAGCGCCCGGGGAGGCGGGATGCCAGCCAATCACGGATATATACGCTAAGAGACGCGTGCAGGCCCGGGAAGTACCTGGGCTGCTCGAGGGTGGGGTGCATGCCGGTATGTTGTGCTTTGCGTTTTGCCATAAACATAAATATAGGGGGCGTGGGGCAGATAGTCAAGTAGGCGGTAGTGGCAACAGTGTGGAGGTTGCAGAATCCGCAACCGTTTTTATTGCTGTTTACCCTTATTTTGTTCAGAAAATTGAATATAGAGCCTAATTAGCACATGATTCCTGACCGCATAGCTGACGAGTACCTGGTAAAGCTTACTCGTAACCATTCAGCATGGATAGGATAATAAGCAGAAAACGCCCTGTTTTACCCCTTATCCTAAAGGGAGCCAGCGCGTTTTCCAGCTTTGCACCTTTTACTCCGTCGCCGGAGCGACTTTGGCGAATAGGAGATAGGGTAGGGGCAAACAGCGGTGCCTTACTCCTCCTTTTCCCGGTTGCCCTAACGCTTCCGGTACGGCTTGCAGCAACAGCATTATTCGGCCATACTCCGGCTGATGCCCATCTGCAGCCCTCTCAGTTCAGCGAGCCCCTTGAGGCGGCCGATGGCGGTGTAACCAGGCCGGGCCGGCCGTTCAAAATCGCTGAGCATCTTCATGCCGTGGTCTGGCCGGAAGGGGATAGGGCCGCCGCGTTTTTGCTGCTCCTGAAGCAAGGTTTTCACCACGGCGTACATGTCGACACTACCGGCAAGGTGGGGCGATTCAAAGAAACCGCCTTGATTGTTGAGTTGGACGTTGCGCAGGTGGACAAAGTGGATGTGGTGGGCAAAGCGACGAGCCATGGCTGGCACATCGTTATCGTCGCTGGAGCCAAGAGAGCCCGTGCAAAAGCAGAGGCCGTTGGCGGTGAGATTGGAGGCATTTAATATAAACCGCAAGTCCTCCTCGGTGCTTACAATCCGCGGGAGGCCGAAGAGCCGGAAAGGCGGGTCATCGGGGTGTATGGCCAAGCGGAGCCCAGCTTCCTGTGCTACCGGAGCCACAGCCCCTATGAAATCTGCAAGGTGTTGGCGGAGCTTCGCTTGGCCGATATCCTGATATTGATTGACGGCTGCCCGGAAAGCCGCAAGCGTATAGGTTTCTTCCGCTCCGGGCAGGCCCGAGAGGATAGCGGCGGCTAGCGACTCGCGCTCCTGCTCATTCATACGTTGGTAACAAGCTTCCGCTCGTTGGAGGGTTGGCGGGCTGTAGTCTTCAGCTGCGTTTTTACGTTGGGCGATGAAAAGGTCAAAGGCTGCAAGTGCATTGCTTTCAAAGCCCAGCGCCTGAGCACCACTAGACAACGGGTAGTGCAAGTGGGTGCGGGTCCAGTCTAGCACTGGCATAAAATTGTAGGTGACCGTCTTGATACCGCAGCGTGCCAAGTTGCGCAAAGATTGCTGGAAGTGTTCGATATTCTGCTCCCACGGCCCGCGCTGAAGCTTGATGGCTTCCGTCACCGGCAAGCTCTCCACCACTTCCCATTTCAGGCCAGTAGCCTCAATCTGTGCTTTGCGCTTCATAATGGCTTCCACCGGCCAAACGCTGCCGTTGGGAAGGTGGTGCAGGGCCGTGACGACGCCCTCCGCCCCAGCTTGTTTGATGTCCGGCAGCGTGGTCGGGTCGGAGGGGCCGAACCAGCGCCAGTTTTCTTGCATACATTTCATACTTACCTGTTTTTCTACACTCCGGAGTAAGCACTAAAGCCTCCATCTACCGGGATTACCGTGCCAGTAACGAAGCGGCTTGCTTCGCTGGCCAGCCAAAGCAGCGTGCCTTGCAGTTCTTTCGGTTTCCCGAACCGGCCCATAGGGGTGGCATTGATGATGGATTGCCCCCGCTCGGTCAGGCTTCCATCTTCGTTCTGCAACAAAGCCCGGTTTTGCTCCGCAATGAAAAAGCCGGGGGCGATAGCGTTGACCCGCACGCTGTCGCCGTACCGATGCGCTATTTCAACGGCCATCCATTTGGTGAAGTTGTCCAAGGCGGCTTTAGCAGCGGCGTACCCACCCACCCGGGTCAGGGGCCGGCCGGCTGCCATAGAAGAAATATTGATAATGGCAGCAGATGCCTGCTCGGCCAAGGCCGGCCCGAATGCTAAGCAGGGCAGCACACTGCCCTGCAAGTTGAGCTCTAGTGCGACTAGTCCGAAATAGCACAGCGTATTTCACGCTTGGGCGCCCTGGTTTTACTGGGTTTCTTCGGTTAGTCATTTCTGAAACACTCCACTAGTACTTTGCCGAAGTCTGGCAAGGAAAGTTCAAAAAAAGAGGCATCCGGTGCCAGCACAGCGCCCGGCAGGTTACCGCCGGCTGCATTGACCAGCACATCTATCCGCCCTCATTTTCCGAGGGTTTGCCGCCGGGCCGCTTCCGGTTGTGCTTTGTCCAGGACATCGGCCTCTTGCGGTAAGGCCCGGCTGCCGATGGTTCGTACCATAGCTTGCAGGCGGTCTTTGTTTCTTCCCACTAGGGTGACGCGGGCGCCGGCCCCTAGCAGCGCATCGACAAACTGCTGGCCCAGCGTACCTGTTGCTCCGGTGACCACCGCGACTTTACCTTCTAAGTTGAATAGCTCTAACATAATCAATGGCTTAGTTGTAAAAAAAAGTAAAAATATAATGACAAAGCAGGAGATACCAAGCGTTGTGGCCAGCATAGTTTCATTGGAACCGGTGCCGCAGATTGCAAAGCGACCGGCGTATGTGCGTCTCGACGGTTTTGACGGAGATACCTAGGTGCTCGGCAATTTCTGAATACGTCAGCCCTTCCTCCCGGCTCAGCCGGAAAATGGCCCTGCCCTTGGGAGGAAGCTGATTGACGGCTTCCTGTAAATGCCCTTTCAGCTCCTTGCTCATCATATCCTGTTCTGGCGTGGTAGAAACCAGCTGTTGCACTGGGAGCTGTTCCGGCGCGTAGGAATCTTCTACCCGCTGCTTGCGCAAATAGTCTATACAGCGGTTGTGTACAGCCTTGAACAAATAGGCACGCAGTTGCAGGCAAGTTTGCAGTGCCTTTCGGTTTGACCAAACTTTTAAAAAAACATCAGCGACGGCTTCCTCCGCGAGGAAGTGACAGTTCAACAGTTGCAAAGCTTTGTTGTAAAGCGGAATCCGGTAACGGTCAAACAGCAACTGGAAAGCCCGCTGACTGCTGTTTCCAGCAATCAGGCTGTTGACCAACAACCGGTCGTCTGTCTGTTGGGTGAGCGATTTAGGCTTGAAGACTACAGGTGCTTTAGGGCGTTTTACAGACATTTTCTTTGGCTTGATTTAGTTAGTGCAATCGGTTGCACTAGTTGAAAAAAATTTCTGGGCCTGCCGGACTACTTGTCTAGTGATTCTATTGGCCGCTTGGTGTTGCCCTTGCTTAGGGATTGTCGAACAATAACTTACCTATCTAGCCTTGTTCTTTTGCACGCTAACTTCGTTAAAAAGCCTCACCGTAGCCCCACTATGGTTACGTTTTTTGCCTTGTTAGCGCACAAAATAACTTCGGCTATACACACAACTTATTATTCGGCAATCCCTTAGTACGCGCACTCCGTGTAGGCGCTATTGCCCTACGGAGCTGTCGCTTATACTTTTTTGGCTATTCGAGCTTAGTTGGCTTTTTTGGGAGGATCCGCGAACGATCAGTTTTGGCGTCAGGATCACCTTTCTGGGCGCGAAGGTCCTACTGCTGCTGATTTGCTCCAGGACGGTGCTGGCCGCCAGCTTGCCCATGTTTTCGCTGAGCTGGTTTACGGAGGTCAATCCGGGCTCGACAAAAGAGGTGAACGTCTCATTCATAAAACCCACGATGGCAATATCTTCGGGGA
Source organism: uncultured Phaeodactylibacter sp. (assembly GCA_964575505.1). Classification (GTDB taxonomy): domain Bacteria; phylum Bacteroidota; class Bacteroidia; order Chitinophagales; family Saprospiraceae; genus Phaeodactylibacter. The sequence continues at coordinate 5,272 of CAZNSK010000111.1, forward strand.
TGCGCTTGCCACTGGCTTTCAGCTCTTGCATAGCGCCAATAGCCGTGTAATCACTGGCGGCAAAAATAGCATCGGGCGGGTCTGGCAGCTGCATCAGCTGCTTGATCCCGCTCCTGCCGTCCTCTAGCTTGACGTTGCTGTAGTGCACGAGCGAAGGGTCGGCTGGCAAGCCGTGTTCCCGCAGTGCAGCTTGGTAGCCTTCGAGGCGCTTTTGGTAAATATCGAGCTTTTGCTGGCCCGCAAAGTGGGCAATGCGCCGGCAGCCCTGCTCAATCAGGTGCTCCGTCGCCTCGTACGCCCCTTGGTAGTCGTCTATGCGAACAATACTCGTACGGCTGAGCTCCACTACCCGGTCAAAGAGCACGAGGGGCACCCCACTGTCTGCCAGCTGCTGGAAATGGCTGTAGTCGTTGCTCCCTTTGGCGATCGATGCGATGATACCGTCAACCCGCGCCTTCAGCAACGCATCAATATTGGACCGTTCCAGCTCTTCCTGGTCATTAGATTGCGTAATCATCACATTATAGCCGGAGGCCGTGGCTACTTGCTCAATATTACGGATGACAGAGGAAAAGAAACTGCGGTCCGTCGTCGGCACAACCACCCCGAGCATATTCGTCTTGCCGCTGCGCAGTGCAGCCGCCACGCTGTTTTGGCGGTAATTCAGTCGGGCAGCCACTTCCCTTACCGCTTTTTTGGTGCGAGCACTTATCCGGGGGTGGTCGCTTAGGGCTCGGGAGACCGTTGAAGGCGTAACTTTGAGCTCTGATGCTATATCGTATATCGTCGCTTTTGACATATTTGAGCAGGTTGGAACAAAATTTTCAATCGATTGCACAAATATAGCATAATCTTTCATTCAATATAAAATAAAATAGCTAATTAGGGGGCTAAAAGCCTTATTTTGTTGACTTAAAGCAGGTAAATCCATATTTAATGATGCAATCGGTTGTATTTTTTAGGCGCTGCTTGTAAGGGTGAATCCAAAAATCTACGTCTCTGTAATAGAAATGCCCATTAGTATATGATCAGATCACAGCGGTTTTGTCTTCTATGCTTAATCTTCCTTACTGTGGTGCCGGCTCTTTGGAGCCAGAGCGCACAAGTAGAGGCTACCTTAACCGATTCCCTGACCGGACAGCCGCTGGAATTTGCCAGCTGGCAGTTGAAGGGAACAAGCTACGGTGGCACTTCGGGCCTGGAAGGCAACTTCCGCATATTGAGCTTGCCCGAAGGCGAGTATACGCTTTTGCTCAATTACCTGGGGTACCGGCCAAAATCCTATGAGATTAGTATTCAGCCCGGGGAGAGCGTTTCGCTTGAACTAACTATGGTGCAAGAGGCTGTTGAAATGGACGAAGTCGTGGTATCCGCCCAGCTCGAAGGGCAGCGTGCAGCTATACAAAAGCAAATCAACGCCAATTCCATCGTCAACGTCGTTTCCAAAGACCGGATTGAAGACATACCGGACCAAAACGCAGCGGAAACCGTAGGGCGTATCCCCGGCGTAAGCTTGCAGCGGGAGGGCGGGGAGGCCACCAAAGTCAGCATACGGGGGTTGTCGCCCCGGTACAACTCCATCACCATCAACGGGGAGCGTATTCCGGCTACCGACGGCAACGACCGCTCGGTAGACCTCAGCATGGTCTCCACCGATGCCCTAGATGGTATAGAGGTCTACAAATCCATTACGCCAGATCAAGACGGGGATGCGGTGGGCGGCACGGTCAACTTTCTCATCAAGCGGGCACGGCGCGGCCTGCGGGGTACCTTCCGGGGCAGTACCGGGTACAATCAGCAAGAAAACGAGTACGGCCAGTACCGGGGCAATCTCAGCCTGAGCAACCGCTTTTTCGACAATAAGCTGGGCATCATCCTCACTGGCAATTACCAACGGGCTAACCGTAGCTCGGATCAACTGACCGCTAGTTACGTTACCATAGGCGAAGACACCACCGGTGCCGCTATCGTCAATGTGGAGGACATCAACCTTGCCGACAATATTGAAATTCGCCAGCGCTACGGGGGCAGCCTGACGGTGGATTACGAGCTTAGCCGTGGCGCCATTAGCATTAGCAGTTTTGCAGGCTTTTTAGACCGCGATGAAGACCGCTACCGCACCCGCTACCGGCCGGAGGCCTCCCGTAAGGAGTATGACTATCGCCGGCGCATCATCAATCAGTTTACCTGGAACAACACCCTGGCCGGCACTTATCAGTTGGGGCTTTGGAAATCCGAACTGTCTTACGGCGCTTCTTATGCCTTGACGGAGCGAAACACCCCTACGGAAAATACGGCCCGTTTCCGGGAAACCGGCGCTTTTACCGGGCAAGTCGACGAATCAAGCCTGGATGCAGTGGTCGCCGCTGCCAAAAACGACCTTAGCCGGACCTTTTTTCAGCAGGACCGGCTCGACACTGAAGACATTAACACGAGCAAATATACGGCTAATGTAGATTGGAAAGTACCCTTTCAGAGCCGGAGCGAAGTGTTGAATGGTTTTTTTAAGGTGGGCACCAAGTTCCGTCGGCAGTTGCGGGACCGCCGCAGCTTCCGCATGTGGTCGGCCTTTGGCGCGATAGACGATATTGCAGAGGCTTACCCTGACCGTTTTTCGCTCAATGATGACGACCGGATTGAGATCAGCCAGTTTTTTGGCAACCACGATGCTGGCGAGTTTTTACAAAACCGGTTTCCTTTTGGCCTGGGCCCCACGCTAGACCCTGCTAAGCTTGAGGCCTTCTCTAATACCTATAAAGACGAATTTTACTCAGAAGACGAGCGCCTGCGCCTGCAAAATTACGATGCCGCCGAAGAAATCAGGGCGGCTTACGTGATGGGGAAGCTGACCTTCTTCGAGCGCCTCACAATTATTCCTGGTATCCGCGTAGAAAATACACAAACGCAGTTCGAGGGTTTGTTCGGGCGTTCCTTCGAGCTGGAAGGGCAAGTGCTGATCAGCGCACAAGATACCGTTGGCACCCAAAACTATACGGAGTTTTTGCCTATGGTGCAAGCAAAGTACCAGGTCAAGCCATGGATGGATATCCGCCTGGCAGCTACGCGTACGCTAGCCAGGCCTAATTTCTTTGACCTGGTGCCCTGGCAGCAGATCAATGATATCAATGGCGTAGTGGAGCGCGGTAATGCCGCCCTTAAGCATACTACCGTGTGGAATTACGATGCCTTCTTTTCTTTCTACAATCAATATGGCTTATTTACGATTGGCGGCTTTCACAAGCGGCTCCAAAACGTAGACTTTACCCGCGTAAGCCGCGATACGGAGCCGGGAAGTTCTACCACTGGCTATCGTCTGATTACCCGGGATAATTTACCGGAAGACGTCACCGTATTGGGCGTGGAACTCGATCTGCAGGCCAACCTGAGCTTTCTGCCTAAGCCTTTCAACGGGCTTATCCTGAGCGCCAACTGCACCTTTATACAGTCAGAGACCCGCTTTCCGCAGTTGAAGGTCGTCGACGGCGAGCCTCCGTTTTTTATCCCTACGGTCGTCGATACCTTCCGGCAGGGCGTACTGCCGGATCAGCCCGATAATGTGCTTAATGTTTCGCTGGGTTATGAGACTGGGGGCTTTTCCGCCCGCCTTTCCGTGGTGCGGCAAGGCACTACCTTGCAGTTTGTGGGGGACCGTGCAGAACTCGATGGGTTTTTCCGGGCCTTCAGCCGCTGGGACCTGGCGGTCAAGCAAAAACTGAAGAACGGAGTGAGCCTGTTCCTCAACGTCAATAATATCACTAATACGCCGGAGTTTATCTTTTTGGCTGCCAATCAAAGGTTCCCCATTGAGGAAAAATACTTCGGCTGGACAGCAGACCTGGGCTTTAAATATACTTTTTGACGCTGGACAGCCTATACCAAGGCTCTTTACTACGTCCAATACTGAATTTTAACCTAATAAACTTTTTGTCATGAAGAATTTCAACATTAGGAGCTTACTACTACTCTTTTTAATCCTTACGGCCGCTACCGGCTACGCACAAACCGTAGTGCAGGTAACTCCGGGCCTGGGCACGCTCAACGATGCTATTGACAACTACATCGCTGATAACGGCTCTACTAGCATGGATGTCATCTTCGAACTGGAAGACGGCGGGTTTTATATCCTGACGTCCACGATTGAGAATGAGTTCCCGCTCCGCATAGAAGCGGCAGCGGATTCGGAAGTCCGCCCCGTTATCCGGCCCAATGTGCCGGCCGGAGGGGAGCCATTCCGTTGCTTCCGCGCCCGCAACAGCATTACCCTGCGGGGGCTGTACCTTACCAACGAAGATGCGTTAGGAGGGGCAGATTCTCAGATCCTGCGTGTAAGTGAAGATGGTGCGCGGGTGGTAGTAGACGATTGCCAGCTTGATGTAGCTACGCAGTCGGGCATACGCCTTGACAATACGGACAACAAAGTGTATGTCACCAACTGCATCTTCAGTAACATCGGCAACCTGTCCAATCCTGGCAATGGCCGTGGCATTGACGACCGGGGGAATGACATCGATACCCTCTGGGTGGAAAATACCACTTTCTACAATATTACGGCACGCATTCTGCGCGATGGCGGAGGGGCCATCAACTACGCGAAGTTTGACCACGTGACCGGTGTGCACATGGGCGACCGCTCAATCGACCTGGGCGACTTTGTAGAAGCAGAGATCACCAATAACCTTTTCGTTAATCCCGGTTTTCTGGGGTTCAACGAACCGGGGGTCAGCGCCCTGCAGGTAGATTCTTCGGATATCGTGCAGAGCGCCGTGATTTCTAATATCAATTTTTACATAGACCCAGCTATCCAAACCCTTTACGATCAACTCAATATGGGGGCAGAGGAAGGCGATAGCATCTTTGTGCGCAATGGCCTCAATAGCGATGCTACGGATTTTGCAGAAATGGGCGGCACATTGGAGACGATCACAGAAATCCCCATAACCTTCAATAACGGGCCAGCTACTCCTATAGACTATGTCCAATCTTTTTACGAAGACCCTGACAACGCGTTGCCACTGGATGATGGTAATGGTGGCGTAGACCCCGGCAATGAGAGCCAACTGCCTTTCGACTTTGGGTACGCCACGGATTCGGAATTGTTTGAAGCCGGCAACGACGGTTTGCCCCTGGGCGACCTTAACTGGCACGACCTGACTTCTTCCACTTTTGATCCGGCCGTAGCCGACGAGGTACAACTAAAGGCTTTCCCTAATCCGGTACAGGAGCAGCTGACGTTTCAGTTTGAGCTGTCGGAAGCACAGCCCATCCGCCTAATGATCTACAATCAGTTGGGGCAGCCTGCTGCTTTGGTATTGGACAGCCGGCTGGGCGCTGGCGTGCATCAGTTGGAATACAATGCAGAACCGCTTCCCACCGGCACCTACTTCTACCGCCTCGAATTGGGCAGCCGTTTTGCGAGCGGCCGTTTCATCCGGGCGATCCGATAAACCTAAAACTGCTGCGCGGCCCCTGTTTTGACAAGCAGGGGCCCGCTCAATTATCTGTAGAAAAAAGAGCACATGACTCAGCGACGAACTTTCCTGAAGCAATCCCTCTTGGCATCCACGGCTTTACTCGGCTTGGGAGGGTGTGCGCCCAACGCTAATTGGAGGCAAGGAGATCTACTCAGCCGTTTTAAAACCATAGCTGAAACGCCTGTACTAGAGCGTAGCTTGGTCAAAGAAGCGGTTGTGATAGACAACATCGCGGTATACAAAAACGGCAAGCATTTCTTCTTGCAAGTCCGGTCTAAAGACGGGCATCGGGGCATCGCCTCTATGAAGCCAAAGTATGCGAAGCGAGTATTCCCGCTAGTGTATGAAATGATCAGCCCGGTAATTGAAGGGGAAGATGCCCGCCGCTGGGATGAGCTGCTGCGCGATATATACATCAAGAAGCTCAACTACAAATGGCAAGGCCTGGCCTTCTGGGTAACGGTAGCCTATGTGGAGCTCGCTGTGCTGGATATGCTTGGCCGGGCCTGTGGGCAGCCTGTGGGTACTCTGCTGGGCGGCCGGGTGCGCGGCCGGGTGGATATCTACTACGCCAGCGGCAACCGCGGCAATTCGCCGGAAGAAGAAGTGGCCTACCTCCAAAAACTGGTGGAAGAATCCGGGGCTAAAGCCGTAAAATATCGCCTGGGGGCCCGCATGCACTATACTGAGGCGAGCAACCGGCGCGACGAAGCCCTCATCCCACTGGCCCGCAAAAGGCTGGGGGACGATGCGGTCATCTATACAGATGCCAACGGGAGTTTTGATGTGCCCAGGGGCATTGCCACCGGGCGGATACTGGAGGACTACGGCACCGCCTTTTTTGAGGAGCCTTGCCCATTTGACTACTACGAGGAAACGCGGGCTGTCGCAAAAGCGCTGCGAATCCCCGTAGCGGGTGGCGAACAGGAAGGCAGTATGCGCCAGTTCATGGACTTGCTCGAAACCAACACTCTTGAGGTAGTACAGCCTGATCTGCTCTTTTTTGGCGGGTTAGTACGCTCCATCAAAGTAGCCCGTATGGCGCAGGTGATGGGAAGGGACTGTACGCCTCATATTTCCAGCAAGGGGCTAGGCTTTTTGTACATGATGCATTTTGCCTCCTGTGTGCCGAATATTGGGCCCTACCAAGAATTTAAAGGCAATAAGGACGGCGTGCCCGTTAGCAGCCCGGTACGGCTGGAGCCGGAAAACGGCCAGATCACGGTTCCGGATACGCCCGGCTTAGGCGTAACCTTTGATCCAGGCTTCCTTGAAAAAGCCAAACGGGTAAATCCTATTTAACAGACACTCTGAACAACAATTTATGCATCGTCAATACTTATGTTGGGTGTTTTTTATAAGCTGCCGGCTGCTTGCTTACAGTCAGGCGCCTGATCCACTGTTGCACAACGCTTACCAACGCCCTTCCGTGAGCCTGAACGGGCTGTGGCACTACATTATAGACCCTTACGAAACCGGTTACCGCAACCACCGCCGCTGGGAGCCTTTTGATGAATTTGTAAATACCAAAGCGTCGGCCGCGCCGTACTGGGCTAACGCTAAAAAAACAGCGCCATCACAGCGCATTGAGTACAATTTTGACCGCTCCCCAACTTTGCAGGTACCGGGTGACTGGAACCATCAGCAGGATGAGTTGCTCTACTATGAAGGCACGCTTTGGTACGAGCGCGACTTCACTTTTAGCCCGCGGTCCGGGCAGCGTTACTTCCTTTACTTTGGTGCTGTAAACTACCGTGGCGACGTATACCTGAACGGGCAAAAGGCAGGCTATCATGAAGGGGGCTACGTACCGTTTAATTTTGATGTTACGGATTTGCTCAAAGACGGCTTCAACGAGGTGGTCGTCCGGGTGGATAACCATCGGGCTGCTAACCGGGTGCCGGGTTTAACTACGGATTGGTGGAACTACGGCGGCATTACCCGCGAAGTCAAAATTATTCCTGTCCCAGACGTCTATATTCAAGATTACATGCTGCAACTTGACCCGGAAGAGCCGGCAATAGCCCGGGGTTACGTGCAGCTCAATGAAGCAAAAGCGGGGCAAACCGTAACCATCTCTATTCCCGAGGCCGAGCTTTCCCGCACCTTCACTACGGATACCGCCGGCCGGGCAGCCATAGCACTGCCCGCAGATGGCCTGAAGCGTTGGTATCCGGAGCGCCCTAAGCGGTACGAAGTGGTTTTGCGGAGCGGGCGGGATAGCCTCCAAGACCAGATTGGATTTCGCACCATTCAGGCTTCCGGGCAAGACCTGCTGCTCAATGGGCAACCGATTTTCCTGCGCGGCATCTCCCTGCACGAAGAGAACCCGATGCGGGAGGGTCGCGCTTACAGCCGGGAAGACATGGCGCTTTTATTTGGCTGGGCCAGGGAGCTCAACTGCAACATGCTGCGGCTGGCACACTACCCGCACAACGAGCATGCCGTCCGCCTGGCCGATGAGCTGGGCTTGCTCCTATGGGAGGAAGTGCCCGTCTATTGGGGCATCAATTATACTAACCCGGAGACTTATGCACAGGCAGAGCAGCAAATGCAAAGCCTGGTACAACGGGACAAGAACCGCGCCAGCGTTATCATTTGGTCGGTGGCCAATGAAACGCCACGCGAAGACCCCGACCGGCTCAGTTTTCTAAAATCAATGGCCAGGGCAGTGCGTCAGCTCGACACCACCCGCCTGGTATCTGCCGCCCTAGACCGTACGGAAGACAAGCAGGAAAAGCTGGTCACCGTCACGGACCCCTTTGCAGCCTATTCCGATATGGTCAGCGTCAACGAGTACATCGGTTGGTACGGCAGCACTCCTGAACGCATCCCACAGATGCGCTGGGACCTGAGCAGCCACGACAAACCTTTCTTTATCAGTGAATTTGGTGCCGGTGCCCTTTACAATTATCGTGGTGCACGCGAAGAAATATGGACGGAAGACTACCAGGCCTGGATGTACAAAGAAACGCTGCAGATGCTTGACGATATCCCTTCCCTGCGCGGCATGACGCCCTGGATACTGGTCGATTTCCGTTCCCCCCGCCGCAACCTGCCCAATATTCAGGACGGCTGGAACCGGAAGGGGCTGATTTCGGAAGGGGGCTTTAAAAAAGAGGCCTTTTATATACTCCGGGAGTATTACGCCAAAAAAGCAGCGCAATATCATTATGACATCAAAAACTGACAACAGCATGAGCAGATACACTTGGCTCCTGCTTGCACTCTTAGTGGGTTGTAACGCCCCTGCAAGCGAAGAAAACGGCTTCAACCGGCAGAAAGCGGAAGCGACTGCACAGGCCGCCTGGGAAGAACTGCCCGCCCGTCTGGCAAAAATCAAAGCACCGGTATTTCCGGAGGCAGCCTTTTCCATTCTCGACTTTGGTGCCCAAGCGGATACGACATTTGACAGCCGGCCGGCGATCGTGGCGGCTATAAACGAGGCGGCTGAAGCCGGGGGCGGCCGGGTGGCAATTCCCGACGGTACCTTTCAGTGCAACGGGCCACTCCACCTGAAAAGCGGTGTGGCGCTGGAGCTTTCCCCAAATGCGGTGCTACGGTTCAGCGACCGCCCCGAAGACTACCTGCCTGCAGTCAAAGTACGCTGGGAGGGCACGGTTTGCTGGAATTGGTCGCCGCTCATTTATGCCTATCAGCAGCAAAACATCGGCATCATCGGACAGGGGCTGATCGAGGGCAACGGCAAGCAGTGGTCTATGGACTGGCGCAAGCGGCAAAAGCCCGAAAAGAAGCGCCTGCGGCAAATGGGTAATGACGTTATTCCCGATGAAGAACGGGTATTCGCCAATGGCTTCCTGGACCTTGACGGGGACGGGGAAGACGATGGTTACGGAGACGGGCAGACCCACTACCTCCGCCCAAGCCTGATCATGTTTTACGATTGCGACAATATCTTGCTTGAGGGCTTCACCGCTCAGCATAGCCCGTTTTGGACCATCCACCTGCCTTTTTGCCAAAACGTAACCGCCCGGCAACTCAACATTTACGGCGAGGTGCTTAATGATGATGGTATTGACCCCGATAGCAGCGTGGATGTGCTGATCGAAGACTGTTACATCGAAACCCACGATGATGCGATCGCCATCAAGGCGGGGCGCGACCAGGATGCCTGGGAACGCGGCCCTTCCCGGAATATTATCATCAGGAATTGTGTACTCAACTCGGGCGTCAATGCCTTTGCCGTAGGCTCCGAAATGTCGGGTGGGGTTGAGGAGGTTTTTATTGAAGATTGTCAGCTGCAAGCGGGCCAGCATGCCCTGAATTTTAAGACCAACCTGGACCGGGGCGGTGCCGTGCAAAACGTATTCATTCGCCGTATACAAGCGGACAGCCTGGAAAAGGCGCTTTTTATTTTCCGGATGGATTACCACGGCTACCGGGGCAATCAGTACCCAACCCAATTCAATGACTTTTACGTGAATGATCTGCAATGCAATTACGTGGGGGGCAATGCCCTGCAAATCGTCGGCGTAGAGGAGCAGCCCATCGAAAGAATCTGGCTTAAAGACATTCAAGTGGAAGAAGCCGGCCAGCCGGCCCGTATCGAACAGGCGCGAGACATCGTTTATGAAAACATTCAAATCAACGAGCAAAAATGGACCTACGACAGCTCTGCGGAATAATGCTCCTGTGGGCTGTGGCCAATGTAGCAGCCCATGCGCAAACCTTCAATATTGCAGATTATGGCGCCGTTGCCGACGGAAAAACCTACAGCACAGCAGCCATACAAGCCGCGCTGGACGACTGCCGCGACAAGGGCGGTGGGACGGTGCTGATTCCCACCGGGACTTACCTTACGGGCAGTATCCGAGTGTACTCCCATACCCGCTTGCAGCTCGCACCCGGTGCCACCCTGCTGGGCAGCAAGCGCCTGGAGGACTACGATGAGGAGCACCCCCATCTCATCTGGGGCGACAGCATAGAGCGCTTTCGGCTAAGCGGCGACGGGGTGATAGACGGGCAGGGCGAAAGCTTCTTTGACCGCTCCGGACGGTCCTGGAAGGCTGCCAAAGGGACGCGCCCGCGCCCCTGGATCCGGATCACCAACAGCAAGGATATCAAAGTGGAGGGCGTCGAGCTGATCCATTCACCTGCTCATGTGCTGGTATTCCGGAAGTGTGAAAATGTAGTGGTGCGGGGCGTGAGCATCCGCAATGATATACGCAGCCCCAATACGGATGGCATTGACATCAAAGGGTGCCGACAAGTGCTGATCAGCGACTGCTTTATCTCTACCGGGGATGATGCTATTTGCCTGAAGTCAGCGCAAGACACGATCGAGCAGGTCGTGGTCTCGGACTGCATCCTCATCAGTGATGACGCGGCCATCAAGTTTGGGACCGGCTCCCGGTACCCCATACGCAACTGCCAGTTTTCCAATATCAATATTAGCGGCACCCGCTACGGCGTCGCCTTTTTTATGACGCAGGGGGGGATATTTGAGCACTGCCAGTTTTCCAACATCCTTATCGAAACGGGCAGCCGGCATCGGACGGAATATCCAATTTATATGGACATCGACAAACGGTCGGCGGACCAGGAAATCGGTATGATCTGGGATATGGACTTCACGAATATTAAGATCATCACCCGCGGCAATATCCTCATCGGCGGGCAAGCCGGGCATCCCATTACGGGTCTGCGCTTTGCTGGCTTGACAATGGCCTTTACCGAGCTGACGGATCTGACTCAGGTCTCCAAGAAACCACGGGGCAACAAGTCTTTTCCCACGCTTCCTGGTATGGCTGATTTTTCGGCGGTGCCCGCTCATTTCACCTTTGGGAACGTGCAGGCGGTAACGCTGCAAAACATCCGCATCGATCATCAATTTGACAAAAGCCCTCACCAACGGCACGTTTTCCACTTTCAGGAAGCGGAAAACGTGGAATTGTCTGCTTTGCAATTGCCGCCCAATATGCCGGGGCATGAGTCTGTCCATCAAAAAGGCAAGGTGTCGTTAGTCGTGGAATGAAGCGATTATTGAAATAAAGAAACGACAAACTTTTGTTTATGCGCAAAATCAATCTACTTTTCATCGGCTTATTTATCAGCTTGGCCGCTTGGGGGCAACAACCTGGCGCGGAGGCTTTGCAGCAAGCCTTGCAGGAAGGGGGGCACTACGCCAGTCAGGTGCTGCTAGACGAGCAGGGGCAGTCCCGTTGTGACTACGACTGGCTCGACGGGCAATGGCACGCTTACGAGACAGCCTGGCACACCGGTCAAATTATCTATGGATTGCTGCATGCTTATGAAGTCACTCAGGATAGTAGTTTACTGGCAGCTGCCCGGCGTGCGGGCAACTGGTGGGCAGGGCTGCATATCGAAGGCCACCCCACGCTCAAGGGCTATCACCGGGCTGTGCACGGCGGTCGGATGGGCGACATTATCAACTTTACGACGATTGCCGATGGCACCCCCGGTATATTTGAGCTATCAAGAGTGACACAAGACCCACGCTATGCCAAGATTGCCGTCAAAGCAGGCGATTGGGCACTGGAAAATCTGTATTTGGAAGAAGAAGGCTTGATTTACGACTTGGTAGATGCCCAGACGGGGGAGATATGGACGGATCAATCGCCTTTCTACGAGGGAGAGCTGACGGTACATCAGGTAGCCCGCCCGAATAACGAGGGTTTTCTGTTCAAAGATATGTATGAATTCACGGGTGAGGAGCGCTACCGCGACGTCTTTATCAATCTGTGCAACAGCTTGGTCGAGAAGCAGCACGACAATGGCTTTTGGATGGACTACCACCCCAATAGTTTAGAGAAAGGCCGGATGCACCCCCGGTCCAATATTTGGTATGCAGAATCGCTCATTGAAGGGTATAAGCTGACGGGGGACCGCCGGTATTTAGAAGCGGCTTACCGTACGGGAAAAGCAGTGGTCGACTGGCAGAAAAAGGACGGGGTGATTTACTACCGCAACTATACCGACCCAAAGCGTATGAACCGGAGCTCCATCTGCGGGTCTGCTGTTTCTTTCGCGGGCATCCTCTGGCTCAAGCTGCGGGAGCATGGCTACAAGGAAGAATTCGAAAAGCCCATTCAGGAAGCGGCGCGCTGGGTGATGCAAAACCGCTTCGCTGCCGATCATCCCGACCCCAATCTGCGGGGTGCTTTTTTGGAAACGAGGCGGCGGCACAAAGATGACCGTACCCTTATTCGGGTTAGGGACATCGCCACTTCATTTGGCTTGCGGTTTCTGGCACTTTATTACCAAACTTACTACGGAGCATAATGATGATGAAGCGAAAAGACTTCCTGCATATGCTGGGGCTGGGTACAATAGGCAGCATTTTGCCACAAACGACGAAAGCACAGCTACCTGAAAAGCCAGATGATGTCCGCATTACAGATGTGGAATGCTACCGTTTTAAGAAAGCTAACTTTGTCAAAGTAAGCACCAATACGGGCATAAGCGGCTGGGGGGAAAGTGATGGCAGCAACCGGGATTTCACCAGTTTATACATAGAAAAAGAGCTTAAGAAATATGTTCTGGGCAAAAACCCTTTCGACAGTGAAGAAATCTGGATGGAAGCCTATCTAAAAGGGCTAGAAACGGGAATGAGCGGCTTACATCCAGGCTCGCTAGCCGGTATTGATAATGCAATATGGGACTTAAAAGGAAAGATACTCAGCCTGCCCGTCCACCAACTGCTCGGAGGTAATGGTAAGCAAAAAATAGGTGTCTACGGTAGCTATGGCCGCGACAAAGGCGGGTATGACTACCGCAGCCCGCAGGAAATGGCCCGCATCGCTGCCGATTTTGTGGATCAAGGCTACAAAGCCGTAAAAGCACGCATGCAAATCCGGCAAGAGAATGTCAACCCTTACCCGGATGATACCTTTGCGTGCGTCAAAGCTATACGCCAAGCTATTGGCGATGATATTCGCCTGTTCATCGATTTCAACAATGGCTACACGCCCGCCCAAGCAACGGTAATGGCTAAAAAACTTTATGAACATTTTAATATTGCAGCCCTGGAAGAACCCGTCTTCCAGCAAGATTACGATGGGCTGCGGCAGGTCGTCCAGGATTTGGATATTCCCGTGATGGCCGGAGAGCACGAGTACAGTTCTTGGATGGTAAAAGCGTTGCTGGCGGAAACAGGTGTCGATCTCGTCAACATCGATGTAATTAAATGCGGCGGAATTACGGATTGTAAAAAAGCTGCTGCCATTGCCCATGTCTTCGGCAAGCAGGTGATGGTGCACAATTCAAAACCCACACTGGCTACTGCTGCCAGTCTGCAATTGTTGGCTTCCATACCCAATGCTGCCCACTTTCAGGAGTATGCGGGCAAACGCGAGGGCGAAGGCTACGGCAGCCTACTCGGGCTATTCGATAACTACTTCCGTTTTGAAGATGGGTATTTGGAGGTGCCGCAAGAGCCTGGCCTTGGCCTCATTGTCAACGAAAAGGCAATGAAAGCAGAACGCAAATAAACAATCTACATTTCAGTAAACAGACCGCACATAATGACAGACAATAAAATTTCCTACGACCAGCAACACCAGTCATTCCTGGGCGACAACTTCTTGTTGGAAAACGACTATGCAGCCACGCTTTACCACGATTATGCCAAATCCATGCCCATTATCGATTACCACTGTCACCTGCCGCCTCAGGATATTGCGCACAACCGGCAGTTTGCCAACCTCACAGAAGCCTGGCTGGCGGGAGACCACTACAAATGGCGAGCCATACGGACGAATGGGGTCTCCGAGCACTATATCACTGGTGAGGCCAGGCACGAGGAAAAGTTCGAAGCTTGGGCATCGACGGTCCCCTACACCTTGCGCAACCCTTTGTACCACTGGACGCACCTTGAACTCAAGCGGTATTTCGGCATCGGCCAGCTCCTCACCGCCGCTAATGCACAGCAAGTGTATGAGGCCTGCAACGCCCAGCTTTCGAAAGACGAATGCCGGGTGCGCGGTTTGTTGGCAAAGATGCGCGTAGAAGTGGTTTGCACGACCGACGACCCGGTGGATGATTTGGCGGCCCACAAAGCTATAGCGGACAGCGACCTAGAGCTGAAAGTGTTGCCTACCTTCCGCCCCGACAAAGCCTTGCTGGTTCAGCAATCCGGCTGGAAAGCTTATATCCGCAAGCTGGGCGCCGCTGCGGGCTTGGACATTACCGGTTTCGACAGCCTGTGCGCCGCGCTGCAGGACCGGGCCGATTACTTCCACGCCCACGGTGCCCGCCTGGCCGACCATGGCTTGAACCAGCTTCCGTTTGCGCCCGACGCCCCGGCAAAAGCCGACCAAGTATTGCAAAAAGCGCTTGCTGACCAGCCAGTCAGCCAAGAGGAGGCTTGGGCTTATCAATCCGCTGTTCTTATTGAATTGGGCAAAATGTACCACGTTAAAGACTGGGCGCAGCAGTTTCACCTTGGCGCCCTGCGCAACAACAACGCCCGGCTGTTTGCACAGTTGGGGCCGGACACGGGCTTCGACAGTATTGGAGATTTCAGCCAAGCCAAGGCACTATCCCGCCACCTCGATGCTTTGGACCGTACCGATCAGTTGCCGAAAACGATTTTGTACAACCTCAACCCAGCGGATAATGCTGTATTCGCTACCATGGTAGGCAATTTCAATGACGGCAGTCAGGCGGGTAAAGTGCAGTACGGTTCAGCCTGGTGGTTCCTGGATCAGCTCGACGGCATGGAGCAGCAAATTAATACCCTTTCGAATATGGGGCTGCTCAGCCGCTTTGTAGGTATGCTGACGGACAGCCGTTCTTTCTTGTCCTACCCGCGGCATGAATACTTCCGGCGCTTGCTTTGCAATATCTTTGGCAGCGACATTCAGCGTGGCCGTTTGCCAGCAGACTTACCGTGGATTGGTAAGGTCATTCAGGACATTTGCTACCACAATGCGAAAAACTACTTTAAATTTTAAAACAGTCTCATT
>CAZNSK010000112.1:0-20677 GCA_964575505.1 uncultured Phaeodactylibacter sp.
AGGCAGGCGCAGTTAGCGTGCAAAAGAACGAGTCTAAATCGGTAAGTTATTGTTACGCGACCCCTAAAACGACCCAGCTTATTACCCGAAGCCGGGGACGGCCGTAATAGTCCCTGGCTGATAGCTTCCGTTGAGTAGCAATTGTTTTTATATGCTCGTGCAGTTTCCATAGCTGTTTTTCATGTTCAGAGCCTGTGTTTTGTGCCTTTTCTACAGCATTAAACCCCAATGACTCCTGATTTTGTTAAAATTTTAGCGGATTTCGCAGGAAAATGCAACAGTAAAAAATATGATTTATTTCACAAAATAGGCGTGTTAACGGCTTTAAAATAAGGATTGAGTGTTTTTTGAATACTATTTTTTTTCACAAAAGCCCGATTTTGTCTTTGTCTTAGGCAGGGATAGTCCTCATATTTGTAATGTGATCGGAAGGAATTGAGGAGAGCGTTAAATCAAGCTGATTGAAATATGTTCATGGGATTATAATTTAGTGGAGTGCAGTTCCGGTGGTTTTGAAAATCGCTGGGACGCACGACTCACTATGAGAACACCCAACTAATCCCAATCAAAATAAAAAAGGCGGGTAAAGGCACCCGCCTGTAATTACGTCATGTTCATGGGATTACGGTCCTCTGTTGAGATTACGATCTGTATCGTTACATTGTCCTTTTAACGATATGACGAAGGTAATCTAAATCCTCATTTTATTCAAAAAAAATGATGCCGTAGTTCTGGTGAAAGGGTATCATGCTATGTACCCTTCTGATTATCAAAGATATAGTAGCAAAGATTAATTTTGGATATGTTCATGGGATTATAAGTGAAAATCGCGTTCCAACGTATGGAGCGCGATTTTTTTTATGCCCGGAGCGTACAGGTGTATTTGCCCGAAAGGTCAGGCCGCGTAAGTGCCGGCTAAATGGGGCTCGCACGGTCGCACCGAAGATGAAGAAGGGGAGCGGCACTAAGCCTACTTTCTTAGCTGTCACCCGCTTTTCCGGCCTCTGATACCCTTCCGGCCTCGTTAGTACCCAAATGCCCGGCCTGCGGTGGCGTCGCTAACGCCATTTTCAATGCTCCGTAGGAATAGGCCCCACCGAAATAGGTATGCAAGGCTTTCAGTTTTACTTCTTCCATAGCGTATGCCTGCGCCCTGATCGCCGCGATGGCATCAGACTGCAAAAAATTGGTGGCGCTCAGTAGGCCCTGCTTAATAAAATGGCAAAGGTGGCCTTCGATGGTAGAAACGGTGAGGCCTCTGGCTTCGGCAATCTCTTCAATGGTCTTTCCGCTGCGGTATAAATTCAGGGTTTTGTCCCGGGTATTGGTTTTTGCGGTTTTCTGCTCCGGGTCTGGAGCTGCCATGGGGCGAGCGGCCGGGGCCACTTTCTTTTCTGCACAGTATTCCTGTACTATAGCCAGTAATGCTTCTCCATACTGCTCCAACCGTTTGCCCCCGATGCCATAGGTTTGCTTGAGCAAGCCGGGAGTATTGGGCAGCGCGGCGGCGATGTGCAGCAAGGCTTTATTGGGCAGGATACGGTAGAGGGGCAGTGATTGGGCTTCTCCTTCCGCCCGGCGCCAGGCTACCAGGCGCTGGAACAATTCGGGGTGGGCAACGTTTTCCGGGCTGAGCCCTGCAAGAGAAGGAGCAGTAGTTTTGGACTGCTCCGCCTTAAAGTCCAGCACTGCATCAGTTTTGGCCCGGAGCAGCCGGGTGGGGGAGAAGCCAGACTCCGTCTGCTTTAGCCCCTTTTGTTTTATAAATGCCTCCTCTTTCAGCTGTTCTAGGGCTTCGAGGATGTCCTCTTCAATTTTTTGGTTGTCGGTTTCCACCTGTATTGCCCCCAGGGGCTTAAGCACAGCTGAAGCCAGTTGGCTGGCAAACCAGGCCGCCGCCTGACGAGCCCGTTCCTGCAGCGCCTCATTTTCAGTAGGCATTGCTCCATCCTGATAGTAGCGCTGCAGTTGTCTTTGAAAACGCGTGGCCACCGGGTACAGCTCTTTTTCTGCAAACGACCAGATTGACTGGAAC
This sequence comes from uncultured Phaeodactylibacter sp., assembly GCA_964575505.1. Taxonomy (GTDB): domain Bacteria; phylum Bacteroidota; class Bacteroidia; order Chitinophagales; family Saprospiraceae; genus Phaeodactylibacter. The sequence goes on from CAZNSK010000112.1 coordinate 2,036, forward strand.
GGGGCTACTGCGCCCGGCAATAATTTGTGCTCATGCTCCAGCAGCAGCCTTCTCAACCGCTGCATTCGTTTTTTCAGCACCCGCAAATCGAACAAGTCCAGCAGCATCGATTGCTGGAAGGCAACCTTGGCTGCCCTCAGCTGTGCCTCATCCGGGGCATTGCGCTCCGCTTCTTCCGAAAAATGCTGCACTTTGGCATTGGTCCGCACGCTTGAGCCCTTGATGCGCGAACGCAGGACAATGCCCTCAAAGGTCTTGCACCGGCTCAGGGCGACATACACCTGCCCGTGGGCAAAAGCCGATTGCGCATCCAGTATCACCCGCTCAAAGGTTAGCCCTTGGCTTTTGTGAATCGTAATGGCCCAGGCCAGGCGCAGCGGATATTGTGTGAATGTGCCTACTACGTCCTCTTCCACCTCTTTGGCCCGTTCATTGAGCTTGTACTTACGGTTGTGCCATTCTTCCCTGCCTACCGTAATTGCTGATTCATCGCCGGGGCATAGTACCGTAATTCCTTTTTCCTCATCAATCGCAGTAATCTTTCCAATCTTGCCATTATAGTAACGGCGGTCGCCGCTATTGTCGTTTTTGATGAACATGACCTGTGCGCCCACCTTCAGCCGCAGGCTTTCGTCGGCTGGGTAGGCGTGTGCCGGAAAATCGCCCTTGATTGCTGCCTCAAAGCGGTGCTCCTCTTCAGAGAGCGCGGCCAGCCGCTCCGCATTGATGCTTTGGGCGCTGTAGTTATGGGTCGTCAGCGTAATGTAGTCCTCTTTGCCGGATAGATGGTCAATAGGCTGGTACCGGCTGTTCAGGGCCCGGAGCACCTCTTCATCGATTTCATTGTTGCGTACCTTATTGAGCAGGTGGATGAAAGTTTCATCGGACTGCCGGTAGATGTGCTTCAGTTGGATCGTGACGGGCGGTGTTTGCTGCAAGGCCCGGCTACTGAAGAAGAAAGGGGTGCCGTAGTGGGGCCGCAGCAGGTCCCAATCCTGGCCTTTCACTACCGGGGGCAGCTGATGCAAATCGCCGATCATCAGCAACTGTACACCGCCGAAGGGTTGGTAAGGCGTCCGGTAGCGGCGCAGCACTTCGTCAATGCCATCGAGCACATCTGCCCGCACCATGCTGATTTCATCGATGATGAGCAAGTCAAGGGCGCGGAGCAGCTTGGCTTTCTTACGGCTCAGCCGGCGGAAAGGCTGTTGGCCCCGTTTGTTGCCGGGCACGATGGGCCCGAATGGCAACTGGAACAAGGAATGAATGGTCTGGCCGCCTGCATTGATGGCGGCTACTCCGGTGGGGGCAACAACGGCAAGGCGCTTCGGGGGTTGGGCCTTTAGCTTCCGCAGGAAGGTGGTCTTGCCCGTGCCGGCTTTGCCGGTGAGGAAAATACATTGGTTGGTGTGGCATACGAATTCGCGCGCAAGCTCCAACTCGGGGTTGTGTCCCGCCTTTGTAGAACTACGGCGGGCGAAGTGTGGTTGAGTCATGGTTTTCAGGGTTTTGTATACAGAGATTTACTGATAAAGCTAATGGTTTTGTTTCTAAATTAAAAGTTTTAAAACGAAAATTTGGGTTAAACCGGTGTTTTGCTGATTGCCAAGTGGCCTGCCACCCCGGACGGGCGCGTACCGGTAGCGAACTTACTCCATAATTGCCTTGCGGAATAGTGAAAAGCAATGACCCATAGCTGGCATATACACGGAGCAGTGGTTCGCGCTTGCCCGGTATTTGCTGCCTTTAGAAAAACACCTCTTCGGCTACCCGAAAGGTATTGGCATGCGCCTCAATGATATGCGCCAGCCGTTCTGAGTAGCCCCCGCCCATGCTTATGGCTACCGGCAGCCCATTTTGCTTACAGGTTTTGAGCACAAATTCATCCCGCTCGCGGCAGCCTTGGAGGCTTAGGCTGAGGCGCCCCAGCTTGTCGGAATAAATCACATCTACGCCGGAGAGGTAGAACACCTGATCGGGCTGTACCTCGTCGATCAGGCGGGGCAGGGCCTCGCGGAGCTTCTTAAGGTAAGGGCCATCTTCGGTCCGGTCGGGCAGGCCGATATCGAGGTCGGAGGGCACTTTGCGGTGGGGGTAGTTTTTGGCGCCGTGCATGCTGAAGGTAAATACCCGGCTGTCGTGCTGAAAGATCTGCGCCGTCCCGTTGCCCTGATGCACGTCGAGGTCCACTACCAGGATTTTTTGGGCAATACCGTGGTTTAGCAGGTAGTTGGAGGCAATGGCAATGTCATTAAATACGCAAAACCCCTCGCCTTTGTGTGTAAAAGAATGGTGGGTGCCCCCGGCGACATTCATCGCCACGCCGTGCTCCCGGGCGTAAAGCGCGCACTGCACCGTGCCGTTCGCAATATGCCGGCCCCTTTGGATCAGTTTTTCCGACATCGGAAAGCCGATAGCCCGGACCTCCTTCTTGCTTAGCCTTTGGTGTTTGAGCTTTTCCCAGTACTCGGCATCGTGGGTCCAGAGGATCTCCTCCTCGGTAAGCGGGTCGGGGTGGAAAAACTGCGCCTCCGAAACGGTGCCCTCGTAGAGCAGCTGTTCCGGGATGAGTTCGTATTTGATCATGGGGAAGCGGTGCTTTTCCGGCAGCTCGTACTTATAGATAGGCGAAAAGGCAATCTTCAACATAGTTTATTTTACAGGTCACAGGAGTGAACTGATAAGGGGGGCAGAAGGTTTACTGCCATATATTTCTACAGCATTTTATTAAGTCCTACTTTTGCAGCCTCCCGCAGCTGCGGGGGCTTTTGGAACAAAAATCAACGCACGACCACATGCAACTTAGCGAACAGGAAATCCTGCGCCGGGAGAATACGGAGAAACTCCGGGAGCTCGGTATCGACCCCTTCCCTCCCGAAGCCTTTGATGTCACCGCCTACGCCAAAGAAATCAAGGAAGAATTCAACGACGAAGGGGATAAACCCAATTTCCAGGACGTCAGCCTGGCGGGCCGCCTCATGGGCAGCCGGGTGATGGGCAAGGCTTCCTTTGCCGAGTTGCAGGACAGCACCGGCCGGATTCAGGTCTACGTAGCCCGTGATGAAATCTGCCCGGGCGAAAACAAGGATTTGTACAACAAGGTCTTCAAAAAGCTGCTCGATATTGGCGATTACATCGGCGTGAAAGGCCATGTTTTCCGCACCCGCATGGGCGAAATTACCGTGCACGTCAAGGAGCTTCAGGTGCTTGGCAAGACCCTTTCCCCACTGCCGGTGGTGAAGCGGGACGAGGAGGGCAACGTCTACGATGCCTTCACCGACCCCGAGCAGCGCTATCGCCAACGCTACCTCGACCTGACGGTCAACCCGCATGTCAGGGAGATTTTCCTCAAGCGCAGCCGCCTGATTTCCGCCATGCGCCGCTTTTTCGACGACCGGGGCTGGCTGGAAGTGGAAACGCCTATCCTGCAGCCTATCCACGGCGGGGCTGCAGCACGGCCGTTCAAAACCCACCACAACACCCTCGACATGCCGCTCTACATGCGTATTGCCAATGAGCTCTACCTCAAGCGCCTGATTGTCGGTGGTTTCGAAGGGGTGTACGAGATCGGCAAGATGTTCCGCAATGAGGGCATGGACCGGACCCACAACCCGGAGTTCACCTCTATGGAAATCTACGTGGCCTACAAGGACTACAACTGGATGATGGAAATGGTGGAGAAACTTCTGGAGTACATCGCTATTGAAGTCAACGGGCATACCAAGGTCGAATACGAAGGCAACCTGATTGACTACGCCGGCCCCTACCGCCGCCTGAGCATGTACGAGGCGATTGAGGAATATACCGGCATCGACATCTCAGAGATGGACGAGGCTGAACTGCGGGCCACCTGCAAAAAGCTGTTGGTAGAAGTGGATGACAGCATGGGCCGGGGCCGCTTGATTGACGAAATCTTTGGAGAAAAGGTGGAAGCCAATCTTATTCAGCCCACTTATATCACGGATTATCCGATTGAAATGACCCCTCTGGCTAAGAAGCACCGCAGCAAACCCGGCCTGGTCGAGCGCTTCGAGCTGTTTGTGAATGGCAAAGAGATTGCCAATGCTTACACGGAGCTCAACGACCCCATCGACCAACGGGAGCGCTTTGAGGAGCAGCTCAAGCTGGCGGAACGGGGCGATGAAGAAGCCATGGCGCTGGACGACGCCTTCCTCCGGTCGTTGGAGTACGGCATGCCCCCGACTTCCGGCCTCGGTATTGGCATTGACCGCCTGACGATGCTGCTGACCAATCAACATTCCATTCAGGAGGTGCTCTTCTTCCCGCAGATGCGCCCACAGAAGACACAGCAGGAAGAGGCGCCGGAGGATGCTGCGGAGTAGATAACAGCCATTACAAAAGAAGAGAAAGGCAATTGGGCGCAGTTGCGAATTGTCCCGCCGTGCTTTGACTTGACCAAGTCGTGTTGCAAAGTACTTATTCTGTATGATTTAGTACCGTGTAACATAAATAAGTTTCAAGCTTTCCTCTAGTGGAGTGTTTCAGAAATGACTAACCGAAGAAACCCAGTAAAACCAGGGCGCCCAAGCGTGAAATACGCTGTGCTATTTCGGACTAGTCGCACTAGTGGATTTGCGCTAAGAAACTTTTGTTACACGGTATTTAGCCAGGCTCTTGCTTTCTCTTTGACGCGCCTGTCTTTATCAGTTGGCTTGTGCGGCAATCTCACGTGTTTTTTCGGGATTGGCTGCTGGTGTAGAGCTTCCCGCTCTGCTCCAGCTTAGAGGTGCTGAACCTTAACGATGCCTCAGAATCTAAAAATGAAGCCTAAAGTGTTCACTCCATAGCTTCATCTTGCCATTTGTTCTTGCTCTACAGGACAAACGGAAACTGCGCCCAAGGCAATACCAGTTAGGTGTTGCCTTTCTTATTATGTGAAAGGTCGCTCCAGTTTGCTAAGCAACCAGGCGCGTTCTGCTGTGGCGGGCGCCGCCTCTATATCTGCTTTGAGTTGAGCGCTGGCCTCTTTTTCGCCTTTTGGCAAATCGAGGAGGCGGCGAGTAAATTGCAGCAAAGCCTGATAGTGGGACCGGTGGTAGCCCATGCCTTTTTGCCGGCGGATATAGGCTTCAAAGCTTTCGAGCAAGGCAAAGAGGGCATCGTATTCCTCCAGCTCGTAGTAAGTGCGCAGCAGCATGGCCCGGGCATTCAAATTGTAAAGCACATCTGAAAAGGTGACGCGGCGAAGCCGCTCCATGGCCTGAGCGTAAGCACCCTGGCGGAAGTGCAAAATCGCCAGGTTGTACCGGTACAGGTTATCACGCTCCGTAGCGGGTAGCGCATGCCGGTAGTCGTCCAGAAACTGCTTTGCCCACTCCCATTCCTGCAGCCCGATGGCCAGCATGAGGATGTTGTTGTAGGTGAATTTGGACAGCACGCCCTCCTCTACCAATAGTTCTCGGCTAAGGGCCTGCTGATAAAGCGACAGAGCACGCCGGATGTAAGCGTTGTTGCCCCGGTTGAGCTGCTGTATGCAGTAATTGATCGCCAGTAGGTAAAGGTCCCGGGCTATTCCGTTGGCCGGGAGCGGTGACCGGGCAGCTCCGGATTTTTAATGCCCTGGGGCAGCAGTGCTTAAGCGCTGAAATAGCGGGTGATACCTACGATCTCTCCGGCGGGCGTCTGTCTGATGGCCTCTACATTTACGATTTTAACCCGCAGCAGGGCGCGCCCGTAACGGGCAAAATTATCATTCAAAAATAAGCTATGAAAATTAAAATTATGGGCTGGATACTGGCAGCCCTCGTGCTCGTCAGCTGTGAAGAAGAAGCTATACCTACAGAAGAACAAGTGCAGGTATCGCGCTCCTTACTGGGTTGTGATGACTACGAAACTTTCGCATTGGCGGCGCAGGAGTCCTCGCTCTTTTTTGATGAGATGGCGCAGTTTGGCCCCTTTTTTCTCTACGGAGGCCTCAATGACCTGCAAATTCGGCAGGGGGTTGATGGACCGGTGGTTGCGCAGGTAGCCAATCGGTACGCCACGCACTTCCATGTACACGACGGCAGGATGCTGATTTACGGGACAGATGGGATTTACGAATTGCTGAGCAATGGTACGCTGGAGCTGAAGACTGAGGTTGGTTTCTGGGACTTGGAGACCACGCCGGAGGGAAAACTCATCGGTGTGCCAGCCGGAGAATCTTGGAAAGTAATAGCTATCGACCCATCAAGCTTCACCTTTGAACCTTACCTCACTGAATACGAGAGGGGCATGTGCGTGACACTCGGCCATCTGCACTTTAGCAACGATGGCAGCCTGTGGGCAGTAGATTGCGACAGTGAATTGCTTGAGTTTCAAAACGGAGACTTAGTAAGCCGGGAAATTGCCGGCGAGTCCGCCTTCTGGGGAGAAGGGGGCAGTTATCCACTTGATGACAGTATCTTCTTTTTGGATTACCAGGGCCGGACGATCGTGGTGACTAAAGGGGGAACGCTCTTTTACGAAATCCTGGAGTACGATGGGGCGGATTGGGCGCCGCTGTTCCGGTTAAACTATCAGAGCGAAGGGCTGTCTGAAAAGGGGCTGGAGCTGCTCAGGGGCACGCCGCAGGCGGCGGTTATTGAGGGCCAGTACTTGTACGTACTGACCAACCGGGGCGTTCATGAGTTTGACCTGGAGGACGGGTACAACCGACCCCTGGAAGCCGTGCTGAACATCGACGACCCCAAGCTTTCGCAGCCTGCTGCCTACGAGCTTTTTCAGGATAATCAGGGCGTATGGTATCTGATGGATACGCAAAAGACGGTGGTCCGCCTGGGCTGCAATTAGGGTTTTCCCGAAGCTCGTATCCGTAGGCTTTGGCTTGCGTAGCGCTTGGGGCCAGACAGTGGAAAAAAACTGCTGTCCGGATTGTATACTGGTCATCAGGATTGGTTCAAAACCGCCTTTTTTGTATGTTTAGACTCAAATCAAAAATGACCAATCATCATGCAAACCCGAAAACTGATTACCCTGCTCCTGCTCCTGACAGCCGGGCTCCTGGTTTCCTGCGGAAGCGACGATCCGCCTGCTTCCGGCTCCGAGACCGCCAATTCCGAATCTCCGGAAGACTTGAATGCCACCATGGAAGAGGCCATGAGCGATGCCATGAAGCAAATGGGCGGCGATGGGGAGGCCAGAGAAGTGGTGGATTTCCGAAAACTCAAGGAGTTGCTGCCCGAAAGCGTGGCTGGCATAGCGCGCACTTCCCACAACGGCGAAAAGGTGGGGGCTATGGGCTTCAAAATGTCTACTGCCGAGGCGAAATACGAGGGGGAAGAGGGGCAGGCCCTTGAGGTCTCCATTATCGACTTCGCCGGTGTAGCCATGGTGCTGTCCAGTGCAGCTGCGTGGTCTTCAGTAGAGATTGACAAGGAAACGGATACCGGCTACGAGCGCACGACTATGATTGATGGCTACAAAGCTTTCGAAGAGTACGATGGCAAGCGCAAGGAAGGCCAGGTAAGCATTATTGTGGGCGACCGCTATATTGTGACGATTGAAGGGCGCAATATTGAAGAATCTACGCTTAAGGCAGCCCTGGGCCAGGTGGATGTGGATGCTTTGGCAGGGCTTGAGTAGGCTTGTCTACTTTTCAGCCCTGGCGGCTGCTGTGCGCTCCAGGATGCGGTGGAACTTCAGCAAATGCTGAGGGTCAGCTTCATTGTAAATGCAAAGAATCAAAGTGCTCCTCTTCCGGCGGTCCTGCGGGAAGAGGATTTTTATTGGATTATGCACGTAGCCGTTGTCTTCAAACATCAGAATCTGCTTGTTGCGCGTGGGGAGCCGGAACAGCCTGAGCTCATCAGCATCCTTGGGCAGGGGGATATCCTCGTACCCTTCCTCGACGAGGAACTGCCGCACCATCTCGTAGGTGGCTTCCAGGCGGGAGCCCCCGAAAACGGTACGGTACTCATATCCATCGCTTTCGCCGCCCAGGTAATCGCTGCCCGCCGGCGGAAAATCATCGCGCAAAGGCATGGTTGTGGCTTCTGATTGAAGTATATTCATAGCAAAAATACCGCTCGCAGTTGAAAGTTTCCTCAAAAAAACGAATTTTCTAACAAATTGTGTGAAGTTTAAGCCAAAAGCAAATTACTTTTAGCATGAACACCCTGTTAGCCAGCAGCATCAACCTTTTACTAGCAACTGTTTTTTTAGCTATCATGGCGCGGGTCGCCATCCCGGTACCGGAGGCTCTGGGCGGCATCCCGATTACCGGGCAGAGCCTGGCCGTACTGCTGGTAGGGCTGTTGCTGCCCTTCCCGTGGGGCGGGGGCGCTGTGCTGCTTTACCTGCTGCTGGGCGGGCTGGGGCTCCCGGTTTTTGCGGAAGGGGGCAGCGGCTGGGGTACTTTCACAGGCGGCAGCGGCGGCTTTTTGTTGGGCTTCCTGCTGGCGGCATTAGGCATGGGAATGCTGCGGCAGCGGGGGTGGGGGCGCCATTTGGGCTACAGCCTGCTGGCGAATGGGCTGGGCACGGCCGTCATTGTAGGAAGTGGGCTGCTATGGCTAGCGCACCTGTACGGATGGGGCAAGGCGCTGGAGTACGGCTTCTATCCATTCTGGCCGGGCGCTATTATGAAGATACTGCTGGGGGGCTTCATTGCGTGGAGTATGCTATGTAAGCGAAAAACTGTATAAGTTCTGTATCGACTGATTATCTTTTGCTTTTCCGTGACCTGCCTTCTTAAAAAGTAAGAGGGTAGGGCTACTGATTTGTGGGAAAAGCACAAAAAAATGGGGCACTCCGGTGGAAGTGCCCCATTAGACCGATTGTTAGCCTGTATTGGGATTAGCGTTTCGGCCTTGCTTCTATGTATTCACCTGATTGGGAAAGGCAGGTTTACCTTTCCAAAAGGGTTCCCTTCGTACTGACGTTATCTTCTTTGCGCGTCAAACGGATCCCACAAGTTTCTCCGCTGGCGTCTGTCAGATGAAATACGCGGTCAATGGCCTCATAGCCCTCGGCGTTGAGCGTCAGGGTGAATTTGACGGGGTTATCTGTTGTAATGGGCGCCACGCGGCGGATATCCAGTGCCATCGTCCCCAGGCGTGGGTCTGCCTCATTGACTTTAAATATCAGTTGCTTTTCGCCGGACATCATATAAACGTCATCGGCATCAGGCCCGGTCACTTCCGCTTTCAGGTCATGGGGCAGGCGATCATCTTCTGGTGCCGCTATGATTTGAACGTTGATGGGCTCAATCAGCAGTTCCTCTTGCAGGGTGGTCGTTGTACCCCTCAGCATGTTGTCGTCCTCCGTGCAGGATACCGTGACCATGAGGACTGCTACTAACAGGATCCAAATACGGGTATTCAAAATCTTTTTCATCGTTAATGTTGAGTTTTAGTGAGGTGTGTTGGGCCCTGATTATCAAACAGGGGCACCAGCATCGTCATTATTGTATAATAGGATTACACAACAGGGCGCATTTTGTTCCCAAAAAAGGGGGCATTAGACCCAGATAAGACAAATCGGGTACGGCTTAGTAAAACCGTACCCCAAATTCCAGCCCCAGCTGCATATAGTCTGACAACTTAGGATTTGTGAAAATTATGACGCCGCTATTTTTTCGGCTATCGAGTCAAAAAACGTAGGCATAGCCTGAGCTACGGCGAGGCTTTTTGGCGAAGAGAGGCGGAAAAAGAGCAAGTCAGAATTCACAAATCTTGGGTTGTCAGACTATATACCCGACTTCAAAGGTGTTGGGTCCGGTGAGCGACGCTGCCTCACCGGGCAATGATAAACCGCTTAGCCGCACTTTCCCCTTCCCAAGTCTGAAAAGACAGGATATACACGCCCGCGGGATACGGACTGATGTTTACCTGGAGCGGGTTGTTGACTTGTTCGGGTAGCAGAAATTGTTCCAGGATTTGCCCTGTAGGATGAATAATCCGGCAGGTGGCGGCCCCGGAACCACCCCAGTCAATGAATAGCTGGTCCTGAGCGGGGTTAGGAAAGACCTTAAGTTGCATGGCTTCAGGTGCAGGGGGCGTGCTCACTAAAAAATCAGCGCAAGTGCCGTCATTCCCTGAATTGGCATCGGTTTTGTTGTCAGGGTGCGAGGTCCAGAAGCAAACGGGCTCCAGGTCTCCTGCATTGCCCTCGGTGTGGATCCAGAAATTGCTCAGCGTCACCTGCAAAGTGCCTCCGGGGAGGAGATCCTGCCCTTCGACATCATAAGCGAAGCGGGCGGGTCGATTGGCAGACCTGATTTTGAACTGGCTGACGGCTTCATCACCGAAATTTTGTACCTGGACTACAACCGAGTCGAAGTAAGTCCGGCTCAAGCCGGGAAAAGCTGGATCGCCCTGCGTGTAAAGCACCTCACCCAATTGGTAACCAATAACGCCTAAGTCCCGGTCGAGGTCAAAGTCTTGGCCTTCAAAGGTGTAGGAGGTGGAGAAAAAGGCTTCCGAGCCTCCCGTGGGCATGTTGTAGCCAAACGTTTCCAACCCGGCAAGCCCCAGGTATTCGGCCCCCACGTCTACGCGCCAAAATTCACTATCCTCATTCAGTACGAAGCTGTCCTGCAACTGCAGGCTGTCATTGAAAATATAGGCTTGCTGACTCTGCGTTAGCACGGCTACCATACCATAGCCGGTGGAGAAATCCAAGATAGAGTCGGCTGTGAAATCAGCGGCCTGCAGGATTTCAAAATCAGGAGTAAGGGCAAATAGGGAATCGTGCCGGTAGCCAATGATGCCGTTGAATTGATTGGGCTCGATGCGGTTGAAATGCCACTGCGGAAAGTGAGCCATTGGTTCTCCCTGGGCGGAAATTGTGTACAAGCCAGTAGGCCCGGTATAGATCAAGCGCCCATCCGAAGTGATCGTTTGATCCTGCACCTGGAAGTCAAAGAAGGATTCCCATAATGGTTGACAGGACTGCATAGAATACTTACCGCCATGAGGATTGTCGAGGTTAAAGTGAGCAGCCCCCGGGCTAAAAAATGCTACTTCACCGGTCGGAAAAGCATTCCCTGTGGGACCACTGTTGAAATCATGAGAAAAGTGGTGACCGCAGGCAAGCCCTTCCTGTTCCCAGCTGGTATTATATCGTCTAAAAAGACTCTCAATGATTCCAAAGCCCCACTCATCTACCCACCCTTCGATTTGGGGGATGACAATTGTGGAGTCCGGGAGTTCGATAATATCTGAAATATCAAGCGTGGCGCCGCTTTCGTAAATCTCTTGCACGGCGATAAAAAAGACCTCCGGCTCTTCTTCATTCCCTACTACCAGTTTTGGACTATTAAATCCGTACGTGAAATTAAGCAAGTGCTCCCCCCGCTGAGACACCACAAAAGTCTTGATGCTATCTGGGAATAGCTCGTCGAGCGCCCATTCGACCTGAGCAGTAGTCGTAATCGTAGTGGACAAAATAGCAGCGTAAATGAGAGACCATTTCATAGACGTTGGGGTTTTCTTTCAAGATAAGACAATGACACTGTAAACGCCAACAAAAAATAAGGCAGCGTCGGGCGACCAACAAATCAATCAGGGACCAGGCCTGATCGCTGCAGGTTCTTCCTTACCTTTATTTCGGTCAGGTTTATCGCCTGCATCCTCTGCTGTCAGGGTTTTACGATTGCCGCTGGTCTGTGCCGTTAGGCACAATAGGTGGGTTGAAAATGGGGCAGCGTATGAGTTTCGTGCCGTAGGTACGAAATGTGATACCAGCAACTCCATAGATATTCTGTAACTGTCCGCCATCTTCAGTGAGTGAGACAGACCTTTCCGGCACCTTGATGGCTACAGGCATAGGGTAACTAAAGTGCCGCTGTTTTGATTAGATTTTTAATTTTTAAAAGCATAGCTAATTATTTGACATGGACAATTTCCGCTTTTTTACCTGCTTTTTATTGCTGGTCAGCCTTCCTTTTGCCACTATCGCCCAACCCGTCCCCCTGACCTTCCGGGTAGACATAAGCCAGGAAACCCTCTCGCCCAACGGTGTGCACGTTGCCGGCAACTTTCAGGCCGCAGCGGGCTACGGCGGCGACTGGATGCCCGGTGCTTCCCCTATGGCAGACCCGGACGGAGACCAGGTGTATGAACTGACCGTAGAGGTGCCTCCGGGCACTTACCTGTACAAATTTGTCAATGGCAGCAGCTGGAATGAAAAACCGGAGTTGCCTTCAGCAGATTGCGCGCTCAATGATGGTGGCGGCAACTTCAACCGGCAGGTGACGGTTGGAGAAGCCGGGCTAAACCTCCCGTCGGTCACCTTTGATTCGTGTAATGCATCGCTTAAGCTTGCTGTCAATATGAGCATGGAAACAGTCGCTTCTGAAGGTGTTTTCGTGATGGGCGATTTCCAGGAAGCAGCCGGGCTGCCATCGAACTGGGATCCTACAGCACTGCCTCTCGAAGATGCGGATGGAGATGGGGTGTATGAGACTCGGCTGTCCCTGCCTCCCGGCGAGTATCAATATGTGTTTTTGAATGGAAGCACAGCGGAGTCGCCACCTTCGGATTGTGCGGTGACCGGGCCTCAGGGGCAAGCGATAAGGAGGCTTTCTGCTGAAGCTGGAGATAGTAGCCCGCTGGTGTATTGCTTCAACAGCTGCACCCTTTGCGACCCGGCGTTCTCCCTCGACTTTGAGACGCACTGGTGGAATGAGGCCGTCTTCTACGAAATCCTCATCCGCAGCTTTTACGACAGTGACGGCGATGGCATGGGCGACTTTCAGGGTATCATCGAAAAACTGGATTACCTTAACGATGGCGACCCGGAGACCGATACCGACCTGGGCATTACCGGTATATGGCTGATGCCCATGATGGAATCGCCTTCCTACCACGGCTATGACGTCACCGACTACTACGCTACCGAGCCCGACTACGGCACCATGGAGGACTTCGAGGCTTTGCTGGAGGCCGCCCACGACCGGGGCATCAAAATCATCATCGACTTTGTGATGAACCATACCTCCAATCAGCACCCCTGGTTTCAGCAATCGGCCAACAGCCTGGGCGGCTACCGGGACTGGTACGTGTGGTCGGATTCAAATCCGGGCTTCATTGGCCCGTGGGGGCAGACCGTCTGGCACCCCCGCAACGGGGATTACTACTACGGCCTGTTTTGGGGCGGCATGCCGGACCTTAACTACAGCCACCCCCCGGTGAAGGAGGAAATCTTTGATATCGCTGAGTTCTGGCTCAACAAAGGGGTGGATGGCTTCCGCCTTGATGCTATCAAGTACCTCGATGAGAATGGCACGATCCTGGAGAACACGCCCGAAACCTTTGAACTGCTGGAAGATTTTCGGACGCTCTACAAAAATGCGGATGCGGATGCCGTAACGGTCGGGGAGGTGTGGTCCAATACGGCTTCCATCCTGCCCTATGTGACCGAAGACCGACTGGATCTTTGCTTCGATTTTGATCTTGCCTACGGCATTATTGAGGGCATCAACGGAGGGACGGCGGCGCCTATCCGCCAGCAATTGGGCATTATGCAGGATGGCTACCCCAAGCTGCAGTATGCTACTTTTCTAACCAATCACGACATCGACCGCATCTACAGCCAGTTTCAGGCCGAAGATTATAAAATGAAGCAAGCGGCATTTATTTATCTGACCCTGCCGGGCGTTCCCTTTATTTATTATGGAGAAGAAGTGGGCATGCTGGGCATCGGCGCCCATGAGAACATCCGCCGCCCCATGCAGTGGACAGGAGGTGCCCATGCTGGTTTTACCAACGGGAACCCCTGGATCGGAGTAGGAGGGGGCTATACGGTCAATAACGTAGCGGATATGGACAATAACCCTTCTTCACTGCTCAGTACTTACCGGGAACTTGTGCACCTGCGCAACGAAGAGGAAGCCCTGCGCCGCGGCTACCTGTTGGATGTACAGTCCAGCTCGGAGGAAATCCTGAGCTATGCCCGCATTTTGGAGGAAGAGGCGGTGGTCATGGTCGCTAATATGGGCTTCAACAGCTTTTCCAACACCACTTTCAATATTCCGGTGTCTTCCCTGCCCGCCGGCGAATACCGTATCACGGAAATTCGGTCGGATACAGATATGGGCACGCTGAGCGTCAACGCTACCGGCGGAATTGAAAACTGGGTGATCGGCAATGCCGTCCTCGATGCCTGGGAAAACTGGGTATTCCGCTTAGCTCCGGAAACGCCATCAGGCACAACCCTGCCAACTGCTTCGGTTATTGAAGCTCAAGTTTTTCCCAACCCGGCGGTAGAGCGCGCCACTGTTCGTTTGTACGGAAATCCTGGCGGTATTCCGGTGCACCTGTCTGTGTTGCGGCCCGATGGGCAAATACTGGAATCGGCCACATTTTTAGGCGAACTACATGACCTGGACCTCAGTGGATATCCGTCCGGGCTGTACTTTGTGCGCCTGCAGCAAGGAGGCCGTACCCGGGTGCTAAAACTCATAGTCAGCCACCGCTAAGGCGCATAGCTGCGCTCACCCATAGGGTGGGGCGGCACAGATTAAGCCAACGGCAATGCGGCAAACCCAATCGGATAGAGTATATTCGCCCAAAATTTTTGCCAAAGCTGCCTATGGATAGCCCGCTTTTCATAATCAGAGACCGGGGCCGGTATGGTTTTATGGACCGTATCGGGGATGTGGTCATTGAGCCGCAGTACATTGCAGTGGAAGATTTCTACAATAGCTTCGCTCGTGTGCAGTTCAATGACAAGCAGGTGCATATGGATGAAATGGGGCGCTTGCTGCTCAAGCACTGGTTCCGGTTTATAGGCTTTTTTGAAGAAGGGCTGGCGCGGGTGCAGCTGGTCCGCCGCTGGGGGTACATTAACCGCCGGGGGGATTTGGAAATCCCCATCCGTTTTGACGATGCAGGCGACTTTGCGGAGGGGCTGGCGCCGGTGGCCCAGGGCATCTACTTTGGGTATGTCGATACCGCTGGCCAATGGGCGATTCAACCCGAATTCGACGCTGCGGCAACCTTTAGCGATGGGCTGGCTGCCGTGCAGATTGGGGAGAAGTGGGGCTATATCGACAAGGAGGGCGCTCTGGCCATCACACCACAGTACGATCAGGCGGGCCCGTTCCGGGAAGGCGTAGCGCCCGTTTGGCTGGGTGGTCAATGGGGGCTGATCAGCCAAGCCGGGGAGCTGTTGGTGGAGCCGCAGTTCGATACGCCCGCAGATATGCCGGTCGGCATCTTCTTCGATGGGCTGGCTGCCGTGGTGCAGGATGGGCAGTATGGCTACATCGACCGCTCGGGCAGTATGGGCGTGCCGCCCCGGTTTTCGTTTGCTGGCGATTTCAGTGATGGCAGGGCCCCCGTAGAGTTGCACGGCCGCTATGGCTACATCGATACTTCGGGAGCGCTGGCGATAAAGGCCGGTTTTCAGGATGCCGGGGTTTTTGCCGGCGGCCTGGCACAGGTCAAAAACAAAGGGCACTGGGGCTACATCGGCACTGACGGCGTATGGCGCATCCCGCCCCGTTACGAAGCTGCGCTGCCCTTCCGGGCGGGTTTGGCGCAAGTAGTTTACCAAAACCGCTGGCAATACATTAATAAGCAGGGCGAGGTAGTCTGGAGCGAGGCCTAGTGCGACTAGTCCGAAATAGCACAGCGTATTTCACGCTTGGGCGCCCTGGTTTTACTGGGTTTCTTCGGTTAGTCATTTCTGAAACACTCCACTAGTGGATTGAGTCGTAGGTGCTTGACAGTTTACGCCCAGCACCAGTAAGTGCTCAAGCGTGAAAAGACTGTCAAACATTTCGGTCTAGTCGCACTAGAGCTTAGCCAGGACCGTTCGGTTGCCCAGCACCTTTTCTCCGATCTGGACTTTAACCTCCGCGCCTAACGGCAAAAAAACATCTACCCGCGACCCAAATTTTATAAAGCCCATTTCGCTGCCCTGCCGCACCTGTTGCCCTACCTCCAGGTAATTGCGGATGCGCTTGGCCATCGCGCCGGCAATTTGCCGAAGCAGCACCTCCTCTGCTCCGTTTTCAATAACCACCGTAGTGCGCTCATTCTCCAGAGAAGATTTGGGGTGCCAGGCCACCAGGTATTTGCCGGGATGGTGCCTGACGTACTTCACCTTTCCGCCGAGCGGGTTACGGTTGACATGCACATCTAGAGGCGACATGAAGATAGAGAGTTGCAGGCGCCGGTCTTGGAAATACTCGGTTTCTTCGGCTTCTTCGATGACGACCACTTTCCCGTCCGCCGGCGCGTAGATGAGGGTGTCGTCCGTTTCCAGGAGGGCGCGGTTGGGGTTGCGGAAAAACTGCAATACCAGCAGAAAGAATATCAAGGAGGCCAGGCTGCTCAGCCAGAGCCAATTGGGTTGGTATAAGTAAAAACCGATGTTGATGACAATCAGGGCGGCGGCAAGAATAATGAGCATGCGGTGCCCTTCATGGTGAATTAATGCCATAGTGGTAGGTTAGTACCGTGTAACAAAAGTTTCTTAGCGCAAATCCATTAGAGGAAAGCTTGAAACTTATTTATGTTACACGATAGTTAGTGGTTGGGTGTAAATTTAGGGCTAAGTTTCCATATCCTAATCACCTTATGCGGCTTAATGTTTTACCGGATCCACAATAGATAGGCGGTAGCAAAAGGCAGTAAGAATATAAAGGCGTCAAAGCGGTCAAGCAGCCCCCCGTGGCCCGGTAGCAAGCTCCCCGAGTCTTTAATCTGCACGCTGCGCTTTAGCATCGACTCCACGAGGTCGCCAAGGGAGCCGAAGATGACCACAATTACCGCCAGCAACAGCCAGTCTGCCAAATCCAGCTGCTGGAAAACGTAGGTAAGCAATAAGGCAAAGAGCAACGTCAGCCCCATGCCACCGGCTGAGCCTTCCCAGGTCTTCTTGGGGGATATTCTCGGGAATAGCGGGGTTTTGCCAATCCTTGACCCGACCACATAGGCCCCGGAGTCATTGACCCAGTTCATCACCAGCAGAGAAAAGACTAGGTTGGGGTAGTAGTTATCGCCATCGAAGGCCACGGTCAGCAGCAGGGCGAAAGGGACGCCGATATACACCAGCCCCAGCATAACAAAGGCTACATTCACAAACGGCCGCTCGGATTTGGTATACAGCTCATAGATGAAGACGGAAAAGGTAAGCGGAAAAATGAGCAATGAAGCAATAGCGATAAAGGACTCCTGATCGTGCACCAGGTCGAGCTGAACGATTGTGCCCATCAGAAAAGGGACCATGCCCAGCCCCAGGCCCAGCATCCGCCTGACCCTATCCCGCCGGTGTTGGCGGGTAAGCACGAGCCCGAAAAACTCCCAGAGGCAGGCGCCGGCAATTATAGCAAACAAGAGGACAAAAGTGACGGGGCTTGCGTAAATACAACCCGTGACAATCAAAACGAAAAGGAGGCCCGTAATGGTGCGCTGCAATAAGCCTTTCATCATAAGCGGTCAGGGCCAGAGGTCTTGTTTGGTTCCGGGCTCACCTGGCTTGATTTTAGTGATATAATGCTGGTAAAGATAATAACTCAACCCGGCAATTAACAAAAGTGCCAATCCGGTAGCGCCCCAGTTGACTTCTTCTTTGGTGGATTCCGCCAGGGCATTCTTGCGAATGTACTGCCCGGCGATTTGCATGCCGTTGATAAAAAAGTGGGCCGCAATGGGTATCCACAGGCTGCGGGTCCAAAGATAAAGGTAGCCCAGCCCGGCCCCCAGGAGCAGCCGGGGCAGAAAGCCGGCAAACTGAAGGTGAAAGGCACTGAAAATAAAAGCCGCAATCCAGACCGACCAGGCCGGCTGACGGGTGGCGATTTCCAGTTGCTGTTGGATGACGCCCCGGAAGACCAGCTCCTCCCCGATAGCGGGCAGCACGGCCACCACGACCAGAGTGAGGATAAATTCCCCTGGCGAATTCATCACTAGCAGCCCCTTGATCATCCCTGCGGCTTTTCCCTCCATGGAGTCGGCCCATTCCGGCAACGGCAGTTGCTGGTTGAGCCAGTACATAAATTGCGATAGTACGAAGATGCCGAAGATGAAGAGGAGGGCTGCGGAATAAATTTGCAGGGACGGGCTGCGGCCGAGGCGCAGGTACCGCTTCCAGTGGTGCTTGTAAATCATGCCCACCAGGGCCAGGGCGGCGGCAGTAAAGATAAACAGCTGAGAAAAGAGGTTGACAACCCGCAGGAGGTTGCGTTCCGGCAGGGGGCTGTTTTCCCCGAACGATTGCAGCAGGGCAGGGAGGTCGTACCCTTGCGCCTGAGCGTACAAATAGCCCAGCCCGTTGCTGATGCCCGCCCCGACCATCATGAGCAGGATCAGAAGCAGCAGCACCGCCAGCGGGGATAAATTTTCAGTGTCCATGCATGTGAGATTATTCCGGTCGAAGTTAATAAACTGGTGCATTGAATCATAAGTGGCCCGCAATTGTTTGGGCACCCGGTAGGGCTTTGCCCCGCAATGCGCTACATCTTAATACATAGTCAAGCGCTCTTTTGGGATACTGAATTCAAGGGCATTTAGCGGGATGCTGCCAACCGAAAAGCCCGGCTTGCTTCCTGTGCTACAGCCAGCCACTGCCTGGGGCACCTCGGATTCTACCATCCGTGCCCCGTTTGGGTTCAGGCTATTCAAAATATGGTTATCATGCGAATCAAGAGCAAACGAAAACGTAGAAGCAAATTGATTAAGTTTGTGGAAT
>CAZNSK010000113.1:0-20416 GCA_964575505.1 uncultured Phaeodactylibacter sp.
GCGCCCGTGCTGTTGCCGAAGCAGTCTACATCCGTTACAACTGCTGCCACTGCCGGGCCTCCGATATTCTGAATCGTAACATCAGCTGTTCCCTGGCATCCTTTAGCATCGGTAACCGTGACCGCATAGGTGCCCATTGGCAGGTTATTCAGCACAGGAGTAGTGGCACCGGTATTCCACTCAAAAGTGAAGGGAGCTGTGCCATTGACAACTGCTTCCACAGTACCGTTCGCTTCGCCGCAAACAGCGTCTGTACCTTCTACAGCCACCACGGGCGGGTCATTAACGACAACAGTTGCAGAAGCTATGTCCGTACAGCCATTAGCATCCGTCACGGTCAGGTAGTAAGTCGTGGTAACAGAAGGAGCGACCGAAATTTGGTTCTGAGCAGCCCCTGTGCTCCAGGCAAAGGTATAACCTGGAGTACCGGCGCTTGCATTAGCGAATAAATCCACCGATGCACCGGCACAGATTTCCAGGCAGCCATTCGCAACTTCCTCTTCGAGCTGCGCTCCGGATAGGTTCAGGTTGAAATCGCCCATTGCGCCGGATTTCAAAGCAGGCCCGGAAGCAGGCTGACTATTGATTTGCAGGTCCAGCCATCCGGATGCACCAAATGCGTTGGCATCGTTGAGGTTGGCTCCAGTACCTACCTGGAATGCGGGGCCTTCCCGTGTGAAAGACACTAAAGCCCCGGTCAGGTCGCCAGCTCCAACCATGCTGCCCTTGGTAATCGTATAATAGTACCAATCGCTATTATCGAGGTTGCCCACACATTGCGCATCCTCTTTGGGGCTCTCGGAAGGGGGAGTATAAGTCCGTCCGGCGAAAACTACGTCAATATTAAATATCAAATTGGCATCAGCGTTATTGACAGCTGTAGCCTGCATAACCGCCGTGCCGTTGGCATACTCTTTGAAGTCAGTATCCGCGATCGTCCAGTGTTTCTGGCTTGTCCAATTATTCAACAGGTCACCGGTATAAAAACCGTAAACCAAAGTTTCACAGGTTTTGCTGCTGTTGGAAGCCGTACGGTGGATTACGGGGTCGTCAGCGCACTCAATATTGGCCAAAGGGCCAGTTGCGGTACCCACGCTTACCTGGCCATTGGCGGTGCAGCTGAGGGCATCTGTGACCGTTACAGTATAGATGCCAGCCGAGAGGTTATTGATAGTGCTGGTTGTTGCCCCAGTGCTCCACTCGTAGGTGTAGGGTGCAGTGCCGCCAACCGGACTTGCAGACGCCGTGCCATTATTTACGGTGCAACCGGCGTTGGTACCAAAGGTGTTCAGTTCCAGCAAGTCATTTTCCGTGACGGTAAAGGTGGCTACATCTGAGCAGCCAGCGGCATTGCTCACGGTAACGCTATAGGTGCCCGGGCCTGCCTCAATGGAAGCAGTAGCCTCATCAGTACTCCAGAGGAAAGTGTCCCCCCCGCTTGCTACTAATGTCGTTGTTGTTCCGGAACAAACCACGTCAGCGCCTGTGATCGCTGCCTGAAGCCCGCTTAGGATGTCAATTTGATAGTCCTCTACTTCCCCGTCGTCAGAAGAATCCCCATAATTGCAAAAATCACCAGTTGGCCCTTCCCCGGGGTCGCTGGTGATGATAAAGCGGGCGAAAGTTGGACCGCAGACTGCATCACCTGGCACGGTGAATGTAAATGCCTCCGACCCGGTAGAGGTATTGTTAAAGCTACCTTGCTCGAAATCGTCAATGATTTTTTCCTGGCTGTCAAAAATGCCATTCCCATTGAAGTCGATCCAAGCAGAAATGTAAGAGTCATTGTCATTGGAAGACCAGGAAACGGTAACAGACTCAGAGGTGCCGGCAGTCAGCCCGGAAGGGTTTGCAAAGACTACTCCATCCTCATCGTCGTTGCCATCGGTATCGTCACCCTCGGCATCGCTGCTGCTTTGATTGGCCGGATCACTATCTACATCGGCCCCAAGGCGCGTCGGGTTGGACTCGTTGATATAATAACAAATGCTTCCGTAAGAATCGGGCGCATCACCATAATCTGCACTTAAGGGTTCGGGGCAGTCGATATCCACATACGCCAGCCCGGCTATGACCCAGGACTGCCCGCACCCACTTCCATTGGGGTTTTGGCTACTGCGGGTATCCACTTCGATCTCAATAGAGGATGCCGAGCCGGGGACGTCAAGCAGGTTAACTACGGGTGCTGCCTGACAGCATTCACCGTCGGGCCCGTAAATAGTCGTAGAGGCCGTCACCCCGCCTGCGGTCGCTCTTATCGTCAGGAAACGCCCATCATCAGTAAGCTCTGAAATGGGCAAGAGTACCGATAAATCCCTCGGCTGGTCGTCCGTCGGGATATCAATACTAAAGGTTTGCAGGTCGCAATACCCGCTCAGCTCTGTAAAGGCTCCGGTAGATGCACGTTTGATTGGTGTATTTCTAAAAGCATAGGCGGTGAGCGACTGCAGACCGTTTTGGTTGCCGCAGCCACCGGTTTGCGTATCATGGCTAATCGTGCCAACGGCTGCCACGATCAAGCCCCGATACACATACACATTTGAACTGGTGCCGGAAATATCGACTTCAGGCAATATGTAGTTGGTGCCGCCAGCTGTGACAACTACTTCACTGCCTGGGTATTGGTTTTTGTAAACAACTTCAACCACCGTCTGAAAGACGCCGGCTGTATTTGTAATCACGACTTCCGAGTCTGGGTCATCTCCACAGTTTGCTCCGCTACCGTAGAAATCAATAGTGACGTTATCATCGCAATCGTATGCCCAGGCATCAGGGGCTGGAGTAGTAGGCACCGGTGGAGCGCCGCCGGGGAAAATAGAGAAAGAAAAGGTTTCTTCTGCACAGATTACCCCCTCAGCATTGGGCAGGGAATAAACTTTAATATTTACAGTGTAGTAGCCTTCACCGGGATTCCAAAGGCTAGAGCCGCCCGGCGCGTTGTAAGGCACATTATTTTCGGTATTGACGTGGTCATCATCACCAGAAATGGTAAAGCGCACACTTCCCACGATACCGCTAATCTCGGCTTCCAACCTAAAGTCATGGGGCAAATCGTTAAGGTCTAATTGTGCCCCATCGGTAATTTCCAATACGTTATTGTCACCGTCGTCATCGTTCACGAATAAACCATCGATGGAAGCGACGCAGGCACAGCTGTTAACAATAAAGGGCTGGATATTGCTATTTTGCGGGATATAGACTTCCATCTGGCCATCGATACCGCCCTGTACCGTGTGCACTGCATCTTCAGCTTCGTGGCAAAGGCTGTTGCAGTCGTCGTACCCGCTCGAGTAGTGCCAAATGGCCCGGTTGATTTCTGACCTGGAATACCCCAAAGCCGGGCCATTGCACATGATCCAGTTGATGCGCTCGGCGGATAGCTCTGAAATGCCCAGATTGCTGACCAGGCCCGTTTCTTTTGTAAAAATGACCTCGCCGTAGTCGTACCCATTGCTTGGCGTGGGCTCCGAAAGCTCATGGTCACCGCAGAAAACACTTTCCTCCTGCTCAATCTGGCAATTGCTGTTGACATAACCAATACACCCTACATAATCGTCATCCAGGTAAATATAAGTTTGAGGAGCAACGTCTCCGCCATTTATATAGATGGTCTGGCCTTCGCAATTCTGATGGGGGAAGACGCCACCACCGCAGGTAGTCATCCGCATACTCGTAGGCGGGCAAGCGTGCTCTACTAAAAACGGCTCCCCGAAGTAAGCGGAAGCGCAGTCGTCCTGCTCTCTGATGAGGGTAAGCCCTTCGTAGCCGGCAGGTACTAACCCCTGTATCAGAATATTGCCGTTGACCGCTGGCAGCCCCTGGTATTTCGTTTTCTTTTTGTTTTGCGTAAGGATTGCGGTATACGTTGCCCCTGGTTGATCGCCCTGAACTTGAATACGCACTTTCCCATCCTGATTGCCACAGGTTGTTTCTGGAGCAGTAGCAACCGCCATAACAACCGGCTGATCGCACCCGGCAGCCGATTGGAGCAATTGCTGCCCATCATCCAACGCTTGCCCCCAAACGATGCCGGAGGAAGAGAGGAGCAGCAGCAAATGCAGCCCAAATTGTTTGGAAAAACAGCTAAGGGCGGATGATTTAGCGCTTTGTCCCAGTTTTGCCTTAGTGCAAATCAATTGATTAATATTCAACATGGTGCAAGTGATTAGTATGAATGGCTGGTCGCGAAGGGGCGGCCCGAACCTGTTCAAAATGGGTGCTCAATATCGTTTGACCCTTGCTTGGATGGCAAATAGCCCATAGCTCCTGATGCTGAGTTTTCTGCATAGGAATTGAAGGCCTTACCAATGCCAAACTAGCCTGACAAGGAACACAATGCCTTTAATGAGCCACGCCCATCAAAGGAAACCATCACAAAAGCATTTAACTGGAAACAGAGGCTGTTGACTGCACAAGCCAGGATCAGCAGCGGGCAAGCGTTTTGTAAGATGGGGGGAGGTTCAAAACCCGGCCTTTAATACCGCTGTGGACTTGAGCTAACCTCAAGGTGTTTTAGTGTTATTAATTTGTGTTAGTATATCGTTAAATGCTTCTTGTTTAAAAAACAACAGACTATGCCGGTAAAGCACACAATGAGCGCCAAAGGGCATCTCGCCGCAGTACATTTACTAGCAATACAAGACAGGCTTATTAATTAAGCCTTACTAACTTTTAAGGGGAATCTTTTAAAATGGTAAGGAGGAACTTCGCTAGTTCGATTGCAAATTTAAGAGAGTTTTCCATAAGCACAAAAATAATACTATAAAAAACACAATACCTGTGACAGGCTAAATTCATAAATTCAGGGATCAACATTTTGTAATGCATTACAAAAGAATGAGTTGAAAAAAACTAACCCCCTTCATATGTTTAAAATATAAAAACACGTATTGGTCTAAGTTCTATATCTTTTTCATCTTGGGAAGCCTTTTGTAAGATGGGTTGCAATCTAGTTACGGGCAAGGCAGTGTGGCATTTGAGCATGCTCTACAAAAGCGAAGGCCGAAATCATGTAGATTTCGACCCTCCAACATTAAACAAATATGCACAATCTTGAATATCTTATTACGCTAGACAAGCGTATTGAATGCTCTTAATTCTAATTATGGGATAAAATTACAACAATTATTGGAATATTCCATATTTAATGAGCGATGAATTCATCATTTTTATGATAAACAAGGCAAAATACCAAATATCTTGACAGGGCAAACGGCTGCAAAATGGGCAAGTTACCGAAACGGGTTCAAGGCTTACTTGCTGTTGGAGCTTTCGCTTTCCGATCATACAGCGGCAGCTTACCTGGGTGACCTAGAAAAACTTATTCAGTATTTAGACATGGAAGGAAGGCCTTGCAGCCCCGGAGACGTGACACGGGAAGACCTCGAACATTTTCTGGTCTGGCTTTCTCAACTTGGTTTGGCCGAACGCTCCCAAGCCCGGCTGCTTTCTGCCCTGAAAACATTCTACAGGTACCTGGTTTTGGAGCAATTGGCCCAGAGGGACCCCACCCAATACCTCGACCCGCCCAAGCTGGGCCGAAAAATACCGACGGTGCTTACCTACCCGGAAGTCAACCGGGTTTTTGACGCCATTGACCTTAGCCATACTCAGGGTACCCGCAACCGGGCCATACTCGAAACGCTGTACGCATGCGGCCTGCGGGTCAGTGAGCTCACCGGCCTGCGCCGGTCCAACCTTTACTTAGACATCGGCTTTGTCAAGGTCATTGGTAAAGGCAATAAGGAACGGGTCATCCCCATCGGAGAAACCGCCACCAAATACATTGAGCTCTATCTCGCCGGTGGCCGGCGAGGCCAAATGAATGTACAGGACGGCCACGAGGATATTCTTTTTCTCAACCGGAGAGGCAAAGGCCTGAGCCGGGTCATGATATTCAATATTGTCAAGGCGGCGGCTAAGGCAGCTGGCCTTGAGAAAACAGTAAGCCCTCATACCTTCCGTCATTCTTTTGCGACCCATCTTATTGAGGGCGGGGCCGACCTCAAAGCTGTACAAGATATGCTAGGCCACGAATCCATCATCACCACGGAGATATATACTCACCTGGATACGGACTACCTGCGGGAGACCCTCCACCAATTCCATCCCCGCTACCGGCAAAGGTAATGGATGCCGCCTATGGAGCCCAGGATGCTATAATTCGGCCTTATCTATGGGGCGAACCCTGAATCGTGCCTATATTTACGGCTTAAAATTAGATTATGGAGGAGTGGGAGTTTGAGTACCAATGGCTGCGGGTAAGGCACCTGGTCAAAAAAGCGTTTGGCCGCGATGCTCTGCCTGACCTGAACGCTATCTTGTTTCTCATCGGCATACAGGAACTCGGGCGGTGGCAAAACGAGTTCACTAAAGAGGAAAAGCAAGACCTGATGCATATCGCCGTTTGCCGGCTGTTGAGTTACGGAGGGCACTTCGCTTTTGTGGGGCGGGATGCAGACGGTTGGCCTCATTACGAACGCCGGCGCCCGGTGGAAGCCCAGGGGCTAAAAGCGCAGGAAGAATTATTGAAAAAATACGCAATTCAATACTTTGAGGAGCTGGAACTGGAAAACGGCGGTTTCGAAGAAGAATGACAAAATTTTACCTATGAAGCATATATTTCTAGCCCTGATAGCGGCTGCCCTTTCTATCGCCTTGGCACAATGTACGCAAGAGGCAGGAGATCAAAACACATATGCGCTGATCAGCACCGAATACGGCGATATGAAAGTCAAGCTCTACAACACCACCCCAAAGCACCGGGACAACTTCGTCAAACTCGCTGAAGAAGGGTTCTTCGACAGTTTGCTTTTCCACAGGGTCATCGAGAATTTCATGATTCAAGGCGGCGACCCGGACTCCAAAAACGCCGGACCCGGACAGGTTCTTGGTGCAGGAGGCCCGGGCTATACCCTGCCTGCCGAAATTGGCGCGCTCCATTACAAAGGCGCGCTCGCCGCCGCTCGCCTGCCTGACCGCGGCAACCCCGAGCGCAATTCATCAGGCTCTCAATTCTACATCGTTGATGGACAGCCTGTGACGGAGCAAAACTTACAGAACCTGGGCAAAAACTACACACCGGAGCAGCAACAGCGGTACCTGGAAGTGGGTGGTGCGCCCGTACTTGACGGCGACTATACCGTTTTCGGAGAAGTTGTGGAGGGGATGGAGGTGATTGACAAGATCGCGGCTGTGCCTACCGGCAAAGCCAACCGCCCCACCCAAGACATCCGAATGACTGTAAAAATTATTGACTAATGTACCGAATTGTATTTTTATTCGCCGCTGCCATTGCAGCCGGAAGTTGCGCACGCCCGGTGGCTAAGTTTGCCATTGATGAAGAACCGCGGGTACTCTCTCCGCTAGCTTTCGATAACCAATCCGAACAGGCCACGGCTTACCAATGGGACTTTGGGGACGGCAACCAGTCTTCTGAAGCCGAGCCGGTGCATACCTACCGCCAATCTGGCAACTATACTGTGACCCTCAAAGCCATTAACGAAAAAGGCAAAGCTCAGACCATCAGCCAGGAAGTAGCGGTGGCGCCCCCTGCGGCTTGCCTGGTAGAAATTGAGACCATCTACGGCAGCCTCCTGGTCAAGCTCCACGATGCCACACCTCAGCACCAGGACAATTTCGTGAAGCTGGCAGAAGAAGGCTTCTACGATGGCTTGCTCTTTCACCGTGTGATCCAAAACTTTATGATTCAGGGGGGCGACCCACAGTCGAAAGCTGCACCTGAGGGCAAGCCCCTGGGCTCCGGGGGCCCCGGGTATACCATCCCTGCGGAGTTCGTAGACTCCCTCATTCACGTAAAAGGGGCGCTCGCTGCCGCTCGCACCGGTGATGCCGTCAACCCACAGAAGCGATCGTCCGGATCGCAATTTTATATTGTGCACGGGCGCCCTGTAACTGAAGCCGAACTTGCCCAAATTGAAGCTAAAAAGGGCATGCGCTATACGACCTTGCAAAAAGAAGCCTACCTTGAGCTTGGCGGCACTCCATTTCTGGACCGGGAATACACCGTTTTTGGGCAGGTGATAGAAGGGCTGGACATTATTGACAA
The DNA here is from genome assembly GCA_964575505.1 of uncultured Phaeodactylibacter sp. Lineage (GTDB taxonomy): Bacteria > Bacteroidota > Bacteroidia > Chitinophagales > Saprospiraceae > Phaeodactylibacter. The sequence continues at coordinate 8,069 of CAZNSK010000113.1, forward strand.
ACTGGCCAGCGTATCTACCGACCGGCGCGACCGGCCTAAGGAGGACCTGAAAATGAAGATTAGACTCATCCGGTAAAACCAAAACGACAATTTATGTACAGCGGAAAGCACATACTGGGAGTAGATGTCGGCGGATCAGGAATCAAAGGTGCCGTTGTGGATGTCACCACGGGCGAATTGCAAACCGACCGGCTCCGGCTTGAGACCCCCCACCCCGCCACCCCGGCGGCCGTTTCAGCCACCCTTGCCGAATTGGTCAAAATGCACAACTACAAAGGCATCATTGGTTGTGGTTTCCCAGCTATTATCAAAGAAGGTGAGGCGCGGTCGGCTGCCAACATAAGCAAAAAGTGGATCGGCACTAACGTCATTGAGTCTTTCTCCCTGGCCTGCCGCAACCCGGTCGAGGTACTCAATGACGCCGATGCCGCCGGCCTGGCGGAAATGCGGTTCGGGCTGGGCAAAGGGCATAGGGGAGTCGTTGCCCTGATCACTATCGGATCAGGCCTGGGCTCTGCCCTTTTTATCAATGGCAGACTGGTGCCCAATACCGAGTTTGGGCACATGCAGATGCACGGTGACATTGCCGAAGCCTATGCTTCCAATAAGACCAGAAAAGAGGAAGACTTAGATTGGGAAACCTGGGGCCAGCGGTTTAATGAATACCTTGCTTACTTGAACCGGATCATCAACCCTGACCTGGTTTTGCTGGGTGGAGGGGCAAGTAAAAAATTCGATAAGTACGAGGAATACCTAGATACAGACTTCCCGGTTAAGCCAGCCCAATTGCGCAACAATGCCGGCACAATTGGAGCGGCAGTACACGCTTACCAAATTGCCAGGATGTAGGATCGTCCCTATACAGCGTAGTTGGCAATCATAGATTGCACATTTTGGTCGTGCTGTAGGCCTGGCAATAATTCGAATAGTGTAGTATGCATATCATACTCTTCTTCCAGGGCTTCGCTCAGCCAATACAGTGCAGCGGAACGGCGGCCGGCAGCGAAGAGGCAAGCGATGCGGCAATAATTGATTTCAGCGCTGGGGGCTGCCAGCATACCCTCTTCCAAGATTTGCAGGGCCTGGTCACACCGCCCGCTTTCAATCATGAAGGCAGCTAGCATGATCCAATAGCGGGTCTCAATGTCGTTAAGCCCAATTGCGGTTTCCAGATAATCAATAGCGATATCGGCATTTCCCAGATTGAAGTAAGCTTCCCCCAACGCTGCGAAGTATTCCTCCCGCTCTTCTTCTATCTCGACGGCCTTTTCGAAGTACTGAACGGCATTCATCCACTCTCCAATAGCCGCGTAACATTCACCGATTGAGAAAAAGATCTCGTCATTGAGCGGGTCCAGCTGGGCTGCCCGGATGTAAAAAGTTATGGCTGTCTGGGGGTGGCCGAGCCTTAAATGGCAAGCTCCAATTTGAATGTAGAGGTCGCTGTCAGCATGCCCCCCTTCTTCTTCAAGCAGCTCCAGGTAACAATACAGCGCCTTTTTGAATTGCTGAAGTTCCAGGCAGAGGTCGGCACATTCCCGGTAGGCAAGGCGAAAGCTTTCGTCAATGGTAAAAGCAAACTCGTAAGCCTCTACAGCCAACTCGTACTGATTCAAGTGCAGGTAGGCCTGCGCGAGGTTATACCAGGCGATTGACTGATAGGCATCTTCAGACAAGATGGCTTCGTGCAAACGGATGCTTTCCTCAAACTTCCGGCACTGCAGGGCACATACGCCAATCCGCTCTATGGCCCCTTCATTTTGAGGGTCCTGTTCCAAGGCCTGCTTCAAGGTGTAAAACATACGCTCGTAGGCTTCTTTCCGCTCGTAGGCCAGAGCTTCAACCAAGAGTATGCTGCTCAGTTCCTGGGCTGAGGCCTCTTCTTTTAAGAACTCTAACAAAAGCAAACCTTCGTCTTCCTGCCCGATAGCGATAGAGGCTTCGGCGCGGAGGAGTTGCACTTCGATTTCCCCGGGAGCCAGGTTTTGCGCCTGCTCGATCACACTAAAAGCCAGGCTTGCCTGCCCCGCGTCAATCAGCAACTGCGCCTTTTTGAGGAAAAGGTTGATGGAACAAGGGTGATGCGCGACCGCCTGATCCGCAGCTTCCAGAGCTTTGGCATACAGGCGCTCCGCTTCGAAATATTCCAGGAGCTGCAGATAGGTTTGCTCTTCAAAATACTCCGGTTTACCCTGCTGTAGCCGGGCTTCGTACCGGCGAATCAAACTCTGAATACTTATTAAGCCCCGGCCGTTTTCGTTTTCAGGATACATGCGGTTTTGCTGCTTTGCGTGTGTACAAGATAGAATTACCTTCGGAGGGGGTTAGCTATTCTTTATTATAGCAAAATAAAGATAGCCAAAACCTGAGCAGAAATCGCAGCTTTGCCACCGGGTATTTTCGCCCATTAACGGAACGGTACCTAAACAACAAGGAATGGCGAATTTTTGGCAGGCAAACACCCTGCAAAACAGATAAAAAATCTTATTATTTATTTCAAAAAATATATATTTATTGCTTTATATCGAATTTTATGGAATATATCATTGCCCGTCAACGCTCTGCTAAAACCGCCCTCCTGACCGCCGGTTGTTCCGGATTTTTTTCAGCAACTCCAGGCGGAACTCCCGTTCGGCAACCCTGAATAATACGAGTTTACGGGGTGGCAGCACTTCTATGAAGCGCGCCTGATACTTCTCCCGCAATGCCAGCAGTTCTGATTCCGCTTGCAGGCGGTCCCGCAAATGGCGGGCCGCTTGCTCATTGGTCATATTCTCCGGCCGAACCGAGGGCTCATATTTTTCCTCTATAGCCTGCCGGGCTTCTTCGTATTCGTTATTGAGGGCCCAAAAGGCACTGGATTCGTCGCTCGTCAGCCCGAGGCGCTGGGTAATGTAAGCGACCCGGGCCGCTTGTATGCGCTCATTTCGCACGCCTTTCCCGCCAAAATCGAACCTGCCCGGCGATTGGGCATACCCTGCCCCGGCAGTCAGGGCCAGCAACATCACAGTGAAGGCAAAAACTTGGTATCTCATTACAATGTTTAAGTTGATTCGCTTTACTTTAAAATAAATCGTCAAGGTCTCCGTACTCCATTTCCTCTTCCAGATAGTGCTCAATGCTGCCCGTCTCAACTTCGGGTAGCAAGTCGAGCCCGGAAACCGTGCGCTCGTCGATTAGCGCGGCCTCTTCCATCAGGCTGAGCTCAAAGTCCGCGATGTTCCGCTCCACATATTCAGCTGCAGCCGCCTGATCCAATTCCGCTATGCCTGCGGGCACAGCCGCACTATCGGTATGGGGTGCGCAAACCCATAAAAGGGCTCCAATTAGCGCTGCCAGGGCCGCGGCCGCTGTAGCGATAGCCCCCCGGGAGTAGCGGTAAGGCCTGGGCTTGTGCACAAGTTGCAGTGGGGAGGTTGTTCGCTCTGAGGCCCGCAGGCGTTCCACCGCCCGGTCTGGAAAGGACTCAAAATATCCTTCGGGCACCTCCTCTTTTTGACTGGGCAATACGGATTTGAGCCGGGCCAGGGCGGGAGCAAGTTGCTCCAGTTCTTCTTTAACCTCTTTTTGTCGCTTCATATCTTATTCTTTATTGCAGCTTCCAACTTCTTTACGGCATGATGGTAGGAGGCTTTCAATGCGCCCTGCGAAGTCTTCAACAGCACAGACATTTCTTTATAACTCATTTCTTCGTAGTACCGTAAGCGGAAGACGAGCTTCTGCTTTTCAGGCAGTTGCGCCAGGGCAGCTTCCAACATCCGCACCACCCGCTCGCCGTCCATAGGAGCCTCTGCCCTAAGCTGCATCGCTACAGCAGAAGCTTCTTCGTCCATGGAATACGTAGCCTTTTTGCTCCGCTTTTTCAAAAAAGTCAGCGCCTCGTTGGTCGCAATGCGGTACATCCAGGTATATAACTGGGATTTGCCTTCAAAGCGTTGAATATTGCGGTACACTTTGACCAGGCAATCCTGCAGCACATCATCGGTATCCTCGTGAGAACCTACCATCCGGCGGATGTGCCAGTAGAGCCGCTCCTGATAGGTAGCTACCAATAGCCGAAACCCCTCTTCCCGGCTGTCAGGCCGTCGGAGCAGGTCCAGAATATGCGCATCGGTAGAAGCTGTCAATGTCGCTTGCAAGTTGTAGATTTTGAAGGTAAGACTTTTGCGAGCGGCAAGGGTTTAATCGCAGTAGGTTTTTTCTTAGCGGATATCCCGCAGCCCGGCAGTCAGCTCCCGGATGATCCCCTTTTCTTTGGGGTTGTATACCCAATTAGTATCAAAAAACTCCAGCACCTCAGGGTTGGCCTCTGTGCTTAGGGTCAGGCTGTGAAACTGCGTGCCTTTGTTTTGCTGAAAGTAGCGGACTTCCCGCAGTACATCGTCATCAATTTTGTACATGATGAAATCAGAAATAATGAGCACGTCTGCATCTTCGTAATCGTTGCCCCGCAGCTGCCGTATGGTTTCATAAAGGGCCAGGCTGACGTCAGTGCCCCCGTAGAATGACATGCGCAGAAAGGCGGCAATTTCATCAATGGAGTCGGCTATATTGTACAAGTCTAATGTCTTGATGCCCCGGGAAAAGTTGATCAGGTAAGCCCGGCGGTTCTCGTTAATTGCCATTTTCAGAATGCCCATGCACAGCACCTTAGCAATTTGTTCCGGGCGCCCTGTCATGCTTTCACTGGTATCGACACAAACGATGAAGGGCCCTTTTTCTTTTTGCCTTACGCGTTGGTTGATCTCGGTCAACTGGTTTTCGCTCGGCACCAACCGGCGGTCCTCGTAACGGAAAGTCATCAGGTTTTTGTCTGCGTACTTTTTGAGGAAGAGCAGCTCGGTGTCTACATCCCCCAGCAGGCTTGCCTCCGCGCTGAGCAGATTGTTGAGGTCATCACTTTCGTGTACGCCGACGATCTCTGCTTTGGCGTGCTCATCTACTTTCCACTCCTGTCGAATGATGGTTTTCTCAAAGGTTTCTTCTTCGATTTCAATCTCCGCCTCCCGCATGCTGCCCAGCATCTCAGCCAGCGCTCTCAGCGATTGTTCGTCTTCCAGTAAGTCATTGTAACGCTCCAGTACATCAAAGGAGGTTTCTTCCCACAGCGCCCGCGACATATCCCACCCCAGGTAGTCGGAAAAGGGGCTGACCAGCTCATGCAGTTTCTGGTATTCTTCCACCTTTTTCTCTACCAAAGCGGTAAAGGCTTCTTTTTCTTCGTCCAGTTTCCGCAGCTGAAAATCAAGGATTTTAGCATGCAGGCAGGCATCCCACTGTGCCAAGACATCCTTGAACAGGCGCTCCAGGCTAGCCTGCCCCTCCTGAGGGATGGCTTCGTAGGCCCGACTGCCGATGAGGGCCTGAAAGCGGTCTTGGTAGAAATGGCTATCGAGTTCCTCCCGGCTGTACTGAGTCTGCAGGTAAGCCGGCAGATTGGGCCAGCGGCGCACGAATACATGCAAAGGGGTTACGGCCCATCCTTCCAGGCGCTGCAATTCGTCCTCGAAGGGATTTTTGGAACGCGCTTTGTCGTAAGATTTGCGGAGCCAGCGCAGGATATCCAGTACCACCTGCTTGGTGATTTTTTCATTGCGGGCGGCCAATTCAATCAGCCCCGGAATCGCAAATAGCTCATCCAGCGCTTTTCGGAAGTACTCAAAGTACTGGTCGTTCAACTCAGGTACCACATGCCGCTCGGGGTCCAGCTTATTCTGCAGGTATTGCACCAGGTAGCGCCGCATCTTGCGGTCCAGCAGATTGCCAAATTCTATAAACCGCTGGTATTCCTGATCGAGCTGTTCTTGGATTTCTGTTCGTGCCATATATTTTGGATAACAAACCGCAGGGGCTTCTGTTGGGCCTCTTTCAAACCAATTCTTTGGATTGGTTCGCCCGTTTGGCTTCCAGGCGGCCCATCTGGTTGTACACCGCTAACATCAAGGTGCCAAAAAGCACCCCTACTGTGATGAGCAAGGGATTGAGCAGGCCCTCAGCGGTAAATGACAACCGGATCAGGACCGTCGAAATCACAAACCCGGAATTCCGGATCAGCTGGCTGTAATTGTCGGTATACTGAAAAGAAATCATCAGAATAAGCACATCGAAGAGGATCATGAGCGTAAAAAACTCATTGTAAAACACCTTATTAATATCCGGCAACTCTTCCAACTGCCCGATGTTAAACTGCTGCAAGTCGCCAATCCAACTGCCCAGGCTATAAAGGGCGAGCAGGAATAGCGTAGGCGCAAGCAAACCGCTGATCCCTTTTTTCTTAATCACGAACTTATCAATATTGGAAGGCTGAGCCAGCTTAGGCCGCCGCTGCCGCAGCCAGTAAAACCAAAAAATCAGCAAAAACAAAACCAGGATGCAAGCCATATCTGCCCCCAATAGTATGTTGCGGTAACTACTTGCCCAGCTTTCCGAAATATCAAGCTTGGAAATATCCTTGAAAATCCGGCGCACAATGATCAGGGAAATGATTTCGTACTGCTTTCCGATGGAAATGGTAAACGAGTCTGGCAGATGGTAGACTAACATATACACCTCGTAGACCAGGATGAAGGAAAAGGGCGTGTAAATCGAGGTAATGGGGCTGATGAATAGCTCGTCCGTCGACTGCCCAAAATCAATCCACTGCACATCGTGCAACAGAATAAAAAAGAGGTGCAACAGAAAACTCCCGATCGCCAGCACCAGGATGATGCTTTCAAATCGCTTGCGGAAGGCAGGATTGAAGAAAAAGCGGAATAACCGCTCGGCGGCATCGTGGGCTTGAAATTTCATGGCCGGTCAGGTTTGTAGTAGATAAAGACAAATTCAGCCAGATTGTTTCAGCTTTTTTTCGCCTGCCTGCGCCAACGGTTTGACAAGCACTGCTATTCATCGTACGGGCCAGTGGAGGTTATGGCTGACAGCAGCCCCAGTCGGAGCAGGGAAAGCGGGCTGCCCTGATCGCGCCGGCCCAACCCGGTTTCAGCGGCTACATTTTGATACCCAGCGTCAACTGCACGACCTCTTCCATGCGGGTGACGTAATGAAAGTCCAGCCCTTTGATGTAGTCGGGGTCAATTTCTTCCACGTGCTTTTCATTCTCTTTGCACAGGATGATGGCTTTCATGCCCGCCCGTTTTGCCGCCAGGATTTTTTCCTTAATACCGCCCACGGGCAGTACTTTTCCCCGTAGCGTTATTTCACCGGTCATAGCCACAAAGGGTTTGGCTTTTTTCTGGGTATACGCTGAAGTCAGTGCAGTAAGCATAGTTACACCGGCGGATGGGCCGTCTTTGGGTATGGCGCCTTCCGGAACGTGCAAGTGAATATCTTTCTCCTCGAAATGCTGGGCGTCAATCCCGAGCGCTTCACTGTTGGCCTTAATAAAACTCAGGGCTGTGGAAGCGGATTCTTTCATCACATCCCCCAGGTTGCCCGTCAAGGTTAACTTGCCTTTGCCCCGGCTAAGGCTGGCTTCTACGAATAAAATATCTCCCCCTGTCTGCGTCCAGGCCAGGCCTACCGTAACTCCAGGGACTTCGGGGCTGGCGTAGCGGTCCTTGTCAAATTTGGACGGCCCAAGCATATCGCGCAAGTGGCCGGGCTTCACACTGGGTTCGTAGGTTTCTTCCATCGCCACCTTACGGGCTATACTGCGCATCACGGAGGCGACTTGGCGGTTGAGCGACCGCACCCCTGATTCCCGGGTATAGGATTCGATGATGCTTTCCAGGGTACGTTTACCCAAACGGACCTGATTGCCCTTCAAGCCATGTTCTTTGCGCTGTTCCGGTATAAGGTGCCGCTTGGCAATTTCTATTTTCTCTTCTGTAGAATAACCACTTACGTGAATGACTTCCATCCGGTCGAGCAGTGCAGGTTGTATGGAGTTGAGCGAGTTGGCAGTAGCAATGAACATGACTTTGCTCAGGTCGTATTCGAGCTCCAGGTAATTATCGTAGAAGGTTGAATTTTGCTCGGGGTCCAGCACTTCCAGCAAAGCCGAGGAAGGGTCGCCCCGGAAGTCTTTGCCCACTTTGTCAATTTCATCGAGAATAAAGACCGGGTTGGAAGACCCTGCCCGTTTTAGCGACTGCACGATACGGCCGGGCATCGCGCCAATATAAGTTTTGCGGTGCCCCCGTATTTCCGACTCGTCGTGCAAGCCGCCCAGCGACATCCGCACGAACTTGCGCTTAATGGCCCGGGCAATAGACCTGCCCAGAGAGGTCTTACCTACGCCCGGAGGCCCCACCAGGCAAAGAATCGGGGCTTTCATATCCCCCTTGAGCTTGAGTACAGCCAGGTGCTCCAGAATCCGGTCCTTCACTTTTTCCAGCCCGAAGTGGTCTTTGTCGAGTACTGACTTGACCTTTTTCAAGTCGAAATTATCTTTTGTGAAAGTTTCCCAGGGCAAGTCCAGCAAAAGCTCCAAATAAGTCAGCTGTATAGAAAACTCTGCCACCTGCGGGTTCATCCGCCGCAGGCGATTGACTTCTTTATCGAAAGTCTTAGCGACTGCTTCGGGCCACTTCTTCTTTTTGGCCCGCTTGACCATATTATTGATTTCCTCTTCCTGAGGATTTTGCCCCAGCTCTTCCTGTATGGTTTTCAGCTGCTGATTGAGGAAGTAGTCCCGTTGCTGTTTCTCAATATCAACGCGGACTTTACTCTCAATCTGGTCTTTTAGTTCGAGGAGCTGCAATTCGCTATTGAGCTGCTTGAGCAGGGCCTGCCCTTTCGCTGCTAAATCATCCATTTCCAGCAGTTCCTGTTTGACGGGCACTTTAGCGCTAAGGTTAGACGCGATAAAGTTGAGCAGGAAGGAGGTGTTGCGGATGTTTTTCAGCATCACGTTTGCCTCAGAAGGGATGTTAGGGGACAGCTCGATAATTTGCTGCGCCCGCTCCAGGATAGAGGAAACCAGGGCATCGAATTCCATCTGGTCAGCAACATCATGATAGCCCAGGGGCGTAACACTGGCGATCATGTAGGGGTCTTCACTGATCAGCTCATTAATGTGGAAGCGCTTGCGGCCTTGCAGAATAGCAGTGGTGGTGCCGTCGGGCATGCGCAACAGCTTCAGGATGCGGGCGATGGTGCCGATTTCAAAGAGATCCCCCGTGGAAGGGTCCTCCACTTCGCTGTCTTTTTGGGAGAGCACGGCCACAAGCCGGTTGTTGTCATGCGCCTGATTGATCGCCTTGATTGACTTATCTCTGCCGACAGTAATCGGTATGACGATCCCTGGGAAGAGGACCGTATTCTTCAGCGCAAGCAGCGGCATGGAATCGGGAAACTGCTCATCCGGGTTTTCCCCTTCTTCTTCTTCAATGGACAAGAGGGGTAAAAAATCCCCGTCATCGTCTAATCTTTGCTGCGTAAAAAAATCATCGAACATACTTGTATCTTTACGGCTGCGCCGCTGGATTTAAAAAAGATGGCGCCCCCTGATAATTGTCAGGGACGCGCACATGCCAAGGTGGCAGTTCAGGTACTGAGGCAACCCCACTTCTGTTAGTTCAATATTCGTGCCACCCTTACTGGCGAAGGCAAAGAACTGACGGCGCGGTGTGAAATTTGCCAAAAAGGCAGTGCGGTTTACCCGGCGGGCACCGCTGCTGCTTCCGTTGCCTCTTCCGCCACTTCGAGGGCTTCCTCCGCATCGTCTTTCTCTACCCGGAGATTATCGATGATAAACTCCTGGCGGGAAGGCGTATTTTTGCCCATGTAGTACTGCAGCACATCGTCAATATTGGTATCTTCATTCAGGGTGACGGGCTCAAGGCGGATGTCCTCACCGATGAAGTCTTTAAATTCGCCGGGAGAGATCTCGCCCAGCCCCTTGAAGCGGGTTACTTCCGGTGCGCCCCGCAGTTGGCCGATGGCCTCTTGTTTTTCCTCTTCGCTGTAGCAATAGAAAGTCTTCTGCTTATCCCGTACCCGGAACAGAGGCGTCTCCAGGATGTAGAGATGGCCATTGCGCACCAGTTCCGGAAAAAACTGCAGGAAGAAAGTCAGCAGCAGCAACCGAATGTGCATGCCGTCCACATCAGCATCCGTGGCAATAACCACGCGGTTGTAGCGCAGGTCGTCCAGGCCATCTTCAATATTCAGGGCGTGCTGCAGCAGGTTGAATTCTTCGTTTTCGTAGACCACCTTTTTAGTCAGGCCATAGCAGTTGAGGGGCTTGCCGCGGAGACTAAAGACGGCTTGCGTTTGCACGTCCCTGGCCTTGGTGATCGAGCCGCTGGCGGAGTCGCCCTCGGTAATAAATATGGTGGTTGCTTTGCGCCGTTCTTCCTCCGTCTTCCGGTTGCTGTCGGAGAAGTGCAAGCGGCAATCGCGCAGCTTTTTGTTATGGAGATTGGCTTTTTTGGCGCGTTGGTTGGCCAGCTTCTTGATGCCGGCAATCTCTTTGCGCTCCCGTTCGGACTGCTTTATGCGCTTCTCCAGCGCTTTGACGGTATCCGGATGGCGGTGCAGGTAGTTGTCTAATTTTTCCTTGACAAAGTTGACCACGAAAGTCCGCACGGTTGGCCCATCCGGCCCCACATCGCTTGAGCCCAGCTTAGTCTTGGTCTGGGATTCAAACACGGGCTCTTCCACCCGGATGCTGATGGCTGCAATAACCGAGCTGAGAATATCCCGCCGGTCGTAGTTCTTGTTGAAGTGCTCCTGTACAGTTTTCACGATGGCTTCGCGCAGGGCATTTAGGTGGGTACCGCCTTGCGTGGTGTTTTGGCCATTGACGAAAGAATGGTACTGCTCCCCGTAGTGGTTGCCGTGGCTCAATGCAATCTCGAGGTCGTCCCCCTTCATGTGGATGATAGGGTACCGCAGGTTTTCGGAAGCCGTTTTGCGCTCCAGCAAGTCGTATAGCCCCCGGCGGGAGACCAGCGTCTTCCCATTGAAATTCATCTTCAGCCCGGCATTCAGGTAAGCGTAGTTCCAAAGCTGGTTTTCCACATAGTCGCTCCGGAAACGGTACTTTTTAAACACTTCGGTGTCGGGCCGGAATTCCACGAGTGTGCCATTGGGGTCCTTCGACTTTTTTAGCTTATGGTCTTTGACTAGGTCTCCCCGTTCAAATTCGGCGACTTTCGCTTTGCCGTCCCGGACGGAGACCACCCGGAAGTTCTCCGAAAGGGCATTGACAGCTTTTGTGCCCACGCCATTCAGCCCGACTGATTTCTTAAAAGCTTTGGAATCGTACTTGCCACCGGTGTTGATTTTGGAGACGCAGTCCACGACTTTGCCAAGCGGGATGCCCCGCCCGTAGTCGCGTATGGAGACGAGGCCATCTTCAATTTTAAGGTCGATATTCCGCCCGTGCCCCATCACGTACTCGTCTATGGAATTGTCGATCACTTCCTTGAGCAGAATGTAGATGCCGTCGTCCGCTGCCGAGCCATCGCCCAGTTTGCCAATATACATGCCTGGCCGCATGCGGATGTGCTCTTTCCAGTCGAGCGAGCGGATGTTTTCTTCCGTATAAGTTACGTTTGCCATTGGGTAAAACTGCTTGGGTGGTTATGGGCCGGCTAACCGTGCCCGCAAAAAACAGCGGCAAAAGGTCAGCAAAAAGCCGCTTTCCTTGTTAATGAAACGTGCAAAAGTTATACACAATTTGAATATTAGCCGCCGAGTTCAAATTTTTTGTGCTAAAATACAGTTATTTTACAACAGAAACAACAAGTTAGTTGCACTAAACCACTTATGAGAACAGAACAGACCGATCAGCACCCGGCTATGCAGTGTATCCTGAGCGGGCTCCGGCGAGAGCACCGCCTGAAGATGGTATGTGCGTTGGCGCTCTTGCTGTTGGGATTGGTATTCATCTACGCTTTTTTCACCAAGAGCATCATCTTGTCTGTTTTCGGGCTAATCTGCACCCTGCTTGGATTGCGCTTCCTCTCTACCCTGATCAACAATTGGAATGTAGCCAACAGCCGCCTGATGATCCTGCTGCACTTCCACCCCAAAGAAATCGTGTGGGTCTACTCCGTGGTCACCGAGCAACTGCCCTTCGGCTTTCAGCTCCTGCGCAACGGCACCCTCTACTTCAAGCTGCGCGATGGGGACGACATCTCCGTCAGCCTCTCCACCGATGACCTCAAAGCCGTCTCCAAGTATCTGAATGGCTTGCTGCCCCACGCCACCTTCGGCTATACCAAAGACCGGGAGCAGTGGTTTATGGCCAGCCCGCTGATGCTGCTGCGGGAGGAGGGAGAGTGATTGGTGATGTGGAGCCAATCGTTGTTCGCCGCCCAATTACTAAAGTCCCAACAGGTCTTACTAGACTTTGGACGTGCTGGAGCCAAGATTTGGAAAATACAGAACGACATCGGA
>CAZNSK010000114.1:0-20240 GCA_964575505.1 uncultured Phaeodactylibacter sp.
TTTGGTCTTCTAGTCGAAAACTAGCAATTTTTTGGTTAGACGAGACCCGAAAACCTAGCCCGTATGGGTGAGGATTTTTGGGACGAAGTATAAGCGAAAAAGTGTCCCGGTGCACCGGGACAGACCGATTACTAAAGTCCCAACACGCTTAGTGATCATAATTTGCAGCACAGACGATTAATTAGCTACATCCACCGACCGGTAGGCTTCAATGACGGCCTGCTCCCCTTCTTTCCCGGGTTTGGAATTGCCGTGCTCCATGCCTAGCACGCCTTCAAATCCGCGCTCGTGTATGTATTTGAAGATATTCTTATAGTTGATCTCCCCGGTAGTTGGCTCTTTGCGGCCGGGGTTGTCACCAATCTGAAAGTAGGCGATCTCATCCCAGCACTTTTCAATATTCGGCAAAAGGTTGCCCTCCTGAATCTGCTGATGGTAAATGTCGAACAGGATTTTGCAGGCCGGGCTGTTCACCGCTTTGCAAATCTGATAGCCCTGAGCCGCTTTCGTCAGAAACAGCCCCGGGTGGTTGTAAAAGTTCAGAGGCTCCAGCACCATCACCAGGCCATGTGGCTCCAGAATAGCCGACGCTTGCTTGAGGCTCTCAATCACGTTGGCGGTTTGGTAACCCATATCCTGCCGCATATCTACCATCCCCGGTACTACAGTCATCCAGGTAGCGTTGACCCGTTTGGCCACCTCTACGCTTTCTTCGATTTCTTTGAGAAAGCTCTGCCGCTTTTCCTCATCCCCGCTAGCCAGGTTGGCATCCCCCCAGGCAATGGTGTGCGCCACAAAAACGCCCATCTGCATATCCCGGTCTTCCATCGCTTTGGCCATTGCTTTTTGCAGTTCCACCGGCTTTTTCTTCATGCCGTTGTCTTCAAAAGCAGTAAACCCCTGATCAGCCATATAGTGCAACTGGGCCACGGGGTCTTTTCCTGCAGTTTCCTGGAACATCCCTAAATGTGGGGCGTACTTTAGATTGAATGCCTCATTGCCCGGCCGGCCCGTTTTTGCAAAACTGCGGGTGCCAGCCGCCATAGCACCAACAGCAAGGCCGGTCTTCTGAATAAATCCTCTTCTGTCCATCATAATTCGTCTTCCGTTTTGATAAAGATGATAGGTGTAAAATAAGCAACTCTGCTTACTTTTCACACAGAAGGAGGGCTATCAGGCTGGCTTCGTAATCACAAGCTCTATCGTTGCGGATGTTTTTCAAGCCGGCGGGCATCGCCCCTTAGCAGAAATGGCATGAAGTAAAGGCTGAGTTGTCAGACTATAGCCACTTCCCCAAACAAATCATAATCCGTGGCTTCGGTGATACGCACTTGGGCAAAGTCGCCGATACGCACGTAATGGTCAGCGGCTTTAACCAGGACTTCGTTATCTACCTCCGGGCTGTCGCCTTCGGTACGGCCGACGAAAAACTCGCCTTCTTTCCGGTCGAAAAGCACACGCAAGGCCTGACCGACCATCGCCTGGTTTTTTGCCTCGGAAATGGATTGTTGGATTTCCATGATCCGATTGGCGCGCTCCGCTTTTACTTCGGCAGGCACATCATCTTCGTACTCGTAGGCAATAGTGCTTTCCTCGTGGGAATACTGGAATACCCCCAGGCGGTCGAAGCGCATTTCGGTTACAAAGTCGCAAAGGTCCTGAAATTCTTCCTCCGTCTCTCCCGGGAAGCCAACGAGCAGCGTCGTCCGCAGGGTCAGCCCTGGCACTTTTTCCCGGGCCAGCCGGACCAGTTCCACGGTTTCTTCGCGGGTGATTTGCCGGCGCATACGGGCGAGTACCGCGTTATTAGCGTGCTGCAGCGGCATATCGAGGTAGTTGCAGATTTCGGGGCGTTCGGCCATTACCTCAAAGATCTCGGTGGGGAATTTACTAGGATAAGCGTAATGCAACCGGATCCATTCAATTCCTTCCACATCGGCAAGGGCATGGAGCAATTCGGGAAGCGCCCGTTTTTTGTAGAGGTCCAGCCCGTAGTAGGTAAGCTCCTGAGCGATCAGCATGAGCTCCTTTACCCCCAGGCGGGCCAGGTTTTCGGCTTCTTTGACCAAAGCTTCAATGGGCTTGGAGATGTGTTTGCCGCGCATCAGCGGAATGGCGCAAAATGCACAGGTCCGGTTACAGCCCTCAGAAATTTTAAGGTAGGCATAATGCTGTGGTGTCGTAGTAATGCGCTCGCCGATCAACTCGTGCTTGTAATCAGCGTTCAGTTTCGCCAGCAGGCCCGGCAGCTCAAGGGTGCCAAAGTAGGCGTCAACCTCGGGGATTTCCTGTTCCAGGTCGTCCTTGTAGCGCTGGGACAAACAGCCCGTCACGTAAAGCTTGTCAATGCCGCCTTGCTTTTTAACATCGGCGTACTGCAGTATGGTATTGACCGACTCTTCTTTGGCCAGGTCAATGAAGCCGCAGGTATTCACAATGACCACGTTGGCATCCTCGTCGTTGCTGTCGTGGACTACCTCGTAGTCGTTTCCGCGGAGCTGGGTGATAATGTTCTCAGAATCAACCAGATTCTTGGAACAGCCCAGGGTAATCACATTGACTTTGTCCTGCTTTAAGGTCTTGGTTTTCATGCTGCTGTATCCGTTTAAGCGCGCAAAGATACACTGCGAATGGCGATTCTTCAAAATACAGCCCTCGAAAAGCAAGAAGGGCTGGAAGTATCACCTGAATTAAGTGTTAACGGTTTGAGTCAAATTTGCGCAGAATTAATGTTGAGTTTACAAAACCCCGCATTTTGGCAGAAACATAGGTTGAATAAACAATTCGCCCACTTGGCTTTTGTATAGAAAACCTTATGAAGACTATATTCCCAATCGCATTGTTCCTGGTTGCTTTTAGCTTGTCTTGCTCTACCACCAGTGATTCCCCTACTGAATCCACTGCTAAAGCCAGCCGGGGCGATACGACCTATGTCAGCAATCCCCAAACCTTAGCTGATGTCTTAATCCGGGAGCCGGGTGTGACTGTGAGTGGCGGGCGGGTAGCCATCCGCGGGCAGCAGTACCCATTATTTGTGGTGGATGGAGTGCCGGTTGGCCGTACCTACGCGGACGCGGTCAGCGCAGTCAACGTAGAGGACGTACGCTCGGTAGAAATTCTCAAAAGCGCATCAGAAACAGCCATCTACGGTCGGCGGGGAGCTAACGGCGTCATTCTTATAGAAACCCGCTAGCGAAGGCGTTAAGGCTGAGAACTCAGGGTAGCCATCACGGATGCGCCCGAACCATACTGGCTAGTGCGACTAGACCGAAATGTTTGATAGTCTTTTCACGCTTGAGCACTTACCGGTGCTGGGCCTAACCTGCCAAGCACCTACGGCTCAATCCACTAATTTTTACCAGTACCCATTTACAAATCGCTATAAGCTACCTTCCGGTAGGCGAGGTACAGAAACAGTGCACTGTAGATTCCTACTGTTATGGTCGCCTCCCAGGGCTGCAGGTAGATGCTAAACCCGTATTTGGAAGTAAACTCATCCGCCATTTCCAGAAAAGGCACGCCTACCAGGTCCTCTACTGCATTCATCGGGTAAAAATGCATGCTGCGGTGCTCGGCAATCTGAAGGTGCACGCCCCAGCGCAGAATCAGTTCAATAAACATGATGTAAGCCAGGTACAGGAACAGGGCGATGCCTGTCCTCCGGATGATGAACCCCAAAAACAGCCCGAAGGACATATACCCCAGGCACATCAGAAAATAGCGGGGAATGTAGTCTGCATTTTGCGAGACCTTATGGCTGTAGATAACCTCTGTATTGAAGTACCCGATAAGGAAGCCGCAAAGCGCATAGTACAATGCCGCAAAAAAGCTAACTGCAATAATGAAATAAAGCTTGCTCAGAAAATACTGCTTCCGGCTCAGACCGGTAATGATATTTTGCCGCATCGTGCGGTAGCTATTCTCCGTGGTAACCACCACGATTGAAAGGAAACCGAAAAAGAAAAAACAAAGCCAGTTGCCAATATACCCCAGATATTCCCAAACGGTTGGGAACATAAAAAAGACCTCATTGGTGTTGATTGGCGGCGGCAGTTCGTCAAAACGCTTGCCGGTGAGCAGAATGGCGGGCAGTAAAATCATATAAGAAATGGTAAAAAGCTGAAAGGCAGTAAGCCGGCGGACCTTTTTCCATTCCAGTTGCAGTAAATATAGCATAGAAGGTTATTGATTCGCGGTGATTTCCAAAAATTCGGCTTCAAGGCTCTTTTTAACCACGCGCAGGTGAGATAAAGTAATGCCCTTTTCGAAGGCCCACTTATTGATGGCTGCCGGCGGCACTTCCTCCCCGAGGTGAAGCAAAACAATGCCCTCTTCCGGCTGCAGGTGCGCTTCCTTCACCCGGGCGTCGAGCGCAAAGGCTGCTTGCAGCTCCGGCAAGTTGCCGGCTGCCACTTCTACCAGAAAATCATCGCTGATGATTGCCCCCACCGTTCCGCTGGCCAGCATTTGGCCATTTTTTATAATAGCGACGTGGGAGCAGATTTTCTCCACCTCATCCAGGATGTGGCTGGCCATGATGATGGTTTTGCCGGTTTCGGCAATCCGGCGGAGGGTTTCCCGCACTTCCGCGATCCCCTGGGGGTCAAGCCCATTAGTGGGCTCATCGAATATGAGCACCTCGGGGTCCCCCACCATAGCTGCTGCAATGGCCAGGCGCTGCTTCATTCCCAGAGAGTAGGTACGGAAGCGGGAAGACCGCCGTTCGTATAGATTCACCATTTTCAGGAGTGCTTCGAAGTCCTGCTTTGGGGCTCTTTTAATATGGGCAACTACGCCCAGATTGTCCAGTGCGTTCAGATAGGGGTAAAAATTTGGTGTTTCCAGCAGCGCGCCGATGTGCCGGCGATAGTTCTGCCGGTATTGCCCCTCAAACCATTCAAAGGCTCCACTGCTGGGCCGCGTGATGTCGAGCACCATGCCCAGAGTGGTGGTTTTGCCACTGCCGTTGGGGCCCAGTATGCCATAAGCCATGCCTTGCTCTACTTCCAGGTGTAGGCCATCTACAGCCTGAATCCGGCCGTACCGTTTGCTGAGCCCTTGTATCCTAAGAATATTCATGAATTAATTTTTTCATTGCGGGGTGAACTTCACAATAATCGAGGTCCTGTCCGCTTAAATTAGGTAAAAACCGGATTTTTTTAGATGAACCAAGTACCCGGCTTCCTGTTTCAAATCCAAATATTAACCCACAAACATGGCAAAGCATTACCGCACGCTCCGGCTTATACTCGGTGATCAGCTCAACTCCCAACATACCTGGTACCAGGAAACTGACGATGAAACGCTCTACTTTCTGGCGGAGATGAAATCAGAAACGGGCTATGTCCGCCACCATATCCAAAAAGTGGTTGGCTTCTTCCTGGCCATGCGCCACTTTGCGGATCAGCTTCGGGGACAAGGGCATGAGGTGCTGTACTACACTCTGGACGACGAGCGCAATCAGCATTCGGTAACTCAAAACATCCAAGCCCTGGTGGAGGCCCACGGAATCGAGCGCTTCGAATACCAACTGCCCGATGAGTACCGCCTCGATAAGGAACTGGCTTCGCTAAGCGGCCGATTGGGCATTCCTGCCGAAGGTACAGATACAGAGCATTTCCTTACGCAACGCATGGAAGTTGAGGACTTTTTTGCCGGGAAAAAAACCTACTTGCTGGAAACCTTTTACCGGAAGATGCGCAAGCGGTTCAATATTCTGATGGAAGAGGACCAGGAGACTCCGCGAACCGGGCAATGGAACTACGATCAGGACAACCGCAAGAAACTTCCCAAAAAGCAGGCCATCCCCCCGGCCCTTCACTTTCAGCGTGAAGTATCAGAGGTGGTCGACATGATCCGCAGCGAGGGCGTAGCGACTATCGGGCGCGTAGATGCCAACCATTTTCACTGGCCCGTGACCCGGGGCGAATGCCTGGAGCTGCTCGATCACTTCGCCAGTATCCGCTTGCCCCTGTTCGGTACCTATCAGGATGCCATGACCGACCGGGACTACCTGCTTTTTCATTCCAAATTATCCTTTGCTATGAATAGCAAGATGCTGCACCCCTTGGAGGTCGTCAATACCTGCGTCAATTACTGGGAGAAGCATCAGGACGAAGTAGACATATCAGAGATTGAAGGTTTTGTTCGCCAGATTATCGGCTGGCGGGAATTCATGCGGGGCATTTACTGGGCAAAAATGCCGGAATATGCCAAGCTCAACTTTTTTGAGCACGAAGCGCCCTTGCCCGAGTGGTACTGGACGGGAAAGACAAAGATGAAATGCCTGCACACTGCCGTCAACCAATCGCTCGACCACGCCTACGCCCACCACATTCAGCGGCTGATGGTGACTGGCAACTTTGCGCTGCTGCTGGGGGTTCATCCGGATGAGCTTGACGAATGGTACCTCGGCATTTACATGGATGCAATCGAATGGGTGGAAATTACCAACACCCGGGGAATGAGCCAATTTGCGGATGGGGGCATTGTAGGCACCAAGCCTTACGTGTCCAGCGCAAACTACATGCACAAAATGAGCGACCACTGCAGCAATTGCCCCTACGACCGCAAGAAAAAGGTAGGGGAAAACGCCTGCCCGTTCAACAGCCTCTATTGGGACTTTTACGACCGCCATTCCGATAAGCTGGGCAACAACCCCCGTATCGGCATGATGTACCGGATTTGGAATAAAATGGACAATGACAAACAGGAGGCTATCCTGAAGCGGGCGGCTTACGTAAAAGCCCACATTAATGAGTTTTAGGCCACCTCTCTTTCTCACCAGCAAAGGCTTTAAGGGCAATACAACCAGCAAGTAATACGGGCTAGTGGGGCCAAAGCTCAATGCGGTCATCGTGCAAGCGCACGTCCATTTCCTTAGCCGTGGCCAGCCACTCCGTAAAGTAGGCACCGAGCATTTCCTTACGCCAGCCATCGCCTATGGCTTCCCGGGCTGTCTCTTCTCCGCTGCGGATAGACTTGAGAATTTGCCGGGGCACCACCATATTGATGGAGATATCCTCCTGCAGGCAACGGTATTTGATGACATGGTAAAGCAGTTCCATCAATACATCCTCCTCGGGTGATGTGTTGGAATCAGAGGGCAGGCGCTTTAAAATATCGAGCTCTTCTTGCGTAGCTTCCTTTTTGTACAGCCGCTCGAACTCGTCACCGTACTTTTTGGACAGCTTGTTGGGGATGCGCCGGTTCTGCCGCAGGGCATTTGCCCCCGAAGAAATACCACGCACGATATGGCTTATATACTTTGCGGGCAGCACCATTTCTTTAGAGTGGTCGCGCCGCTCTGCAGTGGTATTGCGCCAGGCAAACAGCCGCAACAGGAAGATTTTGTCCCGCTTATTCAAGCTGCGCATGATATTGCTGTTCAGTGCGTCGTGGTGCGGGTCTTTGTAGTAATAGGCTTCCTTTTCCAACTGGCTGAATTCTTCCGCTGCCCAGTGGGTGCGGCCCCGCTCTTCCAGTTTTTTCCTAAGGTTTTTATAGAGGCCAGGCAAAGGGATGACATCATCGAGCGCATACTTAAGGGCTTTTGAATCGAACGGCCGTTTCTCCCAGTCGGCTACAGCGTACCCCTTTTTAAGGCGGCGCCCGGTTTCCCCTTCTACCAGCTTACGGAAAGAAGTCGGATAATTGTACCCCACAAACCCGGCGGCAATTTGGGTGTCAAACACCTGCCGGGGCAGGGTGCCGTAGAGATTGTACAGCAAGCGGTAGTCATTATCGCCGGCGTGCGTAGTCTTTTCTATGCGCTCGTCCTCCAGGATTTTCAGAAAAGGCCCGAGGTCATCCTTTAGTTTAATGGAGTCGATAAGGAACAAGCCTGCTTCGGAGATAGTCTGTATCAGGCAGAGCGTGGTGGTATATCTCTTCTCCCCTACAAATTCGGTATCGAAACCGATCCAATCTAATTGGCGGTGCTGTTCGTAAAAGTCATTGAGCTGGGCAGGCGTTTCAATCAGCGTGTAGTCTGGTAAGCGATTAGGCATTATCTTTTCTCTAGTGTATCGGTAAAGGGATGTAAAAACACAGCCGGGCGCTTAGCAAGGCCCGGCTGCCAGTAGTATAAGATAGGGTTATAACGGAATATTTCCGTGTTTCTTGTGCGGTAGTTTTTCGACCTTATTTTCCAGCATCGCAAAGGCTTTGATGAGCTTGCGGCGGGTGAAGACCGGGTCAATAACTTCATCGATAAAGCCGCGGCTAGCCGCCCGGTACGGGTGGGCAAATTTCTGCTGGTACTCCTGCTCTTTTTCCAGCAGCATGGCCTCGGAATCCTCGGCCTCCATGATTTCGCGGCGGAAAATGATTTCAGATGCGCCCTTAGCGCCCATCACCGCAATTTCTGACGAAGGCCAGGCGAAATTCATGTCTGCACCTATGTGCTTGGAGTTCATCACATCATAAGCGCCGCCGTAAGCTTTACGGGTAATGAGCGTAATGCGCGGCACAGTAGCTTCGCTGAAAGCATAAAGCAGCTTTGCCCCGTTGACGATAATGCCGTTCCATTCCTGATCCGTACCCGGCAGGAACCCCGGTACATCCACAAGCACAAGCAGTGGGATATTGAAGCAGTCGCAGGTACGCACAAAACGGGCACCTTTCTTGGAGCTGTCCACGTCAAGCACGCCCGCCAGGCTCATAGGCTGATTGCCGACAACGCCGATGCTGTGCCCGCCAATACGGGCGTAACCCACTACGATATTATCTGCGTAATTCGGGTGGATTTCCAGGAAGCTGTCCTTATCGACCACCCCCTTTACGACATCGCGGATATCGTAAGGCTGATTGGTGCTTTCCGGGACTATCTCCCGCAGTTCAGGCCGGAGCTCATCCCCCAGCTCGTAGGGCAGCCGCTTGGGCTTGTCTTCGCAGTTCTGCGGCATGTAGCTCAGCAACCGCTTTATTTTTGCGATGCAATCGATATCATTGGCAGCGGTCAGGTGGGTAACGCCGGATTTGGTAGAGTGAGCAGAGGCCCCGCCAAGCTCTTCGGCCGTGACTTCTTCATTGGTCACGGTTTTGACAACATTCGGCCCAGTCACAAACATGTAAGAGGTATTCTCTACCATGATGGTAAAATCTGTCATCGCCGGAGAATACACAGCACCACCTGCGCAAGGCCCCATAATGGCCGAAATCTGAGGCACCACTCCGGAAGCCATTACGTTGCGGTAGAAAATATCGGCATAACCGCCCAGGGAGCGGACCCCCTCCTGAATACGCGCACCGCCGGAGTCATTCAACCCGATCACCGGAGCGCCATTCTTCATAGCCATGTCCATGATTTTACAGATCTTTTCCGCATGCGTCTCTGATAAAGACCCGCCAAAGACTGTGAAATCCTGGGAATAGACATAAACCAAGCGGCTGTCGATTGTGCCGTAGCCAGTCACCACCCCGTCGCCCGGGATGCGTTGCTTGTCCATGCCGAAATCGGTGCAGCGGTGCTTTACAAATGCGCCGATTTCTTCAAAAGAGCCCTCGTCCAGCAGGAAGTGGATCCGTTCGCGTGCGGTCAGTTTCCCCTTTTCGTGTTGCTTGTCGATTCGTTTCTGGCCGCCGCCCAGTTCTGCCTGTGCCAGCCGGTCCTTAAGCTCTAATAGTCGGTCTTTCATGTTAAGCGTTTTTCTTTTGTATGATGAACCCCATGCCTACGGAATGCTTTGAATGGCGAAACAAGGCATGGTCTAAGGCAATAATAAAATCGGTTATTCTGGTCAGGAAAGGCTCACGCGCGGAAGGCCTTAAGGCGACTCCTTTTTGGGGCTGCTTCTGCAGGTTGGTCGCATTGGCTTTGAAAATACGCTGAACGATTCCCGTCCAGTACATTTCCAGCAGGCCCACGATGTACCCACTTAAGTTTTGCTCCTTGACTACGCGCAGGCGGTGGGCTCCGGACCAGGTTTTGAAATCAGTCTTGGAGACCAGGTATTCATGCCCGAAAGCGTAAGCACCCTGTTGTATCTTGGCTTTTCCAAACCAGCTCAGTATGCGATTGATGGGGTCGTAAGTTAGTGGAAAATCCAGAGATGGAAAAGTAATTAGCGCAATACCATCCGGTTTTAGCACGCGCTGTATCTCCTCGACCATGCGTTCGGGCTCCCCCACGTGCTCAATGACATCCACTGAGGTGATCAGATCGAAGTGGTTGTCCGGGAAACTAAGGTTGAGCGCATCCTCGATTTGGTAGCGGACATTGGAAAGCCCTGCATTCAGTTTGCGCGCATAGGCAATATCCTGCTCGTTGATATCACAAGCAATGAGCTTTTTACAGTACTGGCAGATCATAGGATCGTAGTCCCCCTCTCCCGTACCCAGGTTCAGCGCCAAGCTAAAAGTATGCTCCCGGGACAGCCGCTTTAGGTTGCGCCGCACGAATAAATAACGATTTCGGTAAGTTGGGAACAAGAGTTTATAGTTCATGAACGTGCTTCAAATGGGTTGAAAACCGCAAAATTAAGCTTTTATAACTTTTGCGCTGCCTCCAGGTAGCGCTGCGCACTTTGATTGTCCCCCAGAGCTTGCAGGGCTTGGGCAGCCAACTGATAAGCCGACTTGAACCGCGGGTTGGCCTCAATGGCTTTCTGTGCATTCTCATAGGCTTCCCGGTAGCGCTGCTGCTGCTGATGGATCAGCCCCAGGTAGTAATATGCGGCAAAGTACTCGTCGTTGACCCGCGTAGCGTGATCAAAGGCTTGCATAGCCTCTGAGGCACGCCCCATATTGAGATAAGCCAACCCTTGGTACAAAATTGCCGATTCTACATCAGGGGCCACCTCAAGCGCCTTTTGGGCAGCGGCCAGGGCTTCGTTGTACTGTTGGGTATTGATGTAGGCATTTGCCAGGCCGATCCAGGCAATTTCATTGTCCGGGTGGTTGCCCACTTCTTGTTGAAATTGCCGGATTGCTTCCTGCCAGTTTTGGCTTTTAATGGCTTGCTGCCCCTTATAGGCTGCCAAGGTTTTATTTTGCTCAATGGTCACTATCGGCACCCCATTCGCTGTTATGGTATGAATGGACTTGCTCGTTGGCCAACTGCCCGACCGGAGGTGCGCTCCCCGGATAAATCGGGAAGGGAAAATCGCGTAGTCCCAAGGCTCGTCGTAACGCGAGCTGAACCGGACGTACTCCATCTTAACCTTTCCATTGTACTGCTCCCGAGTCTGCCGGCTAACCGGATAATAAAATGTAGTGGCCAAAACAATTTCTTCTTCCATATCTTCCCGAAGAATGCCTTCGGCCTCCATCCAGTCAATAGCTTGCTTTACGCTTATTCCCCAGTAGTCCGTTTCGTAGGCGCCAAGGGCTCCCTTCAGCCCTCCGCCAACCGGGTTGAAATACACATAGGACAAATGGGGGTTGCGCACAATAAATAGCGTGGATTCTATCGCCATCAGACCCAGTATGCCGTACAGGCCGTACAGCAGGGGGCGCCGGTTGGCCCAAATGGCTTCCAGGTTAATCCAAAACAGGGCAGCTACGGCCACCATGCTAGGATAGATAAACATAAGGTGGCGCCAACCATCGTGCAGAATAGAATCTTTATAAATGATGTAGGCCACAGGGAAGATAGTCGCAAAGAAAGCCAACAGCACAGCGGTTTTGTCATATCGTTTCAACAAGCGCGGCAGAAGGGCCAGGCTCCCGGCAAAACCGACTAGCGTGTAAAGGGGAATAGTCTTTACCATCCAAAGCAAGGGGTAATACCAGGCTGTATCATCGGACATCACATTTTCGCCTTCAAAGAGCAGGCGGATTTTTATGCCCAGCTGGGCAAATTCGGTCAGGGCTGCCAGCGGGTGGCCGATTGGGTCGACCAAAGCGGCAGGCCAAAAAAGCACCGCCAGAAAGTAGCCACCTACCGCTGCGGCAAGGCACCAAACTAAATAATTGGTTACTATTTTCTGCTGAGCGGCGACCCCCTTGATCCCGTATTTAAACAAGAAATCCAGCCCGGCAAACAAGCCCAGGTAGGCAATCAACAGCAAACCGCCTGCCCGGGTGGCCAAAGCCAGGCCGATACCTAAGGCCAGGCCGAGCGCAATGCGCCAATCCGGCTTTTGGATCGTCCGGAATAAGCGCACCATATAGTACAGCGCAATGGCAAAGCCCGCCGCAAAGGGGATATCTTTAGGGTTCATCAGGCTATGGCCAAGGAAGCGGGGCGACAGGAAAATCATCCAGATGGCCAGAACAGCAGCCCGCCAGCCGGCAATCTGGTAAACTAAAAGCCCCAAAAACAGAACCGCGAGCATGCCCAGCCACGCATTGAATACATGCCGGACCTGATGGTAGCCAGTGTCAAACTCGTCGAGTCCCAGCGCTTCGTTCACCAGCCCGGTGGTGAGGTCGAAAAAACCGCCGTAATAGTGCATATTGCCTTTCTCTATGTACAGGGCTGCGGTATCCTGCCCAAAAGACAAATAGTAGTCCACCAGCTTTTGCGAGTAGTCGACCTGAAATTCATCATCGCCGTTAATCCCCGTTCCCAGCGCGAGCACGCTGGAAATGAGCACCATGCCAATGATAGAATACAGAAATATCCTTTTCAGTAGCGGGTCATTAGGGCTGCGGGGCGCCTCCGGCTGCACCACTGTCGCGGGAGTGGGTTGGGATGATTTGGCCGAGGCGGGCGCTCTGCGTTTGCCCTGCTTTTTCTTGCTCATGAATCGCGTTCGTATTTGGACCGAAGATAGAAAAAAATGGACATTTGACCCGTTGCCAGGTATTTTGGATAGCATTACAAGCGTGTGCGGCCTATCAAGGGAGCAGCGTAATTTAAATCATAAGTTAAACTTTTGTTTTTGCTTCCGCAAATAACTCTTGCTTGCACCCTTTCAGGACACCGCCAATAAAATGAGGACTTTAAAGCTCCCATTGCTTTTATTTTGTTGTGCGCAGCGTCTGCTACAAAACTTCTAAAAAAAATGGAACACAACCGCAAAATGTCTAATTTTGCCCTCCTTGTTTTATTCATTTTTCAAAGCAAAACCACAAGCAAATGGCAATGGCAAGCACCGCGCGCGTCTCGCAGCGCGTTCAAAATATGAAAGAGTCCGCCACCATAAAAATGGCGCAAATGGCCCGGGATTTGGCCGCCGAGGGGCACCAGGTAATCAGCTTAAGCCTCGGCGAGCCAGACTTCGACACACCGGATCACATCAAAGCAGCTGCCAAACAGGCCCTGGAGGAAGGTTATACCAAGTATACCCCGGTGCCCGGGCTGGTGGAGCTCCGCAAAGCGATTCAAACTAAATTCAAGCGCGACAACGGGCTGGAGTTCGGCCTGAGCCAGATCGTAGTCTCCAACGGTGCCAAGCAATCCATTGCTAACATCTGCATGTCGCTGCTGGACGAAGGGGACGAGGTGGCTATTCTGGCCCCGTACTGGGTTTCCTACTCCGAAATCGTCAAAGTGGCAGGCGGCAAGCCGGTACTCGTTAGCGCGGGCATTGAGCAGGATTACAAAGTAACGGCCGATCAGGTACGGGAAGCGCTCACCGACCGGACACGCGTCCTCTTGTTCTCCTCTCCCTGCAACCCCACAGGCTCCGTCTACACTCAGCCGGAACTGGAAGCGATCGCCGATGTGATCGCTGAGCGAGATGACATTTACATCATCTCTGACGAGATTTACGAATACATTAATTTTACCGACCAGCACATTAGCATTGGCACCTTCGGGCCTGTTAAGGACCGTACCATTACGGTCAATGGTTTCTCCAAAGGGTTCGCCATGACCGGCTGGCGCCTTGGCTACATCGGTGCACCCGAGTGGGTCGCTAAGGCTTGCGCCAAAATCCAGGGGCAGTTCACCTCAGGGGCAACCGCCTTCGGCCAGATGGCGGCAGCCCATGCTCTGACCGCTGATATGGGCCCTACCCACGAAATGAGGGCTGCTTTTCTGCAGCGCCGGGATATGATGATTGAAGAACTAAGCAAAATCCCGGGCATGAAGGTAAATAAGCCACAGGGCGCTTTCTATATCTTCCCGGACATTAGCGCCTACTTCGGCAAACAGGCGGGGAGCTTTGCCATCAATAACTCAGACGATTTTTGTGAGTACCTCTTGAAAGAAGCACACGTAGCCGCCGTAACGGGCTCTGCTTTCGGCGCTCCGGAGTGTTTCCGTATTTCCTATGCGGCCAGCGAAGCGGAGCTGCGGGAAGCAGTAAAGCGGATTGCAGAAGCTGTGGAGCGTTTGGGCTAAACCCGAAGACTGAGGGCACTCGGCGTATTTCTTTCACCGGGTGCCCTTTATTCCGGAAAAGCGTCCGGCCGCAAGTAAGCAAAATCTGCAATATGCTAAAAGGCCTTAGGCGTGAAACCGGGGGCATTGACAATAGCCGCCGAATCGCCGGTGGCCCGGATAGCAAACAATTTTTGCCGCTCTGCATAAACTTCACTTTCCTCCTCCGCTCTTAGGTAAGCTACCGCGCCGTATATCTTGAAGTTTCTGTATTCAGGAAGCCAGTTTTTCACTTTTTTAAGGCGGTCGATATGCTTATTGACGTGTTTGACCCGAAGTGTAGTTTTCACTTCCACAATAACCACCTCTCCGCCATTGTGAGCGATGATATCAAATTCATACTGCTCCCCGGCATGACGCCCTTTGCGCCGCGTCGATGTTGACTCTACCTTAACGCCCCGCTCATTCAGAATACGCACCAAGTCGCCCTCTACGAGCGATTCCATTAATTTCCCCCATTGCCCTTCAAATAAATCGAAAGCCCGTTTAATGCGCGCATCGGTCTCCTTGAAGCGCACATCGGTCTCCTTGAAGCGCACATCGGTCTCCGCAAACTGCTGACGTGTTTCCTCGTAGCGGCGGTCCGTCTCCGCAAATTGCTGGCGTGTTTCCTCGTAGCGGCGGTCCGTCTCCGCAAATTGCTGGCGCATTTCCTGCTGGCTGCTGATCAAATCAGCAATCATTTTTTTCAAATCTGCTATTTCTATGGGTTCTTCTGCCATAATCAAATGTTCTTTTTTTCAAAACGGCCCACACTCAATTAAAGTTCCTGCCGCCAGACAGAGCAGTGATGAACGCACGAAAAGTCGCTTTTTCCACACTCCAGTCCGGCGCAGGCAGCCCCTCCCCCCACACATCCGGGTTGTCGTAAAGGTTAAAATAACAAGCGCCGAAGACCGCTGACCGTTCTGCACGAAGCGCCACTGCGGCTTCCTGAAGCCAAAACGCCTGGAAATCCTCTGGCCCCTTCACCCCAAATTCAGTGATGAACAAGGGTTTATTGGCCAGCGCGATCCGGTGCCGCTTCCGGTTGAAGATGCGCTCGAAGCTTTCCTGCTGCTTATGGTCCGTAATGTTTTTATCCGGTAAACCATAAATGGCTATACTAACGAAATCAACAACATCGTCCCCCGGATAAAAATCCATACTGCCCCGGTCGCCGGCCGGGCCCCATACCCGGTGGAGGTGATCCGGAAAGGGCTGCCGGAATTCCATAAAGTACCGGTACGCCATGATGTAATCGATGGGGTCTTGGCTCTGCCAGGGGTAGCGCTCGATCGGTATTTCCATTTCGTGGGCAAAGCGCAAGTACACAGCCTGCCCGGCTTCAGCCAACAAATCGTACAGGGCTTCAATGTATTCGTCATACTGCCCATTCTGCATATTGACCAGCACCTGCCGGTCGTGATTGGCATCAGCGTCCTTAAAAGGCTCGACTGTAACGATAACCTCATGCCCCCGGCCCACGGCAGCCCGCAAGTCAGACCGGAAAGGGCCTCGCTCCAAATCTGCCCAATTGACAAACAAATGCTCCACCGTGACCCCCTCCAGGGCGGTGAGCCGGCCTTTCGGATCATAGGCACCAATCCTGAGCCCTTTGGAAGCCCCGGTAACGCTTTGGGTATTGACCGGCACATGGGCAATAGTGGCCTGAGATTGGAGTGCGGCCGACAATGACTGGCCAACGCTTTCGGCTGCCTTATCTTCGAAAGCAAAAACAACGACCGGCTTATCAAAAAACCGCAAACGGTGCACCTTTCGGTACAACTCCTCCTCTACAGTGCCATAGGGCGGATAGGCATCGGCATCTGATTCGGAAGGGTGCCCGATGTCAAGGCTGATGGCATCCACGTAGGCCGGGCCCGGCCAATACTCGACCAGCCCAGGGTAGCCAGCTGGCCCCCAGATAAACTTCAAAGCCGGGTTGGCATTCCGGGCAGTGGATACAAAGTGGCGGTAAGCATCCGTATAAAGCTTGTGGTACATAAGCTGCCAGGGATAGCGTTCTGAATCGACCTCCATGGCTTCGCACCAGCGCAGGTACACCGGTGCCCGGTGCGCTTGCAGCTTTTTGGCTAATTGCTGGATTTTCTCATCGTACTTCCCGGAAATGGTCGCTTTGAGGTTGGCCCCGTAGGACCGGTCGAACGGAGGTTCGTAAAGAGCGTGAATCGTCAAGACCAATGGGTCACCCCTATCAATTAAATTATAGAAATCATTGATGGATTCTTCCTGCAACTCGGTACTTCGCCACTTCAGCAGAAAAGATTGGGCGCCAACCAACTCCGACTGCAGTACAGAGGTAGAAGCTGCTTTGACCGTCCGGTGAAGCGGCAGCGGCCCGAGCCCGGGGGAAGGCTGCCTCCACAAGTTAAGAAGGACAGCCGCAGAGGCCATTAGTGCAACTGCAATCCATACCCATCTGTTGTTTTTTGAATAGTGCATATCTATTAATTCAAGATTATGGCTCTGTTGTCTGCTCCGTACAGTACCGGAGCAAAGCCCGGTAAATATCACTGCGCTCCAGCAGTTCCGGGTTGCCAATGATGACAATATGGCTGCGCGCCCGGGTCAGGGCGACATTCAGCTTGCGGTCTACGCCCTCTTCAGATAAAGAAGAAAGCATTGCCAGCTGATTCAGAGAGTTGGTGCATAAGGACAAGATGATCACGTCTCTCGCCCCGCCCTGATACCGCTCTACAGTATCGATGGTCAGCGATTCCAGGGGAGCACCCTGCGCTTCCAAAACCGATTTGATCTGCGCAATCTGAGCCCGGTAGGGCGTAATAATCCCAATGCTATTGGCATGAAACTGCCATCCCTGCCGCTCGTATATCTCCTGAAACGCAGCTACTACCGCCCCTGCCTTTTCGGCCTCAAACACATTAGTTTTCTGGGTAGCGCTGCTGTCGTCAGCGGGAGTGGATAAGAATACGACCCTGCCTGCGCACAGCTCCCGGAGCAAAACCGCTGCTTCTTCCCCTACCGGTATCTGCAGAGGCCGGATTTGCTTGCGGGCTGCCGGTACAGTCTCGGGCAAAATCTTCAGCGTGCTTTCGTAAAAAAACTGGTTGGGGAAGTGCATGATATCCTGATGCATGCGCCCTTGATGGCTAAGCTGTGCGTAAGCCCAATCCCAGCCATTGGCCCGGCAGCGCTTGAAAAGCCGTTCAAACAGCGAGTTCCGCAAGTTGAAAAGGCCTAACTGCTGCAACGTTTCGTCATCAACCTGAGAGACCACTGGGTCTTGCACCACCACAGCAGGCAGTTGCTTATGGTCACCAATGAGAATAAAGCGCTGGAAATGCGGCAGCAGCCCCACCAGCATAGGCTCCAGAATCTGGGATGCCTCATCAATGATGACGCGCTGAAAAGGTTTGAGGTGCAGCAATTCCGGTTTGCCGGCTACTGAGGAGACGGTGCCCACTACGATGCGGTGATGGTCAATGATTTGCTTTAGCGTCTTCCGGTCCTGTACAGCTTTTATTTTTTCCTGCAGCAGCTGCCCCTGAAAATGAGTAGCCGTCCCGTAGCGGGAGCCGATCCGCAGGTAGTGGTTCCGGATATCCGGGCGCAGGCGTTCCAAAGCATGGCAGATCTCATCTACCGCCCGGTTGGTGTAAGCAAGCAGCAGCACGTGCTCATCGGTATGTTCCAGCAAATACCCTACGAAGTGCTTGAGCATAATACTGGTTTTGCCGGTACCGGGTGGGCCCCAGAGCAGAAAATAATCCTCAGCAGCCAGGGCACGCCGGAAGATATCCTGCTGTTCGGGCGTCAACTCTTCATCAACCGGTATATCCTCAGGCAAGCCCTCCCGGGGCGCATCCTGCGTCAGTAACAGCCGCTGCTTTTCGGCGGGGCTGTTTACAAAGGCATACAGGCCCCGGTACATGGCATTGAAGCTGCTGTCGAGGAGATCATGTTCAAGGTTCCACAGCGGGCATTCTTGAAAAATCCGGGTGTTGAACTGCCGGCTGCGCAAGCGCACAGTCACCTGCTCATTGGTGATATGCGTGATGGAGCATTTGAAGATTTGGTTAGAAAGTACAGCCTGCCCTTCCTGATGCGGATAGAGCACCGCGATGTCCCCATTGCGGAAATTGGCCAATGGGTTGGTCCCTTCGGTTTTCAGAAAAGTAATGACCGGCTCTTCCTCCCGGGCGCGCAGCTCCTGCACTTCCAAATGGCTGATGATGTCAAAACCCGCCTGTTTTTCCTCAAAGGTGTTAAGCCAAAGCGAAGCCAGGCCATTAACCCGCTCCAGGCCCTGCTCCCCCGCTTTTGCCAACTGATGCTCCCGGGCAATCAGCCCGGAGAAGGCAATGAAGTACCGTTTGGATACCGGGCTGAGGCTTTGGTAGACCTGCTCGAACCCCTCCATATCCCGGCGGGCGAACCCCTTAAGGTTGGTTTGTTTGCGGGGGCTGAGCTTTCCGAAAAGCCGGTTGCCCTGATCCAGGAGGCTCCCCGACTCAGGGTCCCCCAACTTAGCCAGCAGGCGCTCAATAGCGACCAACTGATTGCGGACCTGCAAGGCGTCGTATTGCTGAGACTGTATGCGCGGCGCGTAGCGGAGTTGCCGCTCCTCCTGCCCCGAATAGAGGATGTAATTGGCAGGGTCTACCGATTTTCCGAAGGCGGCGCGTACCATGAGGTCGTAGAGCAATGTCTGCGTAAAGTGGTTGGCACTCAGGCCATAGATGTTAGGCATAAAAGGCGACCCGCTTTTCAGCTCTACAATGCTAGCCTTTTCGGCACCCAGGTGTAGCAAATCAAGGCGCCCCTGCAGGCCGTAGGCCTCCGCGTAGAAACTAGGCTCCAGGTAGCAGTTCTCGGGCTCAATGCCCTGTTCGCGGAAGCCCGTTTTCACCATCTGTTTCAGGTGGATAAAGTGCTTTTGCGATTTCTGCATGATTTCCTTGACCACGCGGTCGTCAAAGAGGCAATACTGCAGCGGGTTATTGGAGAAGGTCTGCTGAAAAGCCTCCCGAAAAGGCAGGTCAGGATTATTCATCAGCTCGTCCAGGAAGAAGTTGGCGATGTTGCCAATCATCAGGTACTTATTGGGCGGCTTCGGCAGGTACTTTTTGAGCAGGTAGGGCCAAGGGTTGGTGCCGTCGGGCTGAAAGGACTCGGCTACAGCCGTAACATCCACCAGATAGTCAGGTTCTACTACGAAAGCCCTTGGGTGGTAATGCCCCTGTTCATCCACTTCTACGTCCAGTAAATTCATAATCACCGGAAAGCCGAAAATAGCCCGGACCGCTTCAATGGTGGGCATAAAGTTATCGTTGCGCCCGGCTTCGTTATAGGCAATCCGAACCACAGCATCCGCCTGAGCCTCATCCCGGGCCAGCAAGTGTTCTGCCTGCCGGTCATCCTCCAGGGCGACCACCCGGGCTTTGGGCAGGTAGCGCTCCACTTTATGGCTCGTCAGCCCTTCGGGCCAAGCCGGTGGGTAGTGGCTCCGCAACCGGGCGGGCAGTGGCTCGCCGAGCAGGGCTTCAATCACATCCAGCAAAACTTTAAGCCCTAGGGCTTCCAGCTCGGGGGTAGCCAGGCTGGGGTCCCGCATCGCTTGAAGGCAACGCTTTCGGAACTGGTGGAGGTAGAACTGTAACCGCTTACCAACCCCTTCCCGGTGGCAAACGTAAGCCATGCGGGCGAACAGCGTAGAAAATTGCAGGCGCTCGGCTTTGGTGCACTCGACAAACAGGAGCGTAAGCAGGCGATACAGGGCTGACAGGCGGTCTACGGTAGACAGTTCAGTGTTGCGGACTACTTTATGGGTTTCTTGGTAAAAGAGCTCCGCTAGTGCAGTCTTATTGAGCTGGGTAGCCATAGACTGGCAATATACATGCAAATGGGCTGTATTTGCAAATTTTGCCGCTCATGGGTTAGCCCTCCAGCTTTTTGCGGACTTCCTCAAGCTGATGCTCGGTTTCCTTAATCTGTTCGTTGAGCG
>CAZNSK010000115.1:0-19792 GCA_964575505.1 uncultured Phaeodactylibacter sp.
CGGTGAGGCTTTTTAACCTGTCTGCCGTTGGCGTTAGCCAGGCAGGCGCAGTTAACGTGCAAAAGAACGAGTCTAAATCGGTAAGTTATTGTTGCGCGACCCCTTAGGTACGGAAAAGCGCAGTGGCCAATCACCGATAATAGTGAACGGAAGCTTCCTTTTCACAAATCCCATGTTGCCGGACTATAACACCTACGTTTTGTACCTTTACGTATTGATCAATCAAAAAAATAGATTATTTGGTGGTGTGGCATATGTTCTTTTCGAAAGGAATCCGGTTCGCCGCAAACCAATAACTGTTTCGCCTATATTTAAAAATTGACAAAATGAATGTTTTAAATAAAATCAAGTGGACGGCCAGCATTCTCTTGGTATTCGCTATCGTTTTGACAACAAACCTTATTGACAAAGATAATTTTAACAGGTTAAGGTATTCAGTAAATACCATATATGAAGATAGAATCGTAGCGAATGATTTAATATTCGATATGGTGTTGCTGTTGCACGAAAAAGAAATAGCAATAGAGAGAGCAGATTCGGTCTTTTGGGAAGAAAAGAATGACGAAATAAATCAGGATATCAACCGGCTGATAGAAAGGTATGGACAAACAAAACTCACTTATCAGGAAGAGATAGCTTTTACACGATTAAAAAGGGATTTGCAAAAACTGACCGACATGGAGGAAAGCTATCTGGATTCAGGTTTGGGCACAGACGTTAAAGTGGATATGCTATACGTCATTGGTGATATAAAGCAACACCTTTCAGATTTATCAAAAGTGCAACTTGAAGAAGGAAAAAAGCAATTACTGCTGAGTAATGAAACCATGGAAGATATCGACTTTTTCACCCAAGCCGAAACCATTTTTCTAATCGTGTTGGCTGTTCTTGTACAAATCATCATCATGTACAAACCCAAACAGCGTTGATTCCCTCCTGACTAAAAGTGAATTCCAATTGCCATAACCTGATTTGGCCACCTCCTAAGTGCATATCCCCGTTTTACTCCGATTTGTTCCTCCATGCTTTCAATGCATGCAAGTAAGCACTTGACTCCGAGTATCCTAAAATATAGGCGATATCTTTAGTCTTGAGGTGCTTTTCATTAGACAGATAATAAGATAATTCTTTTTTTATTGCGTTGGTTATCTTCCGGAACGAGGTGCCCTCTGCCATCAACCTTCTTTGAAAGGTCCGTTCGCTGCAGGCAAATTGTTTTTGCACTTGTTTGAAATTGGGGATTTCAGGGTCACACATATGCAACACCATACCTTTTACCGTTTTAGAGAACGCTTCGGCCTGCCGGCCACTTTCATTTAACATGGAGACGAATTTGGGGAGCAACATTTCGATCTCTTTTACCCGGTTCAAGTTGATCTCCCATTCATCATAGTTTTCGGGGAGTAGGATAAGATGATCAGCGCTATAGAACACCTCCTCCTTGAAGAACAAACTGGTTTCTTCATCCTTATAAAAAGGGAATCCAATCTGTGGTGCCTGCCCATTGGGCAACATCAACTTTAGTTCTCTATAGATAATGTATAGCACCATATTCAATAGCTCCCGCTTTACTTCCTTATTTTCCACTGAACTATCTAACCGCAGGGCAGCGCTGTTCGAATCTTTAACGATCGCAAAGGAAACGATCGGGAATTTATGCCTGAGGTACTGCTCAAGAATGTGAATCCCCTGCTTTAGGCTGGATGTACTTAAAGATATCTCAAGCACAAGCCCCAGCGAACTTAGATTAAGAAAGGCGCCTATGCTCAAACCACAATAGCTGCTTTTTGCGTGCTCAATAATTTTTTCAAGTACCATAACGTAGTCTTCCGCAGCTACCATCTCCTCCGAGCCATTGAAATCAATATCAGGGTTTGCCATCAGGCCCTTCAGGGTAAGGGTATCTATTTTTTGAAAGGAGGCGTAGTCCAACAGATTCTTCAAAAAAGGAGCGTGTACTTTCATAAGGTGAATCTATAAAAAATGGCGTAAAATATCAACAACCCTAAATGGCATCCCCCTACTTTTGACCCAACTAAAAAGTCAACAACGTATGGAGACCTCAATCAAAGCAACAAAGTCAAACGCAGTTTCAACCCTCATTTCCGGGCTAGGCATTTTGATATTCAGCAATAAACTAGTGCGACTAGTCCGAAATAGCACAGCGTATTTCACGCTTGGGCGCCCTGGTTTTACTGGGTTTCTTCGGTTAGTCATTTCTGAAACACTCCACTAGCAGGTATATTTGACACTTCTGCTAATACGCCATTTCTGATAGTGGGGGGCGCAATCACCCTTTTCTCACTAACCATGTTTATAGAAATCAGGCGGCAGAGAGCGCTTGCGATTCTATGGATAATCGCTCAAGATTCCATGTTTACACTGGCAAGTATTTACGTTCTGATTTTCCGGCCTTTCAATATATCTGATACCGGTTATCTGCTTATTGGATTATTTCTAATCCCGATAACCTTCTTTATTCTATATCAATCGATAGGGTTGTACAGGATAGATTCCGAAAAAGGGGCAAAGGTTAAACGTATGTCTTTTCAGCGTACGGTTAAGGCCGATAAAGCAGAAGTTTGGCGAATTATTTCAGATGTGGGCAACTACCACGAAGTAGCGCCCAATATCGATGGTTCAGCGATCATTTCAGGAGAAAAAGTCGGTATGGTTAGATCCTGTTCGCATGGCAAGGATAGCTGGACCGAAAGGTGTAGCCTTTGGGAAGAAGGACAAGCATACGCATTTGAAGTTGACACTTCTGCACCTGATTATCCCTACCCTTTTAAAACCCTACGCGGGAACTGGCAAGTGAAAGCGGTAGGGCAAGGAGAAACGGAAATCGCTATGCACTTTGAATTTGAGTACAAGCGGCCATTCCAAAACCTCCTGATCCACCCAATAATGAAACGGCAATTCACTAAGGTGTGCAAGGCGCTCTTGGATAACTGGCAAAGCAAGGTTGAAGGTTAGATATTGCTGCTAATGACAAAAGTCACCCTACCAAAATGATATATTTACTTCCATAACCAATAGTCTTCGCCTAGTTTTGGAGCGCAATTAAGAATAAAAAAGATTGAATGGACAAGACTAGCAAAACCACAGCTGAATTTACCGTAGGGCACATCACAGAACTACGAGAACTCATGGCCAGCGCTCCGAGTTTTACCATTGTAAAAAACATAGAAGAATTGGTAGACTTGGCAGCCGGTGGCAAGGGAAGCGACTTCCTCGAAGTCCGCTACGATCTTCCCGACGGGCAAAGCTACCTGGAAGCCGAAGTGCTCCGCACCAAAAATGGGATTGCTGCCAATTATACGGAAGTATACATGCGCAGGCGTGACCCCAATTGTATGGTCATTGCCGATGATTTCCCCACTGACAAACCAACCTTTGAAGGCCGGTTTGGGCATTCTTTTGACGAGTTGAGGGCCGAAACCTTTGATTGGCTAAAAACACAGCATTTAGGCATGTTTTATTACCACGCCGGCCAACCCGGCATGGGTTATAATGCTGTAGCGGTTGTTCCTGCTAACGCAGGGTTCTTTGGTTTGGGCCTGGCACTGTTGCAGGGGATTATTGACCCGGCGGAATTGCCGGAAGACTTCTCCCCGGAAGCGGTCATTTATACGGCTCCACCCTTCCGCCATACTCATTTTGAGGGCAAGCAAGTGGTAGTCCATAACCGGCAGCCTGGAAAATATGAGATGTTTTCCTACAATCTCTATCCCGGCCCAAGTGCTAAAAAAGGAGTTTACGGGATGTTGATCGGCCAGGGAGAAGAAGAAGGCTGGGTAACGGCCCACTGTTCTACCGTACGGGTAATCACGCCCTACGACAATGTCGTCACCCTCATGCACGAAGGGGCCAGTGGCGGTGGAAAAAGCGAGATGCTGCAACAGCCACACCGCCAACCGGAAGGCAGCTTATTGCTAGGCAAAAATATTCTGAACGGCGAAAAACTGATGCTGGACCTCCCCAGGACTTGTGACCTGGAACCGGTAACCGATGATATGGCGCTTTGCCACCCAAAACTTCAGAAGAATGATGGCAAGCTCTGGCTGGAAGATGCTGAAGATGCCTGGTTCATCAGAGTGGACCATATCGAAGAGTATGGTACTGATATGGTACTGGAAAAAATAACAGCCAAGCCTGAAAAGCCACTGCTCTTCCTGAATATTGAGGCCGTACCCGGTGGGCGGGCTTTGATCTGGGACCACAAACAAGATGCACCTGGCGTACCTTGCCCCAACCCAAGGGTGATTTTACCGCGAGATATCGTGCCGGGCATTCATTCTGACCCAGTCCGGGTAGATATCAGAAGCATCGGCTTGCGGACGCCGCCTTGTACCGCAGAAAACCCGAACTACGGCATAGTGGGCATCATGCATATGTTACCCCCTGCGCTTGCCTGGCTTTGGAGATTGGTTGCTCCCCGGGGGCACGCTAACCCCAGTATCATCCAAACCAAAGGCATCAGCAGTGAGGGCGTAGGCAGCTACTGGCCCTTCGCCACGGGTAAGAAAGTCAAGCAGGCCAACTTACTGCTGGAGCAAATCGTAGATACGCCAGATGTCAAATACATCCTTACCCCCAACCAGCACATTGGCGCCTGGAAAACCAGCTTCATGCCACAGTGGCTCAGCCGGGAATA
This sequence comes from uncultured Phaeodactylibacter sp., assembly GCA_964575505.1. Lineage (GTDB taxonomy): Bacteria > Bacteroidota > Bacteroidia > Chitinophagales > Saprospiraceae > Phaeodactylibacter. The sequence goes on from CAZNSK010000115.1 coordinate 4,658, forward strand.
TTTGGCCCGGAAGGGAAATGCAGAATTCCTGCCGGAGCAGTTGAGCCCATCCCGATGCAGCCTCTTGGGCTATGCCATGAATAAAATGAAACTGGAACGCATCGAAATTCCGAAGTGGATGCTCAAGGTGGAATACCAGGAAGAAGTCGGCAAGGAAGCCTACGACCAGGGCGCAAAGATCTTATATGATTTCTTTGAGAAAACCCTCGCTCAGTTTCAGGAAGACAGCCTAAGCCCCTTGGGCAAGCAAATCATCGAATGCTGCCTGGACCACGGTAGTGTGACCGATTACGAAAAACTGTTTGAAAACAGGTAAGTACGCCGGCAAAAGCCAATTTGGGCTGCTATCCTCGGTGGCCTAAATTGTAGCTTTCTACTGATGATCAGTGCGAATGCCGCAATAGCTGAAAACTGTAACTGAAAATATCACAAGCCCTCGGTATCCCAAAGCGCAATTGGGGCACCGGGGGCTACTTATTTTACCCCCAGCACGTACCTACCTCATACCGCTCGGGCTTACAGCCAGCCCGAATTGAAGCGAAAGGGCTGCTTATCCTTCGGCGGGTGGAAAGCCTGTCTGAAAGTACCGGTAATTTTCCGGTAGAGCTTATCTTTGTGGTAAAGCTGGAATACATGCGCCAATTAATCGCCATCGTTTTGCTAGTCGGGCTATACGCCTGCTCAGCCCCCTCAACCCAACAAGATATGACCGCTGAACAAGCCGCCAATTTCGACTGGCAGGGCCACCGGGGCGCCCGGGGCCTGATGCCCGAAAACACCATCCCCGCTTTTCTGAAAGCGCTGGAATACCCACAGGTCAAAACGCTGGAGCTCGACCTCGCGGTAAGCCAGGACAGTATCCTGGTCGTCAGCCACGAACCGTGGATGTCTCACCATATTTGCAGCCGCCCGGATGGGCAGCCGGTCACAGAAGCGGAAGAGGACGAGCTATTGCTCTTTCAAATGCCCTACGAACGCATCAAAGCCTTCGACTGCGGCAGCCGGGGCAATGAGCGTTTCCCGGAACAACAGCCGGTTAAGGTTAGCAAGCCAAAGCTGAGCGAAGTCGTCAAGACAGTGGAGGCCTACTGCGCCCAAAATAACCGCCCACGGGTGCACTACAATATGGAAATCAAGCACGACCCGGCTTACGATGGCACCAAAGCGCCGGGGCCTCTTGCCTTCGCCCGCTTGGTCTTGGAAGCTATCAATGGCTTGGGTATAAGGGAGCGGGCCTGCGTGCAGTCGTTTGACGTGCGCCCCCTGCAGCACCTGCATCAGCTCGACCCCGCCATCACCACAGCCCTGCTGATTGATAACCCCAATGGCGTTCAGATCAACCTGGACGCCCTGGGCTACACGCCGGAAATCTATAGCCCTTACTACCGTATGGTCACAGCTAACGTGGTGGATACCGTGCACGGCATGGGCATGAAAATCATCCCCTGGACCGTCAATGACACCACCGCCATGAAAGCACTGATTGGCCTGGGCGTGGATGGGATTATCACCGATTATCCTAACAAAATTTCAGCAGTTACTCAAAACTGATACCCTACACTAGCCGAGAGGGAATAGTAAAATAAGTCGGTGGGAAACCACCGGTCATCTTCAAACCGGTAGCCTTTGATTTTTAATGGCGATAAGGTTTGTACCTGTATACTTTCGCTGGATTTGAACCGGCATTCCTGAGCCAGGGACATGTCACCCCGGTAATCAATGCTGCCGTAGAGTGTGTCTCCATTAGCCTTCCAGACTTTACCGAGACGAAAATCAGATTGAGCGTTAATAGTAGAAAATACCGCCATTAAAAGGATTGCATGGAGTAGTGTTTTTTTTCATCGCGCGAAAATTTTAAAACCGGGGCTAAGCTTCCCGCTTCGCGTAGGCCATGGCAAGCCGGATTTTATGATAAGGGATTTGTTCGTCCAGGTATTCAAAAACATCCTTCAGCTTATAAGGCTCCTGAAGGTACCGCAGAGACTTCACCACCTGATCGACTTCCGAAGGCGTGACCAGTTCGTGCAGATTAATATCCTGCCCCTTTTCGAAGAGGATAGCCAGATGGGCGTAAACCGTCGTCTCGGTTAGCTGCCGTTTCTGCGCAATTTCGGATACGCTCAGTCCCCGTTGGTACATATCGTGGGTGATTTGGTAGGTGGAAGACTTGCCCCGGCTCGCTGCCGGCCCCACATGCTCAATAATGGCATCGATAAAGTAATTGCCATACAGGTGTAGTTTGCGCTCCCCTACCCCGTTGATGCGCTTCATCTCGTCATCGGTCATGGGCTTGACCGCAGCCATTTCCTCCAGGGTTTTGTCACTAAAAACAATGTAGGGCGGCACGCCTCGTTCCTGCGCCAGCTGACGCCGCAATTGGCGGAGCTTTTCGAACAGTTCATCCCGCACACCCTCGCGTTCCGTGGCTTTGGACTTCGCCCGGGCTTTTTCCGCCTGCTGACGCTCTTTGAGGGTAGCAAAGCGCACAAGGGGCACTTTTTCTCCTTCGAAGAGCACCCGGTTGCTCGCCGGGGTCAGCTTCAGCACGCCATGCTCATCGTGAGCAATCTCGATGTAACCGTAATTCAGCAATTGCAGCATATAGTGCTGCCATTCCAAGAAAGGAATTTCACGGCCTGCGCCATAGGTTTTGATATTTTGGAAGCCCCGCTCAAAGACCTCCTTCTTCCCGCTGCCGCGCAACACATCAATGGCCAGGGTCATGCCTACCTGTTGCCGCAGGCGGTAGATGGCCGACAGTGCCTTTTGAGCAATCACCGTCCCGTCTATCGTCTTAGGCGGGTTCCGGCAGATATCACAATTCCCGCAATCTTCTGTTGCGTCTTCACCGAAATAGCTGAGCAGTATACGGCGGCGGCAGCCCACTGCTTCCGCAAACTGCCGCATGCGGTCTAGCTTCGCCAGCTTGATATCCAGCTGATCGCTGTCGTTCTGTTTAAGGATATCCTCCATCATAGCTACATCGTTATAGCTATAGAAAAGCAGGGTATCCGCCTTGGCCCCATCGCGCCCGGCCCGCCCGATTTCCTGATAGTAACTTTCTATGTTTTTGGGCAGGTTGTAGTGAATGACCCAGCGGACATTCGATTTGTCGATCCCCATGCCAAAGGCAACCGTAGCACAAATCACCGGCGTATGGTCATTGATAAAGGCTTCCTGCACGGCACTGCGCTCCTCTGCCGAAAGCCCGGCATGGTAGTAAGCAGCGTTGATGCCGGCATCTTGCAGTTTTTCCGCCAGGTTCTCGGTGCTTTTGCGGCTCAGGCAATACACGATACCAGATTCGTTGGGGCGTTGGGCAATAAAGCGGAGGATTTGCTCGCGGCGCCGTTGCCCGGGCCGCACTTCCAGGCTGAGGTTGGGCCGGTCGAAGGAAGCGATGAAGACTTCAGGGTCACGGAGGTGCAACTGCTGCAAGATGTCTTTCCGCGTGAGTTTATCAGCCGTAGCCGTGAGGGCCAGGATGGGCGTGTTTTTGAATTCCTGCCGAAGGAACTTCATGCGGGTGTACTCTGGCCGGAAGTCGTGCCCCCAGGAAGAAATGCAGTGGGCTTCGTCAATGGCAAACAAGCTGACCTCGGCCCGCTTCAGCAGGGGCAGGAAGTCGCGCGAAGTCAGCTTTTCCGGAGAGACGTAGAGCAGCTTGAGCGTGCCCTGAAAAAAGTCCTCCTCCACTTCCCGCTGCGCCGCATCTGACAGGGAGCTATTGAGGTAAGCCGCGGCCACGCCATTGGCCTTAAGTGCCTCCACCTGATCCTTCATCAGGGAAATCAGCGGAGAAACAACAACTGCTGTCCCCGGCATCGTCACTGCCGGGACCTGGTAACAGATCGACTTACCGCCACCGGTAGGCATGAGCACGAGGCTGTCCTGGCCATCGTAGACCTGTTGAATGATTTCCGCCTGCATAGGGCGGAATGCATCGTATCCGAAATATTTCTTGAGCGCGTCCTGAGCGGCAGGCAGGTCCATATCACCACAATTTGTTTGGAGGATGCTTCAAAATTAACAAAAATCCACAAAGCACCAATCAGAAAAAGCCGCAGTATTCGGGCAGGGGCAAATAAAAAGGGAGCCAAACAGCAAGTAGACCTGAAAGCTCCCTAATTAACTCGAAGGGTCCAATGCCCTTAAAAACGGGCACTGAGGATTAGTTCTCCTTCCAAAGTAAGGGCTTCCCAAAGAGGATTATGGGAAGCCCTCTGTAAACACGCTTCTTGTTTAAAAGGAAGGAAGATTTATAACCAGGATTATGGTTTTCAATATTCTAACTAACTCTAATAAAAGCAAAGATAGTGGAGGATCAATTGACAAAAAACCCCATATTCATGGGGGCAGCTATACCGCAGGTTTCATGGCGGTTTCACAGATTATGCTTATTTTTGGTTGCCCTTCCCGATTCCCCCCTGCGGGCCGTTTGCGGCAGCGGCTATCGATGCATCAAGGCTTATGGGTTCGGCGGCTCTTTTCCAGAGGCCTGGCCGAGACAAAAAACCACATTATGCAAAGGTATTGGTTTTTCATTCTGATCTTAAATTGCACCCTGACAGCGGCATTTGGCCAGGGCGCGGAACAGCTAGAGCTGGCCCGGCGGCTGCTGGGCCAAAGCCGCTACCAAGCTGCTGCTCAGGTTGCGGAACAAGCCTACCACAGCGGTAAGCGAAACGGAGAAACCGCTATCCAAATTCAAGCTTGCCTGCTGCAGGCAGAGGCTTATTTTGGCAAACAAACGGCACACACGCTCCGCTGGGGCCAAAAAATACGCATCAAACGGCAGCTTAAGGAGGCTGCCCAGCTGCTGGAACGCAACCCTATCGACTCCCTGGAAGCCGATCTGCTTCAACTTCAAAATCGGCTGGAGGACCGCCCTGCCCAAGGCCTGGAACCCGGAGGTGTAGCCCAAAAACGCCCCACGCTAAAAGAATTGAAAAACCGCAAGCTGGATGCCATGCGCGCGGTGGGGGACACCTTGCTCTCCCTGAAAAAAGAAAAAGCAGTATACGAAAAGGAAGTAGAAGCCCTGACTGCTGCTCAGGCCCGGCAAGAGCTGATGCTGGCGCGCCAACAAAAAACCATAGACTCCATCTCCCTGGCCCGCCTGGAAGACTCTATCAAAGCCATCCGGCAGGAGCAGCTGCTGCAGGCGCAGGAGGCAGAGTTAGCCCTGAGGCGCACCCAGCGCAACCGCAGCCTTATCCTTACTGCCGCTATTATCGTCATTGCGTTGGTCCTGACCTGGCTCTACATCAATTCTCGCCGCAAAAAGCGGATGATCGAGCAGGAGCGCCGGCGCTCTGACGAACTGCTGCTGAATATCCTCCCAGCTGCGGTAGCGCGGGAGCTCAAAGAGAAAGGCTCGGCGGCAGCGCGCCATTACCCGGAAGTCACCGTGCTCTTTTCAGACTTTAAAGACTTCAGCCGCGTTACGAAAGACCTGCGCCCAGAAGCCTTGGTGGCTGCGCTCGACCGTTGCTTCCGGGCATTTGATGAAATCGCGGAGCGGCACGGCCTCGAAAAGATCAAGACCATTGGCGATGCTTATATGTGCGCCTGCGGTCTGCCTGAACCTTCCCCTGACCAGGCTAACCGTGCTGTAAAGGCTGCTCTCGATATGCAACAGTGGCTTGCGGAGCATCCTGACCTCCCCTTCCCGGGGGCCCGCATAGGGCTGCACACCGGAGCGGTGGTGGCCGGCGTGGTCGGTGCACGGAAGTTCGCCTACGACATTTGGGGCGACACCGTCAACCTCGCCGCCCGCCTGGAATCCAAAGGCGAAGCCGGCAAGGTCAACATCTCTCAGGCGACCTACGAGCGCATCAACGGGGCCTTCCACTGTATCCCCCGGGGCAAAATAAAGGCGAAGGGCATTGGGGAAGTGGAGATGTACTTTGTAGAGTTGGCCAATGCGGAAAAGCTGCATCCAACAGTGCACCGCGAGGCTCCATAAAACAGTTTTCTGTATATTGGACGCAAAGCAAGCACTTATATCCTCTAATGCCTTGGAAAAAGTGAATAAGATATGGGCCTTCATTTCAGGCTTTTACCCCAACTACTTTCAAAACATTCACTATCAAAAGGTTATGCATACTATATTAAAAAATTACAACATGTACCCCCGGGATACGCTTATAAGTAGTAGATAGAACACCATGGTAATGCTATTTTCCATTTTAGGGATATTCTTTGTCAGCCTGCTTTCGGCCTTCTTTTACCGCAGGTATCAAAGTATTGCAGTCCCTGCCCTTTCCCTGTTTCTACTCGGTATCATTTTCTACTTCGGAAGTTTCCTGAGCCCGGTCTTGCAGGGAGCCACCATCGTCCGGGAAGTGCCTTGGATAAACGCCCTGAATATCCACTTCACTTTTTTGCTGGACGGGCTGAGCCTGTTCTTTGCCCTGCTGATCACAATTTTCGGGCTGCTTATCTTTTTGTATTCTTCGAAATACATGGAGCACAGCTCCCAAAGCGGGCGTTTTATATGTTACCTGTTGTTCTTTTTAGGGTCGATGCTGGGCCTTGTGCTTTCTGCCAACCTGATCAGCCTTTTTGTTTTTTGGGAACTGACCAGCCTGAGCTCCTTTCTCCTGATCGGGTTTAAACATCACGACGAAGCATCCAGAAAGTCCGCCAGGCAGGCTTTGCTAATTACTGCCGGGGGCGGGTTAGCCCTGATGGCCGGGTTCATTTTCCTGGAAATCAGCACCGGCAGCGGCTATAATCTGATCGACATCCTTGCCCAGCCCGAAGTGGTAGCCGACAGTGGCCTGCAAACTGCCGCCATTGTGCTTATTGCGATCGGTGCGATTTCGAAATCTGCGCAATTTCCGCTCCACTTCTGGTTGCCGAATGCCATGGCAGCGCCTACGCCTGTCAGCGCCTACCTGCATTCCGCGACTATGGTAAAAGCCGGCGTTTACCTGATTTTCCGCCTCAACCCCCTGTTCCAGGAGGCCATGCTATGGCACCACCTGCTGGGCATCACCGGGGCCGTGACCATGACCTGGGGCGCTGTGAAGGCTTTCCAGCAAGACGACCTTAAGAAAATCCTTGCCTACACCACCATTAGCGCTTTGGGTATCTTTTTTATGATGACCGGGCTGGGAGGGGAAGCCGCTATCAATGCAGCTATTGTATATGTGATGGCGCATGCTTTGTACAAATGCGCTTTATTTTTGGCTGCCGGCAGTATCGACCACCAAACGGGTACCCGGCGCATTTCGGAATTGTCGGACCTGGGGCGGAAAATGCCCGCCACCGCAACTACAGTTGTACTATCCCTTGCTTCTATGGCCGGCGTTTTGCCTTTATTTGGCTTTGTGGGAAAAGAATTATTGTACGACGCCCTCTATCATACAGACAATGCCCTTGCCGGGGTATACCTGGCGCTCTTGTTCATAGCTGGTGCCTTCTTTACGGCAGTGAGTATAGATATCGTTTACCATGCTTTCATTAGAAAAGGGCGGCTGCAGGACAAGCCAATCCGGGAGGCTAACCTTTTCCTGTCGGTGCCTCCCCTTTTGCTAGCTGCCGTCAGCCTGATGGCGGGCTTTGCCCCGGCCTTGTTGGCCGCGCCGCTGCTACAGTGGTCAGGGGCCAGCATCCACGGTTCTGACCCCTCTATGAAGCTCAAACTGTGGCATGGGTTCAACCTGGTTTTCCTGCTGAGCCTTGCTACCTTGCTGGCAGGCGTTGCCCTGTATATTGTGCGCAAGGGGCTTCGGCGGGTAAATAAACCGGCTTGGCTTAAGGCGGATTATTTGTACGACAGGGCTGTAACCGCTACAGAATCCCTCTCCAGGTACGCCACGGGAATCCTTCAGAACGGCTTTCTCAGAAAATATATCGCTACAGTAGTAGTGACTTTTTCGCTTATTTTGATAATGGCCTTGGTAGACGGGGGCCTTATTCAGCCCATATCATCAGAAAAGCTATTCAGGGGGCTGCAGGTTTACGAGCTGGTTATTTTTGCCTTCATTGTCCTGGCTGTAGTGTTCCTGTTCAAGGTAAGGTCAAGGCTGATCGTAACTGCAACTTTCGGCATTATTGGGTACAGTATTGCCCTGGTCTACACCCTTTACAGCGCACCTGACGTGGCCATTACTCAATTTCTGGCAGAAACCCTTACGCTTATATTGCTGATCCTGATTATACACCGGCTGCCTTCGTACACCCTCGAAAGGCCTATTGCCCGCCTTCAATATTTGCCGATGGCTATTCTGTTCGGGCTCATGATGGCAATCACCTCCTATATCATGCTTAATCAGGATAAAGATTCTGCCCTTCAGCGCTATTTCCTTGAAAACAGCATCAGCAAAGGCAAAGGCCAGAATGCCGTCAACGTAATTCTGGTGGATTTCCGCGCCCTGGATACGCTGGGAGAAATTACCGTCCTCACCGTCACCATGATCGGCATCATCGCCCTTTTAAAGTTTAAAACGGAAAAGGCAAAATCATGAGAACACTGATTTTAGCGACTATTCTCCGGGCGCTGACGCCCCTTTTCATCAGCTTTGCCCTGTATATGTTTTTCAGGGGCCACGACAAGCCGGGTGGCGGGTTCATTGCCGGATTGATTGCTTCAATCCCCTTTATGCTCCATGCTATGGTCTTTGGGTATGAGCGGACCAAGCAGGTTTTCAGAATTAAGCCCCGAATACTTGCCGCCTTGGGCCTGCTAATGGCGCTGGTAAGCGGCTTGTTTTCTGTCGTGAAAGGAGCGCCTTACCTTACGCCGGCATGGGTAGGCAAAAAATTGCCGCTGGTAGAGAAAATCGGGACACCTATTTTTTTTGATTTTGGTGTCTTACTTGTTGTCTTTGGGGTAGTCCTGCAGATCACTTTTTTACTCACTGAGGAATAACACCGTATGAACCTTATTACACCACTCATTATTGGTACTTTGTTTTCGGCGAGTCTTTTTCTCCTGTTTCAGAAAAGCTTTTTCAAGCTGATCATAGGGGTGATTCTCTTTGGCTATGCCACTACCTTTTTCCTTTTTACGGTAGGCGGGACGACAAAAAATGCGCCCCCCCTCCTCTCCGAGACCGGGGCAGCCGTTGATCAATTGGCCGACCCCTTGCCTCAGGCGCTGACCCTAACCGCTATTGTAATCAGTATTGGGGTGCAGTTATTTGTCATTGTGCTAATGAAGAAAGTATACGAGGAAGTAGGTACTGAAGACCTGGATGAACTAAATACAACCGATAAAATAAAGTGATCGATACTATTCCTTCATTATTGCTCCTGCCGCTGTGGATACTCCTCACGGCCTTCATCTTCTGCATTTTCTGCTGGCAGCGCGCCAAAGCTCAGTCTGCTATTGCAGTGGCTTCCGTTTCACTGTACCTGGTATCCGCAGCAGTGCTTTTTGCCAAGGTGTACCAAAGCGGCATACAGGTGGTACAAATCGGGGATTGGCCTGCCCCGTTTGGCATCACGCTGGTGGCTGATCTGTTGGCCGCAGGCATGGTGCTCATATCGGCCGTCATTGCCTTTGCTATCGTCCTGTATTCATTACAAGACATCTCGGAGGAACGTAAAAAAAACGGCTTCTACCCAGTCTTGCTGGTGATGATGTTTGGCGTTTGTGGTTCTTTTTTGACCGGCGATATTTTCAACCTCTACGTTTGGTTTGAGGTCATGCTGGTAGCCTCCTTCGTACTCATCGTCTTGGGCAACAGCAAGGAGCAGCTGGAAGGCGCAGTCAAGTATGTAACGTTGAGCTTCATCTCCTCCGGCTTTTTGCTCACGGGCAGTGCCGTTTTGTACAAACTGACCGGCACGCTGAACATGGCTGACTTATCCGTGGCTATTGCCCAGCACCCAAAACAGGAGCTGATTACAGTTTCCGCTGTCTTTTTTCTCGTAGGTTTCGGGATAAAAGCCGCTATCTTCCCCCTTTTCTCCTGGCTCCCCGCTTCCTATCCTACCCCGCCCATTTCCGTAGTGGGGTTGATGGCCGGACTGCTCACCAAGGTCGGTGTATACGCACTGATCCGGTTTTTCACCCTGCTCTTTACGTACGATCTGCCAACCACCCATTCGGTCCTGCTCATCCTTTCCGGGCTTACTATGTTCTTTGGGGTCCTGGGTGCTGTTGCGCAGCGTGATTTTAAGAAAATACTCTCCTTTCACATTATCAGCCAAATTGGTTATATGGTAATGGGGCTGGCATTGTTTACACCACTGGCTATTGCGGGGTCGATTTACTACATCATACACCATATTCTGGTCAAAACCAACCTGTTCCTGATCAGCGGTATTGTCAAGGTCACCAACGGCCACTATTCGCTTAGGCAACTTGGGGGCGTATACGATCGTTATCCCTTTGTCACGGTCTTATTTGTTATTTCGGCTTTTTCGCTGGCGGGCATCCCTCCCCTTTCCGGTTTTTGGGGCAAATTCATTTTGGCTAAGGCCGGTTTAGAGGCCAACCAGTATTTCATCGTTGCCGTTGCTTTGGTAGTGGGGCTATTGACGTTGTTTTCTATGAGCAAAATCTGGGTATCCGTATTCTGGTCTGATGCCCCCGAATCGCCCGGGCAGGTGCCCCGGCCCGATCGCAAAACCTTGTTTAAATCCCATTACTGGCTCCTTATTTCCTCGGCTTTTTTGGCAGTTTGCACCCTCTGCCTAAGTTTTTACCCGGATCTGCTGATTGCTGTATCCAAAAGGACAGCTGAGCAATTATTGGACCCACATGCCTATATTCATGCTGTTTTGAACCCTAATAACTAAAACAAATGGTCTTACTGCTCAACATACTGATTGCTACCCTGATGACCTGGTTCACTCAGGCTATTTACCCCGACATTCCGGCTACGGGCTTCACCACCCTGTTGGTATTTATCGCCTGGAATACCGTGCTTTGGCTGCTGACGTTCTTTTACAGCGAAACTACTTTTTACAAATCCCGCCAAATAGGGGCGCTGGTTTTTTTCTACCTCAAGGAACTGATTGCCGCTTCCCTTCGTGTGGCTTATGAAGTGCTCACCCCAAAAGACCATATGCGGCCTGCAGTAGTGGCCATACCACTGGAAGCAGAGACCGACCTCGAGATCACCCTGCTGGCCAACTTTATCACTTTAACGCCCGGTACCCTGAGCATTGATGTATCAAAAGACAGAAAAACGCTTTACGTCCACGAGGTCTATGTAGAATCCGGGGACATAGATAGAGTGAGAAGACAAATCAAGAACGGATTTGAGAAGAAGATCCTTAAGATAACCAGAAGCCCGAAGTAAGCATGAGCCTTTTTACCACATCCGCATACATCGCCATAGGCATCATTAGCATAAGCACCATATTGACGCTAATCCGGTTCATTAAGGGGCCAAGCTTGCCAGACCGGGTCATCTCTTTGGATGTGTTTTCCGCTAACCTGTTGGCTGTGCTGGCGATTTACTCCGTCCTTGCCGAAGAAAAAGCCTATTTAAACGTAGCCCTCATCATGTCCCTGATCGCTTTCGTGGGCACGATGACTTTCGCCTATTACCTGGTTCAAAAACGGCAAAAAAACCAAAGCGATGATTAACGATATCTTCAGTGCCACTTTCATAATTGCCGGTTCTGTTTTCATGCTAATCGCCTCCATCGGCATGATCAAATTCCCGGATTTCTATATCCGCAATTCTGCGAGCACTAAAGCAGTCGTTTTGGGTGTGCTGCTGATTTTGTTGGGGGTAGGCATACATTACAATGATACCCTGATCTTCCTCGAAATTTTTGCCATCCTCTTTTTTATCTTTCTGATCTCTCCGCTGGCTGCCCATATCGTTTCCCGCGCTGCCGTTATTACCGACGTGCCGTTTTGGGATAAAACCGAGCTTGAAGAATTGGACGAGTACAAAAAAGAGCATGACAAAGAAGCCGAAATCACGAAAAGAACGTAAAGCCAGCAATTGGGCTGACCCCGGTTCTTACCCACCTCATTTCAAGTCGGCATAATACTGGTAGAAGTAAGGTATCGTCTCGATCCCTTTATAAAAGTTAAATAGCCCGTAGTGCTCATTGGGCGAATGGATCGCATCGCTGTTCAGGCCGAAACCCATCAGTACACTCTTGGCATTCAGCACCTGCTCGAACAGCGCCACGATGGGGATGCTGCCCCCTTCCCGGGTAGGAATTGGTGTTTTGCCGAATGCTTGCTCCATAGCTTTGGAAGCCGCCTGGTATTCCGGCGTATCTGTGGGGGTAACAGCGGGCTCACCGCCGTGGTGGGGGGTTACCGTTACCTTCACCGAAGGGGGCGCGATGCTTTCAAAGTGCTTTTTGAACAGGGCGGTAATCTTATCCGGATCCTGATTGGGCACCAGGCGCATGCTGATTTTAGCATTGGCTTTAGAGGGCAAAACGGTCTTGGCGCCTTCGCCTATATAGCCCCCCCAAATGCCATTCACATCCAAAGTGGGCCGGATTGATACGCGCTCAAGGGGCGTGTACCCCGCTTCGCCTTGTACCGCACCGATGTCCAGGTCCCTTTTGTATTTTTCTAAGTCGAAGGGTGCCTCGTTAAGCTTTTTCCGGGCTTCTTCGGACAATTCGACTACTTCGTCGTAAAAATTGGGGATGGTAATGTGCTTGTTCTCGTCCATCAGACTGCTGATCATATCACAGAGCACATTGATGGGGTTGGCCACGCCGCCGCCGTATACGCCTGAGTGCAGGTCACGGTTAGGGCCTACCACCTCGACTTCCAGGTAGCTCAGGCCCCTCAGGCCCACAGTAATTGAAGGCACGTCATTGGCAATGATGGAAGTGTCCGAGATCAAAATGGTATCGCATTGGAGTTTTTCGCGGTTTTCCCGGCAAAAAACACCCAGATTGGCAGAGCCTACTTCCTCCTCCCCCTCAATCATAAACTTGACATTGCAGGGCAGCGCGCCCTTCGCCATCATCGCTTCAAAGGCTTTGACATGCATAAAAAACTGCCCTTTATCGTCGCAGGCGCCCCGGGCGTAGATAGCGCCATCCGGGTGGGCCGGCGTTTTTTTGATAACGGGCTCGAACGGTGGCGATTCCCAAAGCTCCACGGGGTCGGGTGGCTGCACATCATAGTGGCCATAGACAAGCACGGTGGGCTTAGAGGGGTCGATGGTCTTTTCGGCGTATACAATCGGGTAGCCAGCAGTGGGGCATACCTCGGTCATGTCCACTCCAGCCTGGCGCAGGCGCTCTGCGACGAATTCTGCGGTCTTGAGCACATCCGCCTTATAGGCAGGGTCTGCGCTTACGGATGGGATACGCAGTAATTCCAGTAGTTCTTCCAGAAAACGATCTTGGTTTTGTTGAATATAGTCTTGTACCGCTTGCATAGATAATATTTGGTAGGTTGATTGCTCGTTTTTCGCAGGCTAATGTACAAAATTTACCCCACTGAGAGCTGTGCGCACTGTTACATAAAAAAATATCCAGCGAAGCCTTCCTGCCCGGGAATTATAACCGACCGACGTTGCGCAACGGGGGCATTTATACCGGCAAACTCGTGCGTCTGGTGGATGCCCATTCCGAGTTTATTTGCAGTTTGAATGGGCTCAATCAATGAAAGCCCTTTATTCGCTGAAATGAACATGGAAATCAACGCCCACGTTCCAATAGCAAATACCAAGACTTAAATTCTGATTTATGCTAAACCAAGAAACCTTTCGAGCACTCGCCAATGTAAAGTCTGACCACTGCGTCAGTATTTATGTGCCGGGGCACCCTTCGGAAGATGGTAAAGAGAGCCGCTCCTTCCTGAAGCGCATGCTCTCAGAAGCTACAACAGCGTTGAAAGACAAGGGGATGTCTGATAAAGACGCTCGGAAGTTTTTATTTAACGCCTATGAGCTGCTCAACCAGGAGGACCGCTGGAAGCATATTCATCATAGCTATGCGCTCTTTATTGCAGAAGGGTACTTCAAGTCGGTCAAGCTCAACTATGAAACAGCCCCGCAAATCTTTGTAGGCCCGCGTTTTCACCTCCGCCCTGCGCTTCCGGCTGTTAATAATGGGACGCATTTCTACCTACTTGCGCTAAGTGAAGATGATGCGACCCTGTACAAGGGCAATGATGTCAACCTTCAGCCGATGGCTGCAGATGAGCAGCTGCCCAAAAATATGGATGCTGCGCTAGAAATGGACACCCCCAACCGCAATGTGCAGATGAATAGCGGCAGCGCCGCCTTTGAGACACCAATTTTCGATAGTGACGAGATGGGCAGCAACCATCGGCTTAAGGAGTATAAGCGTTACTGCTACCAGGTTGATTTGGGCGTTCAGCAGATACTGCAATCATCCGATGCGCCGCTGGTGCTAGCCACTACTGATCAAATTGCCCCCATCTATAAGGAAACCAGTGATATTCCGGATATCCCACCCGTACACATCAGCGGTAACCCCACCAACCTGGATGAGGGCCAACTTCACGAACAGGCCGTAGCAATTATCCACGAATTCCACGATAGCCGCCGCGAACAGGTCATTAGAGCCTACAGCGACCACAACGACCAGGATTTGGCCTCCTCTTCCGTTTTTGAAATTGTACCCCGGGCGCACAAAGGAGAAGTTGATACGCTGCTGATTGCCGATGGGCACCATAGCTGGGGCACCTACAATGAAAAAACCCGCAAAGTTGAGCTTCATAAAGAACGGCAAAGAGACAGTGTAGACTTGATTGATTTGGCTGCAACTTATGCTCACCTCAATGGGGCACAGGTATATACTATGCCTCAGGATAGCTTGCCCCAATCAAGTACTTCCATCAATGCAATTTACCGTTCAGGCAGCTAATTTGAAACTAAGGGGGTCTATGATGAAATGATCGCCGCCAGCGTAGGCAACGTAAAGCAAATTAGCTTCAAACTATCTGGGTACTTAGGTGTTCATTTTAAAATATTTCGAATATATTGTTGCTCCACCATCTAAACCAAGTCATCGCCTCAGCGATTGCTCCAACAGCCCCAACCAGTTTCTATCTGCTTTAACCACCGCGTCTAGAGCAAATGGACCAACACCACACCAGTATAATATTCCAGGTCAGCTCATTTGTAGCAAAGCCCATTGGAAATCATATAAAACTTATTATAGTCCAACAACTTAAGATTTGTGAAATTATGGCGCAGCTATTTTTTCAGC
>CAZNSK010000116.1:0-19600 GCA_964575505.1 uncultured Phaeodactylibacter sp.
GTCATCCTTTTTTACCCCTAATTTACCGATTTTATATTAAATTGGGAATTGCTGGCCTCCTTTTGGGCAGCCGCCATCGTAAACTCACGCTAGAAAGAAGTCTGGGCTATTTATCACACCCTCAAAAGATGCCCAGGAAAAGATTGCAGAAATAACAACCTATGTACTTCAGAATTATAACCGTGCTTTGGGAGAGTTTTTCCTAAGTGGTGCCAATCCGTGGATCATAGCAGAAGCATACGCCCAAGATGCAAAAGTAGTTACCATGGAAAAGTTGGTACCGCCCAATTCCAAAAAGGTGAAAATTCCGAATATCTGCAGGGCTTTTGAGGTCGAATGGCTAGATACCTATCAGCTGCTTAGTGAGCTCGGTGCCAGGTTTACACTATGACTTACCTAGTGGAGTGTTTCAGAAATGACTAACCGAAGAAACCCAGTAAAACCAGGGCGCCCAAGCGTGAAATACGCTGTGCTATTTCGGACTAGTCGCACTAGTGCCTTTTTATCCTTCATCTTCATAACCAGACAACGCTAAGGGTTCAGGAAAAAGGTTCTCAAAATCGCCCAGAAATGGTATGGCGCCATACTTCCCTTTGATGTAGTTGCGCTCGTAGCTTTCATTTTCCCGGCTTTTATTCTGCAACCCATTACTTTTATTTATATTCCCGTCTCTAAACAGCAGGACATCTATGGAATCCAACTTCCAATTCCTCCGTGAGGGCTGGCCCGAAGTATTCCAAAACGCACAGCAGGCCGAAGCTCACGGCATCACCGCGCCCGTTACCTCTGTCTTCTACAGCCGCCTGACGCTGGAGCTGATGGTCAACTGGCTGTACGAAAATGACGGGGAGCTGGAAGCGCCTTATGATACGGCCCTGTCCTCCCGTATGTACGAGCGGACCTTCCGGGAGATTTTGCCACCGAGCATGTACAAAGAGCTGCACATCATTCGCAAAGAGGGTAATAATGCCGTGCATACCGGCAAAACCTCGCCCTACAAAGCGCTGGCCATGCTCAAGTACCTGCACCGCTTCCTGGGCTGGTGCGCCCGCCTGTACAGCGAAGAGCGCCCTGAGGTTCCAACCTTCGAAGACCACTTCATCCCCGCCAAAGGCACGGCAGAGAAAAGTAAGGCACAGTTGGAGCGCATGCAACTGCAGGTAGAAGAACGGATGGAGGAGCTGCAAAAGGAACGCCGCCGCCGGCTGCAGGCCGAAGAGGAAGCCGCCCGCCTGAGAGCGCAGCTGGAAGCCCTGCAGGCGGTCAAATCCCAGAATAAAGCCGCGGGCAACGTGCTGCCGCCACCGCCAATGAGCGAAAAGGAAACCCGGGAAATTTTCATCGATGTGCTACTGCGGGAAGCCGGCTGGGATATTGATGCACCGAATGTGCGGGAGTACCCGGTGGAGGGCCTGCCCGTGGCGGTCAACAAAACGGGGCGGGGCAATGCCGACTATGTCCTCTGGGGCCAAAATGGCAAACCACTGGCTGTAATTGAAGCGAAGCGCACGAGCAAGGAGGCCTATCAGGGACAGCATCAGGCAGAGCTCTATGCCGACTGTCTGGAGCGCATGCACGGGCAACGCCCGATTATCTTTTTCACCAATGGCTACCAAAACTGGATTTGGGATGATGCCTTCTACAGCGCCCGGGAGATTTCCGGCTTCCTGAGCCAGGAGGAACTGCAGCTGCTCATTGACCGCAGGCAAAGCCGGCAGGATATCCGCAAGCTCAAGCCCAATATGGCCATTGCCGGCCGCCATTATCAGATGGAAGGCATTCAGCGCGTCATGGAAACCTATGCAAAGGAAGCCGATGGCCAACTGCGGGGCGGCAAGCGTTCTGCACTGATTGTGATGGCAACCGGAGCGGGCAAAACCCGGACGGCGGCGGCAATCGTAGAGCTGCTTTCCAAAGCCAACTGGGTCAAACGGGTACTCTTCCTGGCCGACCGCAGCGCGCTGGTCAAACAGGCGAAGAAGGCCTTCAAACAGCATACGCCCCACCTCAGCGCCATCGACTTTACGCAGGAAAAGGAAGAAACGGACACCCGCCTTGTTTTTTCCACCTACCCTACGATGATGAACCGTATAGATGGTGCCCGCAGCAGAGACGCCCGTTTGTTTACGCCCGGCCACTTCGACCTCATTATCGTGGATGAGGCCCACCGCTCGGTTTACCAGAAATACAATGCCATCTTTGAGTACTTCGACGCGCTGCTGCTGGGCCTGACCGCTACGCCCAAAGATCAGGCAGATAAAGACACCTATGAGCTGTTTGACTGTAAGGTGCGCAACCCCACCTTCTCCTACGATATCGAGGAAGCCGTCCGTGATGGCTATCTGGTGCCGCCCCGGGGCGAAAAAGTCAACCTCGGATTTGTCCGCCGGGGCATCCACTACAATGATCTTTCCGAAGAAGAGCAGGCTGAATACGAATCCACTTTTCGGGATGAGGCCGGGGAAGTCCCGGAGCACATCGACGCTTCCGCCATCAACAGCTGGCTGTACAACCACGATACCATCGACAAGGTCATTGACCACCTCATGCAGAAGGGGCAGCGGGTAGCCGGTGGGGACAAGATGGGCAAGAGCATCATTTTCGCCAAAAACCACAAACACGCCAAGCTCATCGAGCAGCGGTTTGACAAACTATACCCACAGTACGGCAGCAAATTTTGCCGGGTGATCGACAATTACGACCGCTTTGCGCAGCAGCTCATCGAAGACTTTTCGGACATCGCCAAATACCCGCAGATTGCTGTTTCTGTGGACATGCTCGACACCGGCATCGACATCCCCGAGTTGCTCAACCTGGTCTTTTTCAAGCCGGTCTACTCCCGCGCCAAGTACTGGCAGATGGTGGGCCGCGGTACCCGTCTTTGCCCCGACCTGTTTGCGCCCGGCGAGGACAAGGCGTTTTTCTACATTTTCGACTTTTGTGGCAACCTGGAGTTCTTTGAGCACAATCCGGAAGGGCTGCAAACCAAAGTGCCCCTGCGCCTCTCCCACCGTATTTTCCAGGCCCGCTTGCAACTGGCACAGCTGATCAAACAGCAGGACCCTGCCGATGCTTTCCGGCAGGAACAACTTGACTTTTGCCATAGTGCCGTGAGCGCACTCTATGCGCAACGGGACCACTTCCGCATACAGATGAAGCTGGGCGAGATCGACCCGCTGCGCAACCGCACCCAGTGGAATGAGCTGGGCAATAGCGAGATTGAGCGCATCACCGAGTCCCTTGGCCCACTTATCGAGCTGGACGACCCGGACGAAGCCGCCAAGCGCTTTGACCTGCTGATGCATGAGCTTTATACCCTGCGCATTGCAGGCGATGAGGCACAGGAACCCTACCTGCGCAAAATACAGCGCCTGGCTGGTCAACTGGCCGGCATGCACAATATCCCTGCCATACAAAAGGCCATGCCCCACATTCAGCGGGCGCAGGATGCTGCCTTTTTACAGCAAGCCACGCTGCCGGAGCTGGAAAACATCCGCAAAGCCCTGCGCGGGCTGCTGCACATCATCCCCCGGCGGGAACGGAAGGTCTACGAAACGAACTTTAAGGATCAGATCGACGGGACGAAGGCGGCAGAAGTGCTGCGGGGTATCGAGTCCATGGATAATTACCGGCAGCGCGTAGAGCGCTATGTCAGAGAAAACAGGGAACACATTGCCATCCAAAAACTACGCACCAATCAGCCGATCACAGCCGCTGAGCTTCAGGAGCTGGAACGTCTGCTCTTTGAAGACGACCCGGTGGCCCGGGAAGCCCTCGAAAAGGAGCTGGGCGACCAACCCCTTGGCGCATTCATCCGCAGCCTCGTGGGGCTCGACACCAGGGCTGCCAAGGAAGCCTTCGCCGATTTGCTCCACCAAAGCCAACTCCGCGCGGATCAAATGACCTTCCTCAACCGCCTGATCGACTACCTGGCGGTCAACGGCACGATCCAAAAGCGGATGCTGGCGCGGCCGCCATTTACGGACCTGCACGACATGGGCATCTTTGGCATTTTTGATGATGATGCGGAGCGGGCGAAAATCATCAGCATTATCGATGCGATCAACCGGAATGCGGAAGCGGGGTAAGCAGTATAAGAGAGCAGGCGCAGGTCACAGTTGCTGCTGAGCAACCCACACCTACCCTCCACAACTCCCCTTAATGCCTGTGCCCCGGCTCATAAATCAGCCGGATAAAGGTACTCAGGCGCTGGTTTTCCCGCTCCACGGGGATGCCGGCTACAATACCGACCAGCAAGTTGTCGGCCAGCCCAACTCGCATCTGCGGGCGGATGACCATATCGAAATCGCCCCGCTTAAATTCCTGATTGAACTCCACACCAATGAAATTCCGGGTGCCGGTAATCATGTAATGGAAGTTGAAGTTGGCTTGCCAGGATTGACGCATATCCATACCATGGATCGCCTCCAGGACCGGGCCGGTATACAGCAGGGTGTGGTAGTGCGTCCCCCACCGCTTGGCCATCACCAAAAAGGGGTTAAAAATGTGCCCTTTGAGCATAGACGTGCTTCCGTACATCGAAAATTCCGGCAATTCGAATTCATGGATGTAGCCCAGGGCCATAGAGGCACTTTTCTCCTCACTGACCAAAAAGGTGTACTGGGCAGCCATTTTCAGGCTATTCAGGCGGCTGCCGGGCGCAGACATCTCCTCCTCTATCGGAAAATGAAAGGTGAAAGGCAACTCCACTTCCAGCCCAAGCCGGTCAACCGGGGCCCATTCGTACTCCACCAATGCTTCGTAGGTATCAAACACCTGATTATCGGTAAGGCCTAAGCCTACGTTCCATTCCTTTTCGCCCTTGCGCGCGCCCAGGTCTCTGATCAGATCGATGTAGAGGGGCTCAGCGTGCAGGACTTTGGGGCGCAAGCCGCCGCTTTCCATTTCAAGAACGTAGAGGCTGTCCTGCTCAGCAGGGGTTTGTGCAAAAAGTAGTACGGGCAGGCAGCATGCACTAAGTAGTGGGGCAAAAGGATTATGGCAAGCAATAGCTTCTCGTACGAAACTTCGATATAATGTTTTGGAGCGTTGAAATACGTATATTTGAGTTTGTCCAAAACAGAAAGGCATGATCCGGTCGATAAGGTTGACAAATTTCTTTAGCTTTCGGGACGAGAGGGTAACATTCAATGAGCAGGTCAACCTGCTCGTTGGCATCAATGGGTCTGGAAAGACCAATCTGCTCAAAGCCGTACAACTACTGAAAGCCGGCGTGGAAGGCAATGCTACCGACAATGCCCTGCTTGAGCTCATTACGCAGCAATGGGGTGGTTTTGACAATATTTACTGCCAATCCATGAATCCCTCCGATTTTAAGGACTCCATAGGCCTTGAGTTTCGCCTAAATGCCAATGTACTCAACCAATACAACGAAGGAAAGCAGGAGGTATTCAGAGAAGACATCATCTACACTATACGACTGATCCGGAAACCAGCCATAGACAACTACTACCTCAGCGAGGAAATAGCTACGGAAAGGGGGTACTCCTACCTCAACTTCATTAATGGCAGCGGTAAGGTTAGAGAACGGCAGAAAGAGGGGAATGGCATTACTTTTGTCCCCTACGATGATTATGACCCGCAGGAACTGGCCCTTTCCAAAATTTCTGAATTTGACAAAGACCGATACCTTCCGCTTGTGATCATCAAGCGCGCTATCAAGGACCTGTCTGTCTATAATTACTTCGACACTGCGCCTGCGAGCAAGCTCCGCAGCGGCATGAGCGCAACGGCAAAAGAGCGCAAACTACGCTTCGACGGCAGCAATCTGCCACAGATACTTAATACAATCAAGATCAGCGACAAGCCCCTGTTCCGGCTGATACAGTCAAAGCTTCAGGATGTCAATGCTTTCTTTTCGGAGATTGACTTCAATATGTTGGGCGGCGGGCAGTTTGAGTTGATGCTTGGTGAAGACCAACTGCGCTCTTCCGTCCACGTCACTCATATTTCAGATGGCACGCTTCGTTATCTCTGTATGCTGGCCGTCTTCTACAATCTGCAGCGTGGGAAGTTAATCTGCATAGACGAGCCAGAAGTAGGGCTTCATCCGGATATGATTTTTAATATTTCGACAGCTATTAAAGAGGCTTCTGCGGATTCTACTATGCTCATTGCCACGCATTCGGAACAATTGCTCAATCATTTCAGGGTGGAAGACGTGCATGTTTTCGAAAAAGCAGAAGACAATACGACCACCGTCCGCCGGTTTTCTGAAACTGAGTTTGAGGGCTGGTATGAACACTTTAACCCCGGCCAAATGTGGCGGGAAGGTGACTTAGGCGGAACGCGCTGGTAAATGCCTGACCTATGAAAATCAAGCTATTTATTGAAGGCAGCAGCGTCAAATCAAACGGGGAGCTGCGACAGGGCT
This sequence comes from uncultured Phaeodactylibacter sp., assembly GCA_964575505.1. Taxonomy (GTDB): domain Bacteria; phylum Bacteroidota; class Bacteroidia; order Chitinophagales; family Saprospiraceae; genus Phaeodactylibacter. Next base: position 6,395 of record CAZNSK010000116.1, read on the forward strand.
TCCGGAAGTTATTAGCACCATTGCTTCCAGGAATCAGGTTTCAGATTATCATGGGCGGTGGCAAATCGCAGGCTATCAACAAGTTTAAAAAAGCAAAGGGAGACGCCTGCCTGTTAATAATAGACCTTGATGCCCCCTCCGCAGAAAGATATCGGGATTTGCAGGAACATGGCTTATAGTCCAACAACTTAAGATTTGTGAAATTATGGCGCAGCTATTTTTTTAGCGCGCAAGGCAAAAAACGTAGGCGATGCCTAAGCATCGGCGAGGCTTTTTAACGCAGCGAGGTGGAAAAAGAGCAAGTCAGAAATCACAAATCTTGGGTTGGCGGACTATAAATGGAGAAGCGGATCGTGTCTTCTACATGGTACAGGAGATGGAAGCATGGTTCATTTCTCAATCAGCAGTACTCGACAACTACTATAATACCGAGATTACCAGAAAGCTGCCCAGCCGCCCAGCACAGGAAATCCCTGAGCCTACCAGGGAACTTGAACAAGCTACCAGCAATACTCAAAAGGGTAAGTATCACAAAGTGAAAGACGGTACTGCACTACTGCAATCACTAGACGGTTCACAATTGATGGAAGCATTTGAAGATTTCGAAAAGCTGGTGGAAGCACTAAAAAGAGGGAGTTGAACCGCTCTTTACACGTTTTTTCTCCCCCGATTCAACGGCTACTTCATCATTACCCTGTAGCAAAATTGTCTGCTATCAACCAAAGCGTTCTCCGCCCTTACGCCCCCACCTCAATCGCCATCCCAAACGTATCCTCCGCAAAGGTGCCCTCGTCGTACACCAGGTTGCCGTTGACGAAAGTCTTGAGGACTTTATTGTGGAAAGTGGTGCCTTCCAGAGGCGACCAGCCGCACTTATACAGAACGTTGTCTTTAGCGACGGTCCAGGATTGGTTGAGGTCCACTAGCGTCAGGTCGGCGTAGTAGCCTTCGCGGATGTAGCCGCGCTTCGACATCCGGTAAAGGCGGGCCGGGCTGTGGCACATCTTCTCTGCGATTTTCTCCAGCGAAATCTTGCCCTGATGGTGGAACTCCAGCATGCAGTTGAGGGTGTGCTGCACCATTGGCGCGCCTGACATAGACTGGAAATAGGGCTTCTGCTTTTCTTCCAGGGTATGGGGCGCGTGGTCGGTGGTCACAAGGTCGATGCGGTCGTCGAGCAAGGCTTTGAGCAAGCCTTCCTTGTCCTTTTTGGTCTTGATGGCCGGGTTCCATTTGATGAGGACGCCCAGGCGCTCGTAGTCCTCATCGGAGAACCAGAGGTGGTGCACGGAGACTTCGGTGGTGATTTTCTTCTCTTCCAGCGGGATGTCGTTGCGGAACAGGTGGGTTTCCGCCTCGGTGGTCAGGTGCAGGATGTGCAGGCGGGCACCGTGCTTCTCCGCCAGGCCGATGGCACGCTCGGTGGCTTCATAACAGGCTTGTGTACTGCGGATAATGGGGTGGAACTTCACGGGCACGTCATCGCCGTAGATTTCCCGGTACTTTTCCTCGTTTTGCTCCACGATCTGCTCCCTCTCTGAGTGGATAGCAATGATGGATTTGCAATTGGCGAAAAGCTTCTCCATCGTCTCCGGGTTGTCCGCCAGCAGGTTGCCCTTTTTGGTGAAGTACAGCCCGTCATCGGAAACGCCCATCAGCTTGGTGGTATCGGTTTTGATCACTTCATCCAGGTTGTCGCCGTTGACACCCAGGAAGAAGGAGTAATTGGCCAGGGATTTTTTGGAAGCGATTTCGTACTTCTCGTTCAGCCGCTCCATCGTCAGGGTATTGGGGATGGTGTTGGGCATGTCGATGAAGGAGGTGACGCCACCGGCTACCGCCGCCTTGCTTTCGCTATGCAGATCGGCTTTGTGGGTCGCGCCCGGGTCACGGAAGTGCACCTGCCCATCGATGACGCCCGGAAAGAGATATTTGCCCGTTCCGTCAATGACCTGATCGTCCGGCTGCGCTTCTATCTCCCCAATTTTCGCAATTCGCCCTTCTGAAAGGAGTACGTCTGCGACAGCTGTTTTCCCTTCGTTGACGATGGTGGAGCCTTTGATTAAAATCCGCTGGTTCATGGTTTTGTTTTGTTCAGTTCGATGATCATTGAATCTTGGCACCCTCTTGCCAAGGCAATCGCCTAAAACTACGAAAATGCTAAGTATTGGGATAAACACCATCCGGTCTTTTCAGAAGCAGTACCTAAACCCCGTTGGGTTATTGGTCACCCCCAAGTGCAACAACAATTTGTTATCAAAAAGAAAATTACAAATGAGTAAAATTATTTTTTGATAATCAAACCCAAAGCTGCCACCCTACATACCCTCCTGCCGCCAGCACAATCAGGGCAAAGCCGAGGGTAGCATTTTTACGCAGGCTTGGGTTGCCAAATACCAGGCAGAAGCCATATTTGACCAGCGTATTTGTTACCGTAGCCAGTACAATGGCGGCCCCGGCTACCTGAAGGTGGCGCCCCCCGCCGGTGTATTCCGACATCGACACCGTAATGGCATCCATATTGGCAAAACCCGATATAGCAGCCGCCCAGTAGAGGCCCGTATCGCCCAACTGCTCAGCCGCGTAGCTTACCCCAAATTGGATAATGGTATAGATGAGCGCAAACATGGCAGCTTCCCGAAAATTAATCGGGTTGCCCCGTTCGGGCTGCTCCATGCTGCTTTCTCCGGAATCCCCCCGGAAAAGGTAAAAGCTCGCCCCAAGCCCGACAGCGCCAAACGCCAGCACCGGCAACAGCAAGGCTTTGAACAAGGCCCAGTTGAGCAAGGCTAGCCAAACCAAAACCCGCGGGTACATGATGGAGGAAGCCAGTACCACCGCTGCAGCCGCCTGCCGCCCGCCCGGCGCCCCCCTACCCGAGCGGCGCGAAAAGTACCAGGCAGTAGCAGTGCTTGAGGCCAGCCCGCCCAGCAGGCCAGTGAGCAGCGTAGACCGGCGTTTGAGGAAGCGGGAGAGAAAGTACCCACCAAAGTTCAGAGTCAGGAAAATGGTGAGAATAAGGCCTGTTTTATAGAGGTTGAAAAAGCCATAGGGGCCGATATTTTGGTCGGGCAGCACCGGCAGGACCAAAGCAGCTACCAGCAAAAATTGCAGTATTGACAACAGCTCTTCCTGGGTAATTGCATCGGCAAATTTGTGCAGGCGGATTTTGAACGCCAACAGGGCGGTTACGCTCAAAGCTACCGCGATGCTGAGCTGATAATGGCCCAGCTTCACCATACCGCCAAGCAGGAAGGCCGCCATTAGCGTAAATTCTGTGGTGGTGCCTTGCAGTGCCGGCTGCGCCCGGGCGTAGACTACGCCCACCAAGCCAAACACGCCAAGCAAAACGCCCAAAAATACCCAGGCAGACAAAGCCTGCCCCATGAACACGGCAATATACCCCAGCAGGGCCACGATGGGGAAGGTACGGATGCCCGCAAACAAAGCAGTGCCTTCCTTGCGCTGATAGGCCTGCTCGCGCTCCAGGCCGAGCAACAGCCCGATGCCTAATACAATCATCAAGGCCTTTAGTTGATCCAGTAATTCCAAGTCCAAGTTAAGTGTTTCCACCATATCTTTATCCATCCGTCTAAGTCAGTACGTAGTTATAAGACGCGCCAAGCACCCCGGATGTGCGAATGCTTACCATGCCAGTTTTCCCGGAAAGTACAGGACACTCGCCCACCGTTACAACCTTATTTTTAAATCGTCCACTATTTGTAAAACTGCATAAACTCCAAACATGATCGCTACCAACCAATTCGCCCATGTCGATTACCTCTGGGATGAAAAAAAAGCCGCTGAATTGGAAGGCGATGAAGTGGCCCTGTTTCTTTATCGTTCCAATATACTGGGCGCTGACCTTCGTATCACCAATTTTGGGGGCGGCAACACCAGCTGCAAAACCATTGAAAAAGACCCGCTCACCGGAGAAGCGGTAGAGGTCATGTGGGTAAAAGGCTCCGGTGGCGATATTGGCACGCTGACCCGCTCCGGGATAGCCGGGCTGTACACAAGCCGCCTGCGCGACCTGAAAAACGTATACCGCGGCCTGAAACATGAAGATGAAATGGTGGGGTTGCTGTACCATTGCCTCTACGACCTCGATAGCCGGGCCCCTTCTATTGATACGCCCCTGCACGGGCTGCTGCCGTTCAAGCACATTGACCACCTCCACCCCGATGCCCTCATTGCGGTGGCGGCTGCCGAAGACAGCCAGGCCGTCACCAAAGAAATATGGGGGGACTCTATGGGGTGGATCCCCTGGCAACGGCCGGGGTTCGACCTGGGCTTGCAACTGGAAAAATGCCTGAATGACAACCCTGGCATTCGCGGTATCGTCCTGGGCAGCCACGGGCTCTTTACCTGGGGGGACACCTCCTACGAATGCTACATGAACAGCCTTGAGGTCATCGAGCAGGCCTCCCGCTACATTGCGGAGCGCGAAGGCAAAGACCGCCCGGTATTTGGCGGCCCCCGTATGGAAAGCCTGCCTGATGCTGGCCGGAAGCAGCAAGCGGCAAAAATGGCGCCCATCCTGCGGGGCCTGTGCTCCAGCCATAAGCGGATGATTGGCCACTTCACGGATGATGAGCGGGTGCTGCAATTTATCAATAGCCATGACCTGGACAAACTAGCGCCGCTGGGCACCTCCTGCCCAGACCACTTCCTGCGCACCAAAATCAAGCCGCTCGTGCTGGAGGTAGCGCCGGATGCCGACCTCACCGACCCGCAGTCGGTTAAGCAGCAGTTAGAACCGGTCTTTGAGCAGTACCGCAAAGACTACACTGAATACTACGAAAGCTGCAAGCACCCGGACAGCCCCGCCATGCGCGACCCCAACCCGGTGGTCATCCTCTACCCGGGGGTAGGCATGTTCACCTTTGCCAAAAACAAACAAACCGCACGGGTCGCCAGCGAATTTTACATCAATGCCATCAACGTGATGCGGGGGGCGGAGGCGATCTCTTCCTACACCGCCCTGTCGCGTCAGGAAGCCTTCAACATCGAATACTGGTTGCTGGAAGAAGCTAAGCTCAAGCGGCAGCCACCGGAAAAGCCATTGTCCCGGCGCGTCGCCATCATCACCGGTGGCGGGGGCGGCATCGGGCGGGCCATCGCTGAGAAATTGGCAGCCGAAGGTGCTAATGTGGTGCTGACGGATGTCAAGGCAGACCGCCTGGAAGAAGCCAATCAGGCTTTTGGCCGGGATGTTTCCACCTACGTTACCTGCGATGTAACCCAAGCCGACTCGGTCGCGGAGGCCTTCGAAGCCGCCTGCCTGGCTTTCGGCGGCGTAGATATCGTGGTGCACAGTGCCGGTCTGGCCATTTCAAAATCCATTGGCGATACCGAACTGGCGGATTGGGACCTCCTGCAGGACGTTCTGGCTAAGGGTCAGTTTTTGATGACCAAAGCCGGCGCCGAAGTCATGCAAACCCAAGGTTTTGGCGGGGATATCGTCAATATTGCGAGTAAGAATGGCCTGGTCGCTGGCCCAAAGAACATTGCTTACGGAACGGCTAAAGCGGCTCAGCAGCATATGAGCCGCCTGGCCGCCGCCGAGCTGGCCGCTGATGGCATCCGCGTGAATACCGTCAACCCCGATGGGGTCATCATCGGCAGCAAAATATGGGAAGGCGAATGGGCGGAAGGGCGCGCCAAAGCCTATGGTATTCAGGTGGAAGACCTGCCCGCCCACTACGCCAACCGCAACTTGCTGAAACAGATTATCCGCCCGGAAGATATCGCCAACGGCGTCTTCGCCCTTGTAGGTATCCTGGATAAGAGCACCGGCAACATCATCAACGTAGATGGCGGCATGGCCAATGCGTTTGTACGGTAAGATTAGCTACAATTTGGTTTAATTTGGTTAGGGCTGAGGGAATGTGCCGGTTTGCTGGCACATTCCCCACTTTTGGAAAGGCAAAACAGTAGGGATTATGAAATTGGAAGCGGCACAAATTGCAACCCACAATGGGCCCTCTCTCGACAACCACAAGCGGGAATGGGAAACGCTGGTTGGCCGGCTGGCTAAGCAGGGCGTAGAAGCAGCCACGCTGTTGCAGCAACTCGCTGACCTGCAAATTGCCATACCAAGCTGGGCCCTGGGGGCGGGCGGCACCCGATTCGGGCGCTTCTCCTACGGGGGCGAACCCGCCAACCTCAAACAAAAGATTGATGATGTAGGCCTGCTGCACGCCCTGAGCCGCTCGGCAGGCGCTATTTCACTGCACATCCCCTGGGATATCCCGGAAGACCCCGCTGCTGTGCGCGCCCAAGCCGCCGCCCACGGGCTGGCCTTTGACGCCGTCAACTCTAATACCTTTCAGGATCAGGCCGGGCAGGCACACAGCTATAAATTTGGCTCCCTCTGCCACGTGGAGTCTGCTGTGCGCGAACAAGCCATTGCCCATAACCGGGAAGTCATCCGGATTGGGGAAGCACTAGGCTCCAAAAGCATCACCGTATGGCTGGCGGATGGCGCGTCCTTCCCCGGGCAGCACAATTTCCGCGGCGCACTGGAGCGTACGCAAGACAGCCTGCGGGCTATCTACCGGGAAATGCCGGAAGACTGGCGCATGTTTATCGAATACAAACCGTACGAGCCCAACTTCTACAGCACTGTGATTGCCGACTGGGGCACCTCCCTGATGCTGGCTGAGGGCTGCGGCCCCAACGCCTACACCCTGGTCGATCTAGGGCACCACCTGCCCAACACTAATATCGAGCAAGTCGTCGCCACCCTGATGATAAAGGGCAAGCTGGGCGGGTTCCACTTTAACGACAGCAAATACGGGGACGACGACCTGACGGTGGGCAGCATCAAGCCCTACCAGCTGTTCCTGATCTTCAATGAGCTGGTCTACGGCATGGCCAACAATACGGCCAACAACCCGCCCCTGGCCTGGATGATCGATGCCAGCCACAACCTGAAAGACCCGCTGGAAGATTTGCTGCAAAGCCTTGAGGCCATCCGCATTGCCTACGCCCAGGCTTTGCTGGTAGACCAGCAGGGCCTGGCGGAAGCGCAAGCAGCCAATGATGTAACTGCCGGGCAGGAAATCCTGCAAGCCGCCTTCCGCACCGACGTCCGCCCCCTTGTGCGCGAAGCCCGGCGGCGAGCCGGCGGCGCCCTCTACCCGATCCGGGCTTACCGGGAACTGGGCATCCGGCAACAATTGATTGAGCAGCGCGGCACAGCGGCAGTAGCCACCGGGCTCTAAGGCTTAGCTATGGACGTAACGGCAATTTTTGATATCGGCAAAACCAATAAAAAGTTCTTCCTCTTCGATGCGCAATTCCGGGAGGTCCACCGCAGTTATACGCGGTTTGAGGAACAAACCGACGAGGATGGCGACCCCTGCGATGACCTGAAGCAGCTTTCGGCCTGGATGAAAGCCACATTTGCGCAAGCGCTGGCTGACCCACGCTTTGCCATCCGCAGGCTCAACTTCTCAACCTACGGGGCTAGCTTTGTGCATATTGACGAGCACGGGCAGCCGGTTACGCCTCTTTACAACTACCTTAAACCCATGCCCGAGGGCCTGGCCAAAGCCTTCATACACCAGTATGGCCCGGCAGCGGAGTGGCAGGCGCAGACGGCATCGCCTCTGATGGGCATGCTCAATTCCGGCCTGCAGCTGTACTGGCTTAAGCACCATAAGCCCGCACAATTCGCCAGAATCCACCGCTCGCTGCACTTTCCGCAGTACTGCGCTTTCCTGTTTTCCGGCAAAGCCCTGACGGAGTACACCAGCATCGGCTGCCATACGGGCCTTTGGCATTTTAAAGAAAAAGACTACCACCCCTGGGTGTACGCAGAAAACCTGGACCGGCTGATGCCCCGGCTTTGCCCCACCACAACGGCGACACCCTTGCGCATCGAAGGGAAGAAAGTCACGGTAGGCGTTGGCATACACGACAGCTCTGCCGCGCTATTGCCCTACATTCTTGCCAACGAAGAACCCTTTCTGCTCTTGTCGACCGGTACCTGGAGCATTGCGCTGAACCCCTTCAGCACCCAACCGCTCAACCGGGAGGACCTGGCGAATGACTGCCTGAACTTCTTGCGGGTAGATGGCATGCCGGTTCGGGCAGCAAGGCTGTTTCTCGGCAACGAATACAAAATCTGGGCCCATCGCCTGGCCAGCCATTTCGGCAGGCCCTACGAAACGCATCGTTCAGTGGCCTTCGACCCAGACCTCCACCAGCAATTGCAACAGCTGCCGGGCCCTGTCTTCGACTGGGAAAGCATAAAACGCCCCGGAGCCCCCACCGCGGCAACGGCAGCCACCGACCTCAGCCGTTTTGATTCCTACGAGATGGCCTATCATCAGCTCATGCGGGAGCTGGCCCAGGCGCAATGCCAAAGCCTAAAAAGCGCCCAGGGGGAATCTGTCCACCGAAAGTTGTATATTGACGGGGGGTTTGTGGACAATACCCTGTTTCTAAAATACCTGGCGGAAGCGTTGCCGGATTACCGCATCATCACAACCGTATCCCCGCTGGGCTCTGCGCTGGGCGCCGCTATGGCGGTCCACAACCGCGCCATCGAACCGGACTTTATCCTGGACCACTTTTCCCCACAGTTACAAAAGCCCCTATCGACGTGAAAATCGCTTTATTCATACCTTGCTACATCGATCAGTTCTACCCTCAGGTGGGCGTGGCTACCCTGGAGCTGCTTGAGCGCCTGGGCTGTACGGTTCACTACCCGGAAGAACAGACCTGCTGCGGGCAACCGATGGCCAATACCGGTTGCGAACAGGAGGCCATCCCCGCTTATCAGCACTATGTGAAGGCCTTCAGCGGGTATGACTACGTGGTGACGCCCTCGGGCAGCTGCGCCTACCATGTGCGCAAGCATTATGATATCATTGAGCAGCGCCCGGAGGTTGTGCATTTGCGAGAGCGGACACTCGACCTGGCAGAGTTTCTCCTGGATGTACTCAAGGTAGAACAACTCAATGCCCGCTTCCCGGCAAAAGTGGGGTTGCACCAAAGTTGCCACGGGCTGCGCGGGCTGCGGCTTGGGCCGGGAAGCGAGCGCAATCTGGAAGCCCCTTCCGCCTTGCAAACCCTGCTGCAGATGGTAGAAGGTGTGGAAATCGCCGAGCTGGAGCGGGCCGATGAATGCTGTGGGTTCGGCGGCACCTTTGCCATCAATGAGCCCGATATCTCCGTCAAAATGGGCAAAGACCGTATTGCTGATCATGCCCGGGCAGGCGTGGAGGTCATCACTGCCGGCGATATGTCTTGCCTGATGCACCTGGAGGGCATTCTGAGGCGGCAGGGCAGCCCCATCCAAGTGAAGCATATTGCAGAAATTCTGAACACCAAAGCATGAAAGAACACGCGACCAAAGCCGCCGCCTTTATCCAAGACGAAGCCCGTACCGACTGGCACGACGAGTCGCTCTGGTTGGTGCGTTCCAAACGGGACAAAGCAGCCCACGGCATACTGGAATGGGAACAGTTGCGGGAGCTGGCTTCCCAAATCAAAGACCATACCCTCTCTAACCTCGATGGATACCTGGAAGCCTTTGAGGCCAAGGCCCGGGAAAATGGCGCCGTGGTCCATTGGGCGGCGGATGCCACGCAGCACAACCGCATCGTACACCGTATTTTACAGGAAAATCGGGCCCGCCGTATCGTCAAAAGCAAATCCATGCTGACCGAAGAGTGCGGGCTGAATGAATACCTGGAGGCTCAGGAAATAGAGGTCATCGATACCGACCTGGGCGAGCGCATTATCCAACTAAATGAAGAGCCGCCCAGCCATATTGTTATGCCCGCCATCCACCTGAAAAAGGAGGAAGTAGGCGAGCTTTTCCACCAGAAATTACAAACCGAAAAGGGCGCCACCGACCCCCAATACCTGACCGAAGCCGCCCGGCAGCACCTGCGGCAGTCCTTTCTTCAGGCCGATGCCGCTATTACGGGTGTCAATTTTGCGATTGCCGAGACGGGCGGTGTAGTCATTTGCACCAATGAGGGCAATGCCGATATGGGCACCCACCTTGCCCCCCTGCAAATCCACTGTATGGGCATTGAGAAAATCTTGCCAAAAGCGGAGCACCTGGGGGTCTTCACCCGCCTGCTGGCACGCAGCGCCACCGGGCAGCCATCTACCATTTTCACCTCCCACCACCATAAGCCTAAAGAAGGTGGTGCTATGCATATCGTCATCGTGGACAATGGCCGTACCACACAATTGGGCCGCCCCGACTTCCGCAATTCCCTGAAGTGCATCCGCTGCGGGGCCTGCATGAACACCTGCCCCATCTACCGGCGCAGCGGCGGGCATAGCTACGACTCCACCGTGCCCGGCCCGATTGGTTCCATTCTCACCCCCGGTATAGACCTGAAAAAATACAGCGGGCTGCCGTTTGCTTCTACGCTCTGCGGCTCCTGCTCAGATGTCTGCCCCGTCAAGATCGACATACACGAACAGCTGTATAAATGGCGGCAGATCATCGCCGAGGAAGGCCACCTGCCGGCTGCGAAAAAGCAAAGTATGGTCATGGCGGGCAAGGTCCTCTCCCGCCCTGGCTGGTATAAGGCTGCCGGCAAGTCTGCCCGCTGGGTCACCCGCTGGCTGCCCCGGCCTTTAGTTTACAACCCCCTGAATACCTGGGGGCAAGAAAGAGAACTGCCGGAATCACCTCAGCAAAGTTTTAAGGAATGGTACCGCAAAAACCGGAAGGGCGCATGAGCAGATCAACAATTTTGGATGCGATCAGGTCGGCAAAGCCTGGCACCGCCCCTTTGCCGGAAATACCAGACTTTGCCACTGGCGCTGAGGATGTAGTGCAAAATTTTGGCGCTACCGCTGCCCAAAACGGCACCCGGGTGGTACGTGCTGCTGACTTTCCTGATTTGGACAACGCAGTCCGCACGCTGTTCCCGGAGCCGGGGAAGACCGCCTCTACCCTACCGGTCTTAGCGAGTGATGTAAATCTCCAGAAAAGTGCTCCCGATGCCCTCGTGGATGTGGATATTGCAGTAATTGGCGGACAAGTCGGAGTGGCAGAAAACGGGGCGGTATGGGTCACTGAAGCCGATTGTGTGCACCGGGTGCTGCCCTTCATCGCTCAACACCTGGTACTGGTGCTGGCAGAAGGCCGTATTGTCCGCAACATGCATGAAGCCTACGCTCAGATTAAAATTGACGATACCGGCTTCGGGGTATTCATCGCCGGCCCTTCCAAAACTGCTGATATTGAACAATCGCTGGTCATCGGTGCGCAGGGCGCACGTAGCCTGACCATTATCCTAACCTGAAACTATGCTAAAACGATTTACGGCCAAGCTGAAAAGCGTTCAGGAGTACGAACGGGAGCCCATCCCCACCTCCAAGCTGAAATCCACCCGCAGTTTCCTCGGTATGTACGCCGGAGAGCATACGGCCGGTACAGAGTTTGTCATCGGCCCGCTGTTTGTAGCCCACGGGGCAAGCGCCGGCGACCTGATCTGGGGGCTACTGCTGGGCAATCTGCTGGCGGTGCTGAGCTGGGCGTTCCTCTGTGCGCCGATAGCCGTGAAAGAGCGGATCACCTTGTACTACAAGCTGGAAAAAATATGCGGCAAAGGCCTGACCACCGTTTACAATCTGGTCAACGCCCTGATGTTCTGTTTCCTGGCGGGCTCTATGATTGCGGTGGCGGCTACTGCCGTGGGGATCCCCTTCGATATTCCCATGCCACAGCTCACCGACTGGATGCCGGGCAGTGTGTCCTGGGTTGTCACCGTAGTGGCCGTTGGTATTGTTACCACTCTTATCGCGACCCTGGGTTACGAGCAGGTCAGCCGTTTTGCCAACATCGCTGCACCCTGGATGATCCTGGTCTTCCTGGCTGCGGCACTGGCAGCCCTACCTGAGCTGGGCGTCAACGGCATTGGCGACTTCTGGCCGGTAGCGGAAAGCAAAATCTGGACCGGCGTGCCCCTGGAAGGGCAGTCGAAGTTTACCTTCTGGCATATTCTGTTCTTTGCCTGGTTTTGCAATATGGCCATGCACATCGGTATGGCAGATATGTCCATCTTCCGGTATGCACGAAGCTGGAAAGCGGGTTTCACCTCGGCAGCCGGTATGTACGTGGGGCATTACATCGCATGGCTGGCTTCGGGTATCCTGTACGCCGTATTCCTACAGCAAAGCCAAAACAGCCTGGAGTTTGCGCCCGGGCCGGTAGCCTACTACGCGGTGGGCATCACCGGCGCTATTTGTGTGATTATCGCCGGCTGGACCACAGCTAATCCTACGATTTACCGGGCCGGGCTGGCCGTGCAGGCCGTTATCCCCAAATCCCAAACCTGGAAGGTGACGATCATCGTGGGGCTGGTCACGACCACTGCGGCCTGCTTTCCGGCTTTGGTGATGAAGCTGCTCGATTTTGTCGCCCTCTACGGCCTGATCCTGATGCCCATGGGCGCGATCATTTTCATCGACTACCACCTCTTCCCCCGCCTGAAGCTCACAAGCGAACGGGCCCTGGCTACCGGGCAAAACATCAACTGGGCGGCAGCGGGCACCTGGGGCATCACCCTTACCGCCTGCCTGCTGATCAATCAGTACTTCGGGGTGAAGATTTTCTTCCTCGGGCTGCCCGGGTGGTTTATCGCTGTACTGTTATACATTGGCTTCAGCTACCTGCTCAAACCTTCTGCTTCACTCCAACCTAAATTGTCATGAAAAATATCCTGATCCCAATCCTTGCTATTGCCGGGCTGGGGCTGACCCTCATCCCTGCCCTGCTCGTTTTCACCAATCAGATGGAGGCGCCGTTGCAAAAGCAGCTGATGGCGCTGGGAATGGTGCTTTGGTTTACGGCCGGGCCGGTTTGGATGCGGGGGAGGCGAGTTTGAGCAGTTTAGGTTTTTGCCAGTTCAATCCGCGTTAAAAACGCTGCACAGCCGTGATTTTTGGTTCTTTTCATCAAGTCCTCTTTAAAGTTCTTTGAAAATAAGCCCATAAAACAGGGGTTATAGTCCGCCAACCCAAAATTTGTGATTTCTGACTTGCTCTTTTTCCACCTCGCTGCGTTAAAAAGCCTCGCCGATGCTTAGGCATCGCCTACGTTTTTCGCCTTGCGAGCTGAAAAAATAGCTGCGCCATAATTTCACAAATCTTAAGTTGTTGGACTATAATCTTAACTTGGAGTATTTCTCAATCGTTGGCATTTTCGATTAGAAATCCCCT
>CAZNSK010000117.1:0-19592 GCA_964575505.1 uncultured Phaeodactylibacter sp.
CGCACAAAATAACTTCGCCTATTCTAGGTAACTTATTACTGCGCGACCCCTAACGTGAAAATGGCCAATACAGAACTTGCTTTCTGTAGGCTATTGTAGCGTGGATCGATTGTGGGGCTCTGTCGCGAGGCGAAGTGGGAACCCGTCGGCCTGGGGTGTTGCCTAAGCCCCCCTCAATTGGCCAAATGCATAACACCCAGCGACTCCAGCACCACCCCACTTACAAAAACCAGATAAGCCAGCAGCAGTATAAACCCCTCCCTCCGGCTAAGCGACTGTTTGGTGATGAGCATAAAGATCAATACTACGGTCGTGAGCGCTAAAAACGCGGTCATCGGCAGGGCGACGCTAAAGTCGGCAAGGGCGGAGCCGGCGATCAGCACACCGGCCGGAACGGCAATCAGGAGGTCAAAGATGTTGCTGCCGATTACGTTAGACAGGCTGGCGATGCCTTCTTTATGGATAGCGGCACGGACGCTGACTACGGCATCCGGCAAGCTTGTCGCGGCTGCCAGGACCACAGCGCCCCAAAAAAAGTCGGGCATGTTGAAATAGCCGCCCATAAAAATAGCTGCTCTGATCATACCCTCTACGCTTAATACGATTAAAATCAGGCTGAGTACAAATTTCCCCCACTCTTTGTAGACCTTTATTCCGCCGTGGCTTGCGGCGTTGTTTTCTTGTTGGTAGGCCTTGTTCTCCTCCCGCTGCAAATACAGGTATAAGCCATAAAAAAGCACAGGGATTATAGCCAAAGCCCGGGTTACCTTGCCCTGCAGGGGCGCTTGGCCGGCGGGATGGTAAATCACGGCAAGGGCGAAGGTAAGCAACAGCACCACAATAGAGGTGAGGTAGAACTGTACGTCTTTTACCACCAGCATCCAACGGGATTGGACACCGTGCGCCAAGACCGCGCTCAGCCCGGGGATGACCAATATGTTGAAGATTGCTGAACCGATGATGGCAGAAACACCCAGATCGAATTTCCCGTGTAAAAGGGTGGAGACCACAGTGGTCGACAGCTCCGGGAAACTCGAGCCTACCGCCAGCACTACACTGCCTTTCAGAGTAGGGGAGAGCCGGTAATAAAGGGCAAGCTTTTCGGCCGACCGCTCCAGCAAACCGCCGCCTTTCCAAACCACGATGGAAGCGACGAGTAGAACGCCCAGGTATATCAGCAAATGGTTCATCTAAGCGATGGCATTATAAATCTGAAAAACCAATACGCCCAGGTTTAGCAGCACCCCAAGGATAGGAACAGCTTTTGGATAGGTCCGGATCCCCTCAGGTTTGGGATCCTGCCTCTTGATCATGAGCAGGGAAAGGTTGATCATGATGAAGACTATGATCAGGATATAATTGGTGGCTTCGGCCAGGGCTTCCAGGTTGAACGCCAGGGCGAGCGCCAGAATAACAACGGAGGCGATGATAGTCGACCAAATGGGCGTGCGGGTGGCAGCATTGATTTTGCCGAAGAGCGATGGTGCCATATCCTTCTCTGCCATACCATAGAGCACCCGGGCAATCATCACAATCTGCACCAGCACGCCATTGACAATTGCAATCAGGCTGATCCCACTGATGATCTTAGGATAACCTTCGCCTTCCTTGGCAAGGATATCCGCCAGTGGCGCTTCGCTTTGATCCAGTTCCTCTGGGCTAAGGCCAAGGGCAGCAATAGTGGACACGATCAAATAGAGAAAGGTTAGGATCGACAAAGAAATGATAATGGCTTTGGGCATGTCCCTTTCCGGATTTTTGGCTTCCTCAGCTACATTCACCATATCCTGAAAACCAATAAAGGTGAAAAAAGCCAAAAAAGCCCCCATCATTATCGGTTTGCAGTCGGCCAGGGCGAAGCCGGGCACCATTTCCGGCCATCGGCCAGGCAGCTCAGCCAGGTTATCGCCCGAAATGAAAATCACCAGCAGGATACCGATGATCTCAATCGTGGTGATCACGGTAATGGTCAGGGCGGATTCCGAAATGCCCCAAATCGCAATCCCCCCCAGCAAAAGTATGATGCCCCCTATGATCACATAATCCGGTAGCTCCACGAAAACATGCACATAGCCAACGTAGCCATTGACTACGGTAGCCGTAGAAACGATAGCCGACAGGACGATCAGCCAGCCGACCAGCATCGAAAGCGCCCGTTGGCTAAAGGCCCGGTCTACATAATTCACTTCTCCGGCGCTTTTAGGGATGCGGGCGGAAAGCTCACCGTATGAAAGCCCGGTGAAGCCCGCAATCAGGGCGGCCAACAAAAAGGAAAAAGGGGCCATCATGCCCGCTTCCCCCCCGATTTTACCCAGGAGCACATAGATGCCCAGCCCCAAGATGGTGCCTACGCCGTAAAAGACCAGCATGGAGAGGGAGAGGCTGCGCTTAAGCCCTGGGGTTTCGCTATTGTTATGAGGGTCAGTCATTTGGGGCGGTTTTGGTTCTGCTGTGCCCCTTTATAGCGCAAATTGGATGGGCGTTGTTCGGTTGTGGTGGCGAGGGCTTGGTGGGGCGGCTTCCTCCGCTTCAGGAAATAGCTTGCCAGGTGCCAGCTCCGGAAATGATCATGCCGGCCTGCCGAAATAAGAAAGCGCACCGCCGTGCCGGAGCCCAACGGTGCGCTGCTCAACGGCTTTCAACCGCTTACTTCAAAAAAGAATACTGCTCCGCATACTCCAGCATCTGCTCCGTAAAATCAGCCGGGTACTCCACCTTGATGTCGGTAATCTCTCCGTCTTCACCGGTGACGGGTACCAGGCGGGGGTTTATAAAACCACCGTAGGGCGGTATATTGAGCTTTTCGGCCCGGCGCAGTACCTCCGCGTGCAGGTCAGCATCCACCTGTACGCCGTAGGTTTCGATCAGGTTTTTGCCGGCTTCGTAGTCGCCCTGCGACTTGATGCGCTGTACCTCGCGCAGCAGCTCGCCGAACAGCTCGCGCACCTTGGCGTAGTCCTTGATGTCGATATAAGTCTTGCCGTCCCGCTCGACGATTTCGATAGCGCCATTGGCCGTGCCTTTTTCAATAGTCCAGTGCGAGATCATCTGCCGGTCGCGCATATGGGCCTGTTCAATGGTCTTGCCCGGCTCGATGCGACGCAGCTGTAGCATGTAGCCGTTCTTCAGGTAACCGTCGTATTCCGCTTTGGCGACGTCATCGGAGGGCACCAGGCCAAGCTCTTGCAGCTTGGGGTCCATGATGTAGTACAGGGCCACGAGATCAGCCCGGGCTTCCTCCAGGGGGGAAGCGTAGTTCTTAAGCGTTTCTTTAGGCGTGGCTACCCCTTCTTCCAGTTGGCCGGAAGCATGGCCTACCACTTCGTGCAGGGCGGTGTGCATCTTGCTGCCCAGGGAGCCGTACGCCCGGGCACGCTCCATCTCTTCTTCATCGTGGGAAAACTCCTGCAGCAAGCCCGGCCCATCGGCTTTTTCGTAGGCCTGAATAATGTTGCCGAGGCTCACCGATTTGGAGCCATGCTTGGCGCGTATCCAGTTGGCATTAGGCAGGTTGACGCCAATCGGGGTGGCGGGGGAGGCATCGCCGGCTTCGCCCGCGACGGTCACCACCCGGTAGGTAATGCCCACAACCTCCTCCTTCTTGTGCTCCTCCATAATGGGTGAATTGTCTTCAAAATACTGGGCATTTTCAGACACGACGGCCATGCGCTCGGAAGCCTCAAAATCCTTGATCTGCACGATGTTTTCGTAGGAACCTTTGTAGCCCAGCGGGTCGTTGTACACCTCAATAAAGGAGTTGATGTAGTCGATGTCGCCCTCAGTGGCGTTGACCCAAGCGATGTTGTATTTGTCCCAGGTTTCCAGGTCGCCGGTTTTGTAGTATTCAATCAGCAGCTGCAGGGCATTGGCCTGGGCTTCGTTCTCCGCCACTTCTACTGCTTTTTCCAGCCAGGTAATGATTTCCTGAATGGCCGGCCCGTACAGGCCATCGGCGTGCCAGACGGCTTCTTCCAGCTGGCCATCCTCTTTGCGGACGAGTTTGGAGTTGAGGCCCATAGAAACACGCTCGTTCTCCAGGTTAGCTTTCAAATCGGCGTAAAAGGCCTCGGCTTCCGCTTGTGTGATGTCCGGGTCGTAGAAGTTCACCGCAGAGGCTTTGACCAGGTCTTCGGCGCTTTGGTTAATCTTCTTGGCATCCATATCAGGGTCGAATATGGCTTGCAGGGCTTCCTCCGGCAAGGTGGCGCCTACTGCGCCCATCAGCTCCCCGAAGTAGGCCCGCGAAAATTTGGGCTGGAACTTGTCATTAGAGTAGTGGTGGTGGATGCCGTTGGAAAACCAGACATTCTTGGCGTATACCATGAAGTCGTTCCAGTCTTCGCTCGCCTTGTCGCCCTCGTATTCAGCTACGATCTTATCGATGGCATTACGGATGGCGAGGTTGTGGCGGTAGTTTTGGTCGTACATAATGTCGCGCCCGCTCAGGCCCGCTTCCACCAGGTAGTAGACGAGCTTTTTCTGGTCCAGGCTTAGCTTGCCGAAGCCCGGCACCCGGTAGCGGATGATCTTCTTGTCGGCAAAGGTCTCCGTCAGGTAATCAAAGCCTTCGTCGGAATCGGTGGTGGCTTCCGGGGCGGTTTTGTTAGTTGGTTCTGCATCTTGATTGCAGGATGCGATCAGGGCAATAAGGCCCAGCATCCATAGCCATTGTTTACACATAATAAGGTATGATGGTTAGAAAATTATTGGATGGCAAAAAAATCCGGCACCCTCCGCAAAGCAGGCAAGGCTCGGGCTTTTTCCCTTCCGCGCTGAACCTGGGTGCCAACGGTCACAAAAGTCCAATCAGTTCGCTGAAGATACGCCAAATTACAAAAACCGTAAAGGCCAGCAGGGCCAGCAAGACGAGGGTGACCAATAGCACCGGCCCCCAGGCGCTGCCCTGATGCTTGCCTTCCCGGTAGTGCTCCTCCATAAGGCGGAGGTTGCGGCGGTTGGCTTTGTAGCCCAGGTCAAAAAGGTCTCCAACCAGGGGGATGGCCCCCACCACCGCGTCTATCACGATATTGCCGATCATTTTAAACAGCACCATCCCGCTTGCGCCCTTGCGCGCCATCACCACGACCAGCAAGCCGGCAATGCCGAAGGTGGCCGCGTCCCCAATCCCAGGTACCAAGCCTATGAGGAAGTCGGCCCCAAACCGTATTCGGGTGCCCGGTATCCGGTAACGGGTATCCAGGAAGTCAGAAACGGTGTCCAGCCATTTCAAATCTTCGTAAGGCGTAGGAGACGGGGGGTGATGTGCCATTATCGTTTGTCGCGTTCAAAGTAAAGGTAAAAGTACATGCCGGAGCCAAAGTCTTCGATATCCGTGGAGGCCAGCCGCCAGCCATCGGCCGCGTACTCGTCCAGCTTTTTTTGTATGTCTTTGGTGGAATCTTTGAGGATATGTGCCCGGTCCAGGGTGATTTTGCTGTAATAAATGAGGGATTCTACGTGGTATTCTTTCATAGTGGCTGCAAAGATAGATTGACCACAAATTACCGAATCCTCCCGGTATTACAAATAGTGTACGGCATTCAAAAGGGTGCCATTGCTGTAGTCGATGGTGCGTAGCCCAATCCGGTAATGGTCCACTTCAAAATCCTCCGAGCGCTGCCCGATCTGAAAAAAGCAGGAAGGCGTGATGTAAACCGTGAGGTTCTGCTTTTGTACAGCTTTGTCTACGTGGTAATGGCCAGTGAAGACCTGTACCGGGTAGGGGTGCCGGAAAAAGATGGCTTGCACCGCTTCCATATTGCGCAGGTAGTGTTTGCTGTCCATGAAAGGCACGCCGCATGGCAGCGGAGGGTGGTGCATAAAAATCAGCGCGGGCCCATTCATCTGGGAAAGCTCCTGCGCTAGCCATTCCAATTGCGCTGTAGAGACCTGATAGGTTGTGGTATCCAAAAAGAGCAATGCCCGGCCCTGGAAGTGGCGTTTGAAATAAAGCTCCTGCCCCTTTAGTAAAGGTTCCCGGCCAAAGGCCTGCGCCATTATAGCGGGGTCGTCGTGGTTGCCTGACAGGATCTCATAGGCAACCCCGGCCTGGTCAAGTTGCTGTTTGATCCACTGGTAAATAGCCGCATCCCCGTCGCGGTAGCAAAGGTCGCCCGAAATCACGAGGAGGTCCGGGTCGTGCGCTTTTGCCTGTTCCAGGATCTGCAGAAAGTTTTGCCGCACATCAACGCCGAAGGTGTCTTCGCCTTTCTTGCCAATATGCAAGTCTGTTAGTTGTAGGATTCTCATAGTTGAGGGGCCGTCTTTATTCGGATTCGAAACGAGGCAGAAAGGTAATAAATTTTATGATAGGGCACGAAATCAGCCATTTGCCCATCTGCCGGCCGTTTTCCGCACCTCGCCGCCAATCAATTCCAGCTACTTAGGGGAATTGAAAAGGGCCACCACAAAGCTGGCATCATCCCGGGCGTTGATGCGCAAGACGAGGCGCTCGGTTTCGAACCGTGTGGTTAACGCTGCATGGCCTAAGTAGGTTTGTTGCCAGAGCTGCGGATGTTGACGAGCTTGCGCAGCAGGTCAAACCAGAAGGGGGCACCAAGGGAAACCGCCAGGGCCGTTACCGACCAGCCCAGCAGCTTAAGCAGTGCATCGTACCAGGTCACCTCCGACCAGACCACATTTTTCCAGCCCAGCCCCAGGGGGGATTTGACGGATTCGATTTGGTTGTTGACCATGTCCTCCAGCTTTGCCAGCGATTGATTGAACTCGGGCGACAGACTGGGCGGGGCGATCTCCAGCCCGTCCTTGCCATTCACATAGTCTTCCGCCAGGGTAAGCACCTGCTGCAGGGTTTCCGGGTCAGACTCCAGGCGTTCATAAATGGCGAGGGTGTCGGCATTGAAGACAATCGCTATGAAAAAGCCCATGCTCACCAGGATTTTTTGGGTGTAACGCTTATACCACCCGGAGGCCCGGTCCATGACATCGTTGTACCAGGTGCGGACTTTGCCCTTGAAGGCCTCTACATCATGCTCCGCTTCCCGCACGAATTGCTGCAGCACATTTTTGAGGTCGTGGTCCGGCAACTGCTGTATCTTTTCCTCCAGTCGGTCGAAGCCCTCCCCCTCCAGAATGATATCCATTAGGATCGACTGAAAGGAGCGGTCGCTGAGGTAAGAAGGGGAATAGCGCTTAGTGCCGTACTTGTAAGATAGCTGCTTGTACAGGGAATTGTTTTTAAAGGCTTCGACCAGTTGGTCGTCCGCATCCGTGGAAGCCAGCATGTTCCGAAGCGCCTTTTCCAGATTGCGGCCCCGCAGGCCAAAGGCAGAGGCCACCAGCTCCATCATAGTGGTGGCCAGCAGGCTGAGGAGCAGAAGGACGAAGATGAGGCCGATCACGACCTGAAGCATTCCAAGCATAGGGTTTGAGGTCTTATGTTTGGGCTGAATTTACGCATTCTGCCACAGATGGCAGCAAAGAAATGGGCCCCGGAATGAATTTATTCAAGAATTTCGGCTTCTTTCAAGGGGTTATATTTCAAAAGTAGCTTAAAAATCGTAATTTAATTCCTTCCAAAGCCGCAAAGCCGGAATTATACAAAATAGATCGAGGGGCGGACCAATTCATGGGGAAATGTCACCGTACGCTCTGCGGCTCGTCATCCTATTCAGCAGGTAGGGAATAGATATTAGGGCAAATAATAAAACCAGTTACATATGAGCTACGACACCAAAAATCTCCGCAACGTCGCCTTACTTGGCCACCCGGGGAGTGGCAAAACATCCTTCACCGAATGTATGCTCTTCGAAGCCGGCGATATCAAGCGCCTCGGCACCGTTGAGGAGAAAAATACCCAATCTGACTACACCAATCTCGAAAAAGAACGCGGCAACTCCATCTTCGCTTCTCTGACGCACGCTGAATGGAAAGACTCTAAAATCAATATAATCGACACTCCGGGTTTTGATGACTTTATCGGCGAGGTCGTCTCCGCCCTCAAGGTAGCAGATACCGGGCTTATGGTGCTCAATGCTCAGAATGGCGTGGAAGTCGGCACTGAACTGATTTGGGATTATGTCGAGCGTTTTGAAACGCCCTGCCTTTTCGTGATCAACCAAATGGACCACGAAAAGGCAGACTACGAAGCTACCTTGCAACAGGCGCAGGACCGCTTCGGCAGCAAAGTGATCCCGGTGCAGTACCCGCTGGAGTCCGGCGTGGGCTTCAATAAAATAGTAGATGCCTTGCGCATGGTCGTGTATGTCTTCCCCGATGGGGGCGGCAAGCCGGAGAAGGAACCCATTCCGGATTCCGAATTGCAGCGCGCCCAGGAGATGCACAACGCCTTGGTAGAAGCCGCCGCTGAGAATGACGAAGGCCTCATGGAGCGGTTCTTCGACGAGGGCACCCTGACCGAAGAAGAGCTGACCGAAGGCCTGCGCATTGCCATTGCCCACCAGGATATTTTCCCGGTATTCATCAGCTCTGCAACCCGCAATATGGGCAGCGGCCGCATCATGGGCTTTGTCAATGACGTTTGCCCTTCTCCTGCCGACCGCCCCGATGCCAAGCTCAAGGGCACGAGCGAAAAACTGCCCTGCGATAGCCAGGAAGATACCACTGTATTCATCTATAAGACGATGACTGAGCCGCAGGTCGGGCTGGTGTCCTACTTTAAAGTCTACGCCGGCACCCTGAAAGCCGGCGACGAACTGGTCAATCAGAAAAACCAGACCAACGAACGCTTCGGGCAAATCTTCATTGCCGAGGGCAAAAACCGGGAGCAGGTCTCCGAACTCAAAGCTGGCGATATTGGCGTTACGGTCAAGCTTAAAAATACCCACACCAATAATACCTTGGACACGAAAGGGACCGAGCGGGAAATCGAACCTATTCATTTTCCGGAGCCGCGCATCCGGGAGGCTGTACAGCCGATGAGCGCCAATGATATGGAGAAACTGTACAAAGCCCTGCATCAGATTGAAGAGGAAGACCCAACCCTTATCGTAGAGCAGAATGCCACGCTCAAGCAGACCATCCTGCACGGGCAGGGGCAGCTCCACCTCGACCTGATCAAGTACCGGATCGAGAAGGTGCACGATGTGTCAATGGAGTTTACCCGCCCCCGTATCTCCTACCGGGAAACCATCACCCGAAAGGCAGACAGCATGTACCGGCATAAAAAGCAAACCGGAGGGGCTGGGCAATTCGCTGAGGTGCATCTGCGCGTAGAACCTTACACGGAGGGCATGCCGGACCCCGACGGCCTGAGCGTGCGCAATAAGGACATCGAAGAACTGCCCTGGGGCGGCCAGCTTGCCTTCTACTGGTGCATCGTCGGTGGCTCCATTGATGCCAAATATTCCAATGCCATCAAGAAAGGGTTGCTACAGCGCATGGAAGAAGGGCCGCTCACCGGCTCCCACTGCCAGGATATCCGCGTAAGCATTTACGATGGCAAAATGCACAGCGTTGACTCCAATGATATGGCATTTATGCTGGCCGCCAAACAAGCCTTCCGGACAGCCTTTAAAGATGCCGCGCCTCAGTTGCTGGAACCGATCTACAAACTCGAGATCCTCTGTTCTGACGAAGCAATGGGGGATATCATGGGCGACCTGCAGACGCGCCGGGCAATTATCATGGGTATGGACAGCGATGGCCATTACCAAAAGATTACTGCCCACGTGCCGCTGGCAGAACTGTACGAATACTCCAACCGCCTGCGCTCCCTCTCACAGGGGCGGGCCAAGTTCCATCAGGAGTTTCTGGAGTATCAACCGGTGCCGCACGAATTGCAGGAGGAGCTGATGAAGGCGCACGACGAGGAGCTATCCGAGGCCTAATGCATACACAGACAGGCAACCGCTTACGGGCTGCTGACACAAAACAGGTCCGCCCCCCGCGATGCTGCTGTATCGGAGGCTTAGCGGGCTGATAGCTTAGTGTAAAGAATATTTATTAGCGATTTATGGGATGAAGATCGGGAGCTAAAACGATAGTTCCCGATCTTCAATTTTAGGGGCAGGGCGTTCCTTTCCCCGTTTTTCAGCTCGATCTGCCATTAAACAATGTGCGCTAGCTGCTAGGCCAGCTCAATCACCAGGTCGTCTTGCTCCACCAGGGTCTTTTCTGTTAGGAAAATCTTCTTCACTTTGCCCGCCATGGGAGAAGTAACCGTCGATTCCATCTTCATGGCCTCAATGGTGAAAAGCGGGCTATTGGCGTTCACTTCATCGCCTTCTTCTACCAGAATTTTGGAAATATTGCCCTGCAGGGGGGCGCCTACCTGCTTGTCGTGCTCCACCTTTCGGTTGACGACGACCGTTGCCTGTGCTTTCTGGTCACGTACCGGTACGGAACGGGTCTGCCCGTTGAGCTGGAAAAAGACCAACCGGACCCCTTGCGCGTCCGGCTCTGACATATTGATATACTTAATCAGCAGGCTCTTGCCGGCATCAAGTGATACGATAATTTCTTCATTGGGCTTCAGCCCAAAGAAGAAAGCCGGGGTAGGCAGTGCTCTGACGAGGGCGTATTGCTCATAGTGCGCCCGGTAGTCTTCGTACACTTTAGGATAGAGCTTATAGGAAAGAAAGTTGCGCATATCGAGGTAGTCCCCAAAACGCGATTTAAAAGCTGCAAACTCTTGGTCGAAATCCACCGGTTGCAGATGAGCATTAGGGCGCTCTGTATATGGCGCCTCGTCCTTAAGCACGATCTTTTGGATCTGCTCCGGAAAGCCGCCCGGCATTTGCCCAAGGTCGCCCCGCATGAGCGCCTTCACACTGTCGGGGAAAGATAGCTTATGGCCCTTTTCCAGGATATCCTCCCGCGTCAGGTTATTGGAAGTCATGAACATCGCCATGTCCCCTACGACCTTGGAAGAGGGCGTGACTTTAACGAGGTCGCCAAATAGCTCATTCGCCACACGGTAGTTTTTCTTGATCGTCTCGAACTTTTCTTCCAGGCCTAATGCCCGGGCCTGCGGCCGCAGGTTGGAATACTGCCCGCCGGGTATCTCGTGTTCGTATACTTCGGCAGTGCCCGAGCGGAGCTCCGTTTCAAAGGGGTAGTAGTAACGGCGCACCGCCTCCCAGTACGTGGAAAACTCGTTGAGGGAGTGCAGGTCTACAGGGTGCTCCCGTTCGTGCCCCTTCATCATCGCTGCTACTGCATTAAAGTTGGGCTGAGAAGTGAGCCCCGACATAGAGCTGATGGCTACGTCTACCACATCTACGCCTGCTTCCACCGCCTTGATGTAAGTGCTCGCCTGAATAGAGGCTGTGTCGTGGGTATGCAAATGAATAGGCGTGTGAACCGTTTCTTTGAGGGCGCTGATCAGCTCTTGGGCAGCCAGTGGCTTGAGCAAGCCTGCCATATCCTTAATGGCAATAATATGGGCGCCCTGATCCTCCAGCTCTTTGGCCAGGTCGAGGTAATACTGTAGGGTGTATTTGGTCCGGTTGGGGTCCGTGATGTCCCCGGTATAGCAAAGGCAGGCCTCCGCCACGCTATCCGTCCGTTCCCGGACCGTCTTGATGCTGACCTTCATGGCTTCCACCCAGTTGAGGGAATCGAAAATCCGGAAAATATCGATGCCGGCTTCGGCAGCCTCCTCAATAAATTTCATGATCAGGTTGTCGGGGTAGGCCGTATACCCCACTGCATTGGAGCCCCGCAGCAGCATTTGAAAGCAGATGTTGGGAATGGCTTCCCGCAGGAATTGCAGCCGCTTCCAGGGGCATTCCTTCAGGAAACGGAGGGCCACATCGAAGGTAGCGCCGCCCCAGACTTCCATAGAGAAAACATCATCGCTGTGGCGGAGGGCGAAGCTCCGGGCCACCTGCTCCATATCGTAGGTGCGCATCCGGGTTGCGAGCAGAGATTGGTGGGCATCCCGGAAGGTGGTATCTGTATACTGTATGGCTTTCTGGTTCTTAAGCCATTGTGCGAAGCCTTCAGCGCCCAGCTTTTGCAGCCGTTGCCGGCTTCCATCCGGCACCTCGGCTATGGGGTTGTAATTCGGTACGACGGGGTCCAGGAAAACCATACTGTCGTCTTTGTACTTGACATCGGGGTTGTCATTCACAATGACCTCCGCCAGGTAACGCAGCAATTTGGTGCCCCGGTCGCGCCAGTTGGGCATCTTCATGAGCTCAGGGTGGTCCTGTATGAAGTTGACCGTAGCCTGGCCCTGCTGAAATTGCTGGTTGCGCAATAGGTTGAGCAAAAAGCCAATATTGGTGCTTACCCCCCGCACCCGGAATTCCCGCAGCGCCCGGTGCAGCCGCTGGGAAGCCCCCTTCATAGTGCGCCCCCAGGCGGTCACCTTCACCAGCATGGAGTCGAAGTAGGGCGATATTTTGGCACCGGGGAAAGCTGAGCCGGCATCCAGGCGTATGCCCATGCCGGAAGCCGACCGGTAGGCAATAAGCGTGCCGTAGTCGGGCTTGAAGTTATTGCTGGGGTCTTCGGTCGTCACCCGGCACTGAATAGCGTAGCCGCTGCATTCCACATCTTCCTGGCTACGGATATAGATGGTGCGGTGGCTAAGCTCATAGCCCATTGCGATCAGAATCTGGGACCGGACGATATCCACGCCGGTGACCTCTTCCGTAATGGTGTGCTCCACCTGAATGCGGGGGTTGACCTCTATAAAGTAAATCCTTTCGTCTTTGTCGACCAAAAACTCCACGGTGCCGGCGTTGCTGTAGTTGACCGCTTTGCCCAGGCGGATGGCATAGTCGTAAAGCTTTTGTTTGGTTGCTTCATTGATGGAAGGGCAGGGCGCAACTTCTACTACTTTCTGGAAGCGGCGCTGCACAGAGCAGTCCCGCTCAAACAGGTGGACGAGGTTGCCATACTTGTCGCCCAGCAATTGCACTTCGATATGCTTGGGCTGATCAATAAACTTCTCGATGAAAACGGTATCGTCGCCGAACGCATTGCCGGCTTCCCGCCGGGCTTCCCGAAAGGCATTGGGCAAATCTTCTGCTTTTCTGACCACCCGCATGCCGCGGCCGCCCCCGCCCGCTGCGGCTTTGACCATGACCGGGAAGCCAATGCGGTTAGCTTCCTTAACAGCGATGTCTGTGCTCGTCAGTGGCTCCTGGCTGTCCTCTATGAGCGGCACTTCTTCCTGCCGGGCCAGCGCCTTAGCCGCCACTTTATCGCCCAGCCGCTCCATACTTTCCGGTGTGGGCCCTACAAATTCAATGCCTTCTTCCCGGCAACGGCGGGCGAAATTGACATTTTCTGACAGAAACCCGTAGCCCGGGTGGATAGCGTCTGCCTGGTTACGCTTAGCGATGCGCAGTATAGCTTCAATATCCAGGTAGGGTTTGAGGGGGTCGTCGTTGCTCCCAACCTGGTAAGCCTCATCGGCTTTGTAGCGGTGTAACGAATACCGGTCTTCGTACGTATAAATAGCGACGGTTCTCAGATTGAGCTCGGAGGCAGCCCGGAGTACGCGAATGGCGATTTCTCCGCGGTTGGCAACCAATAGCTTTTCAAAGCGCTTGCGTTGTGGCTTCATGTACAGTTTTGTTGATTGATAATAGACAGGGCGAAGCCGTCAATATAAACAATTGGCCGGTCACTACAAATGATTAGGCCGGGGAATACAGGCCAGGCCGGTTTTTACCAATTTTGGGCTGCCCGTATGCAGCGCAATACCAGCGCAGCGGCTCTGTTACGAAAGATAAGACGGATAAACTTTGAGATAAACCCCATGTGTATGTTCTCTAAACTTTGGATCGCGATCATTTCTGTAGGCGCAGCTCTGCCGCTATGTGGGCAGAGCCCGGCACTTGCCTTTGTGCCGGGCGGCGAGTTTCAACAGGGTTGCACACCGGGGCAGCAGCCCTGCCCGGGCGTTAGCGCAGCCGTCCATACTACTGTCCTCCGGGACTTTGCGCTGGGCACCTACGAGGTCACCCAGACCGAATACCTGGAAGTGGTGGGCAGCAATCCTTCCTACAACATCAGCTGCCCGGATGGCCCGGTGGAACAGGTCAGTTGGTACGGCGCGGTAGTCTATTGCAATATGCTGAGTATGCAGGAGGGCCTGCGCCCTGCCTACTACAGTGATGCTGCCCTCCTCCAGCCTTTTATGGGCGCGGCGGGCGCCGTGTATTGGGATACAGAGGCGGAAGGCTACCGGCTGCCTACGGAGGCCGAATGGGAGTACGCGGCCCGGGCCGGGCAGGACCTCCGGTACGCTGGGAGTAACACCTGGCAGTCGGTTGCTGCCGCCGGCAACCAAACGGCGCCGGCCGGCAGCCTTGCCCCCAATGCAGCCGGCATCTTCGACATGAGTGGTAATGTAGCAGAGTGGTGCTGGGACCGTTTGGGCAGCTACCCAGAATTTAAGGTGCCTAATCCGAGGGGGCCAGCCAACGGGGTAGAAAGGGTATGCCGAGGGGGCCATTATCAGGATGTCGGGGGCTGGCCTATTGCCAGCCGGGCAGGTGCCAGCCCCGGAGAACAGTCGCCCAGTATCGGGTTCCGGATAGCCCGCACCCTGAACCGTATGGTTGAGGTGGAAGGCGGGGCCTTTAGCCGGGGCTGCACGCCCGAGCAGGCACCCAACTGCCAGAATGATGAGTTCCCGCCCAATACCGTTACGGTGGAAGATTTCTACCTGAACCGGTTTGAAGTGACGCAAAGCGAATGGGCGGAACTCGTACCCGAGTATGCGCCCCTTTACAACCGGGGCGAAGGAGACTTATACCCCACGTACCGCATTAGTTGGTACGATGCAGCCACCTATTGCAACCGCCGCAGTTTGGCGGAGGGGCTGCGGCCAGCCTACTATGCCGATAGCGCTTTCACCCTCCCCTTTGATACGCTGGTGGGCGACCAATTGGCATATATCGACATTTTCTGGGATGAATCATCGGAAGGCTATCGCCTGCCAACGGAAGCAGAATGGGAATACGCCGCCCGTGGTGGCACGATCGGCGGTAGTTACCGTTACGCTGGCGGGGACAACCTCGGTGCAGTAGCCTGGTATTCGGACAATAGCAACGTCAGCAGCCAACCGGTAGGCCAGAAACAGCCTAACGCCCTGGGGCTTTACGACCTGACGGGGAATGTCTACGAGTGGTGCTGGGATTGGTACGATTCAGATTACTACGAATACAGCCCGGGCCAGAACCCCCAGGGGCCATTCAGCGGCACCCTGCGCTGTATAAGAGGGGGGTCCTGGAACTCCACCCCCGATAACTCCCGGGTGGCAAATCGGTTGAACTTCCTGCCGGGCGCCAGGCGCACCACATTTGCTTTCCGTTTAGCCCGTTCAAAAAAATAAAATGATGAGAATACTACCCTTGCTGTTTTGTTGGGCGCTGGCGGTAACCTTCGCCGCCGGGCAATGTGTACAACCTCTGGAGGGGCCTGCTGCGGCAGACTGGCGGGCGCTCTCTTTCCTGAATCCCGACACGGGCTTCCTGGCCGGGCCGTCGGGGGCATTGTGGCAGACGCTGGACGGCGGCGCTTCCTGGCTGGAAAGGGATGCCCGGACAGGCACTCGCCTCAATAGCCTTTGCTTTCCAGACGGCCAACTGGGTTGGGCAGTCGGAGACCGGGGCGTCATCCGCCAAACGACGGATGGGGGCGCAAGCTGGTCGCAGCAGTTCAGCCCATTAGGCGCTGACCTCAATAGTATCCACTGCTGGTCGGCCAACCTGGGACTGATTGCAGGGGCATGCGGCACCTTGATGAGAACAACCGACGGAGGGGCGGCCTGGACGTGGGCCGATGCTGGCACCGAAGCCGATTTGCTTGAGGTGCATTGGGTCAATGCACAGGTGGCCCTGGCGGTGGGCACCGCAGGCACTGTGCTACGCAGCGCTGATGCCGGCCAAACCTGGTTGCCTGTCGGCGGCACAGGCAGCGAAGTGCAATGGGTACTCCTGAGCCAAAGCGACACCGTTTGGCTGTCCGGAGCCGGTGGCACGCAGCGGTCGGTTGATGCTGGCCTGACCTGGTCATCCGTTAGCCCCCGCTCTTTCCGGGATTTGGCCCTGGCTGGAAACGGGCGTGTCCTTGGGGTTAGCGCTGAGGGTACAGTAGCCATTAGCCAGGATGGCGGCTTTCAGTGGGCCGTCCTGAGTGAAGCCGAAGGCTGGTCAGCGCTTTCGGTGGCCGCCAATCAGGAAGGCTACTTGGCGGGGCCGGCCGGGGCATTTGCCGAATTCCGCTGGCTGGAAGGCCAGGCGGAAGGGCCGGAGCAGGCATGCCAGGGCGATTTTGTGGCGCTACAAGGCAACACCTTGCCGGGCCCGGCGGCTTATATCTGGAGCGGCCCGGAGGGATTCATGGCGAATAGCGCGGCGGTATTCTTCGCGCCCCCGGCTTCCGGCTGGTACACCTATACCCTGGATGTGGAAGGCTGCACTGCGGCAGATTCTGTATTTATTACGGTAGAGGAGGCACCAGCCGTAGAACTGGGGGAAACCATTTTCCTTTGTGATGGCGAAACTACTGTACTACACGCTCCCGCCGGAGATTTCAACTACGCCTGGAGCACCGGTGCCGGCGCCGGGAGCCTGCCGGTCAGTGAAGCAGGCGATTATGCGGTGACCGTGACCAACCCTTCGGGTTGTGCCAGCGCGGATACAGTTACGGTAGAGGTAGGGGCAACAGCCAATTATCTGTTGGACACCCTGCTCTGCCCGGGGGCTTCCGTCTGGGTCAACGGCGTACAGTACGATGACGCCAATCCGGCCGGAAGTGAAGTGCTCGCCGGAGCTGCTGCCAATGGTTGCGATTCGGTCGTAACCGTACAGTTGGAATTTTCCTTTGTGGAGCCCATTGCCATCGATACGGCGGTTTGCCCTTCGGGTTTCCCCTTTGTATACCTGGATAACCTGATCGAAGCGCCGGGCAGCTACGTATGGCCTACCACCAATGCTGACGGGTGCCCGCAGCAGGTGTTTCTGGGCGTTCAGGAAGCGCCGGGTTACGAGGTCACCGTTGCTGATTCGATTTGCCCGGGGCAAGCTTATGCCTGGCATGGGCAAATGCTTACGGAACCAGGGGCGTACATGGTTGCTCTTACAGCGGCAGATGGCTGCGATAGCCTGGTGACTTTGGTTTTGGCGGAACGGCAGCCGATTGTCGAAGTATTGCCGGCGCGCATTTGTGAGGGAGCGGAAGTGGTCATTGGTGGGTTCCCTTTTGACGAAAGCGGGGATTACGAGGTCATGCTGGTGAGTGAAGCCGGGTGCGACTCCATTGTGCAGCTTTCCCTGGAAGTGCTCCCGCCGGATACGGCCCTGGTGCAGGCTGCTATTTGCGATGGAGAGGCGTACACCTGGCAAGGGGAGGGGCTTCAGCAGGCGGGGATGTACGAGGCATTGCTTACGAATGAGGCCGGTTGCGATAGCCTGGTGCAACTGGAGTTGAGTGTTTTCTCGGTGCCGGTGCTGTTGGTAGAAGCGACCCTGCCCGATGACGGGTCCGGCAATGGCTCAGTTGCAGTAGCGGTGTTGAACGGCGCTCCGCCCTACAGCCTGAGCTGGAGCAATGGCGGCACTGGTTTTATGCAAAGCGGGCTCCCGGCCGGGACCTATACGGTGACCGTGGTAGATGCGAATGGCTGTTCTGATGTGCTTCAGGCCGAAGTCCCAATGGCTTCCGGGGTGTCAGGCGCAGCGATGAGCCAGCTTGGGCTTTGGCCGAACCCCGCTGCTGAACGGCTTTTTATCCGCTGGCCAGCCCAATGGCCGCCTGCTGCTACTGAAGTGAGGATTTACGACAGCCTGGGCCGGTTGTGCAAGCGCTGGAGCGGTGGCAGCATCCCGCAGCCGGTGCCCCTGCAGCTACCTCCCGGTGCCTACTGGGTGGAATTGTCCTGCCAAGGCAGAGGCCGGGCTGCCCGTTTGCTGCTTGTGCAGTGAGGAAACAGCAGAACGGAATCAATATTAGGAAAGCCGGAATTGTATAATTCGAATCCTTTGTCTATCTTTGCACCCGCTAAAACAGGCAGGTGCAGAAGCAATGGGCAACCAAAGCTGCTCAACTTTGCCATTAGCTACTCAAAAAAGCTCAGGCAGAAGTGCCAGAGCCATTCTCATTTATTAATATGTCTGATCCAATGAAAAATTACGAAGTAACATTCATCGTAGACCCGGTGCTGTCGGGGGACGAGATCAAAGCGACAGCTCAGACATATGTCGATCACCTCACCAATGAGGGCTGCCAGATCGTACATGTGGACGAAATGGGGTTGCGCCAATTGGCTTATCCAATCAACCGCCGAACCTCCGGGATTTACTATTGCATTGAATTTGAAGCGCCCAATGGCGAATTGATTGACGTAATGGAGCTGGCCTTGCGCCGTGACGAGCGCATCATGCGCTTTCTGACCGTTACGCTCGACAGGTATGGCGTGAAGTACAATGCAGACAAGCGTGCCGGCAAAATCGGCAAAGTGAAGAAGAAAGCGAAAAAGAGCGACGACCGCCGGGATAACCGCCGCGACAATCGTAAACGAGACGATAATCGCAAAAAGGACGACCGCAAGAAAGAGGAGAAGCGTAAGCCAGCCCCCAAAAAACAAGAGGCTGCCGCTAAGAGCGAAGAAGAAGAGTAGCCGTCCACCCCATTGTTTAAATCCTAAAGTTGAAAGATCATGGCATCCAGAGACGATATTAAATTCCTCAGCAATCCTAAGATTGGTCAGAAGCGCCAAAAGTATTGCCGCTTCCGTAAATTCGGTATTAAGTACATTGACTACAAAGACCCGGATTTCCTGACCCAATTTGTCAACGAGCAAGGCAAAATACTGCCGCGCCGCATCACCGGCAATTCCCTGAAGTACCAGCGGAAAGTAGCCACAGCGGTCAAGCGGGCCCGCCACCTGGCGCTCATGCCTTACGTGACCGACTTGCTGAAGTAATTTCTAGGCCCTCTAAATTTTTGAAAGATGGACATCATTCTGTTAAAAGATATAGATAAGGTAGGGGATAAGCACGAACTCGTAAGCGTCAAGCCGGGTTATGCGCGCAACTATCTCATCCCTCAGAGGTTGGCCCTTGTTGCCAACGACGCTAACCGTGCCAAGCTGGACGAAATCAAGCGCAAAGAGGAAGAAGAACTGGCTGCCCGCAAGGCAGAGTTCGTCGAAATGGCAGACAAGCTGAAAGGCGAAGTGCTGAAAATTGGCGCGAAAGCCGGCACAAGCGGAAAAATCTTTGGCAGCGTCACCAACGTACAGCTCGCCGCTGCCCTGAAGGAACAGATGGATATTGAGGTGGACCGCCGCCGCGTTATCCTGCCGGAAGAAGATATCAAGACGCTTGGCGCTTATGTCGCTGAGCTGAAACTCCACCCGGAAGTGGATATCAAAGTGAACTTCGAGGTGGTAGAAGAATAATCTACCCCTCAGGTGCTTGGTTCTGTGCGCCAGGGCCGTCCCTGCTGCACAAGCCGAAACAATCTGCATTAGAGCCATTTGTCTTACTTCACGTAGGGCAAATGGCTTTTTTATACCCCCCCCCAACCCCTAAACCCTAAACCCTAACCCCTAAAACCCTAAACCCTAACCCCTAAAACCCTAAACCCTAACCCCTAAACCCTAAACCCCAACCCCTAAACCCTAAACCCCAACCCCTAAACCC
>CAZNSK010000118.1:0-19165 GCA_964575505.1 uncultured Phaeodactylibacter sp.
CGCACAAAATAACTTCGCCTATTCTAGGTAACTTATTACTGCGCGACCCCTTACTCCACGGGCCGGGCGCCCATCTTTGAAGCAAAAGCCTTAGCTGTAGCGAGCCACCAATTGCCGGACCTTCTGCTCTTGCTTCTCAAAGTACTGGCTGATCGCTTTTGGGGTTGGGTCGATCATATACAGCGGCCCATCGCCCTGATTTCTAAGCCGGATCGCAACTTTGCGCTCTACGTAGACGATAATCCCGGTTTCTTTGTCGACCGAGCGTATTTTGCCAGATGATTCGAGCTCCTTATAGCTGTCCGTATTGAGGCGGTTGATGATCCGGCGGTTTTTTTCGTGCACTTCTACCTGGTAGACGACAAACTCCGCCTTTTCGCCCAGCGATTGGGTTTCGATGACCCGCACTTGCCCGTAGATCGCCCGGACGGAGCCGTTGTTGGCGAGCGGGTAGGAAGATAGGGCATTTTCGGCCACGAGTTTTTCATTGACGGCATCAAGGTTGCCTTCGGAAATGCCGGAGTAGATGCGCTGCAGTTCCGATTGTACTTTACCGCTGTCGGTGCTGCCGCAGCTGTATAGCAAAAGCGCAAGGGCAACCCCTGAGATATATTTTATGTGTTGCATAGATAATGGATTAACAAGAAGCATTTTTTATTCAACCAACCCTTACCCGGCCAGGTCATTAGGCCGTATGCTCAGGCTTGAGCCTTTGCCAATTGACCGGCCTCTGAGAACCTGTCGGAAATTGCGCTTTACACGCCGGAGCTATTAACGCCGCGAGCCGGGCTTTAGTGTAATGGCTGGGCAAAAGTAACGCAAACTTCCTCATAAAGTATAACTTTGCACCAAACGATATGGGAGCCTGGAAGTGTGCTATAGCCCCAGAGCGAGTCGTTTCAAAAAAGATAGATCTAAGGCATTCTGATTATGAAAGTAGCCGTTATCGGCGGAGGCGCAGCCGGCTTTTTTGCCGCGATTGAAGCGCAGCGCAATCATCCGCAAGCCCGCGTGGTGATCTTCGAGAAGTCACGCAAGCTGCTGGCTAAGGTGAAAATCTCAGGGGGTGGGCGCTGCAATGTGACCAATGGCTGTACTACCATAGCTGAACTTTCCAAAGCCTACCCACGAGGCAGCCGGCAGCTCAAGAAAGCCTTCCGCATATTTAATACGGCGCACACCATGCACTGGTTCGAAAGCCGGGGCGTTGCCCTTGTCACCCAACCCGACAATTGTGTGTTTCCCCGGTCCCAGGACTCCCAGAGTGTCATCGATTGTTTCCTCAAGGAAGCCCGGAAGCTGGGGGTGCAGATTGAGACAGGGGTGGGGGTTGCGGCGGTTAGAGCGGCAGGGGGCTGCCTGGAACTGCAGTTTCTTCGGGGGGCGCGTGCGCCGGAAAGGTTCGACAAAGTAATTGTAGCTACCGGTGGGTCGCCCAAACGCAGTGGGTTGGAATGGCTGGAAGCCCTGGGCCACCAAATCGAAGCACCGGTGCCCTCGCTTTTCACCTTCAATATGCCGGAGGAGCCGGTCACAGAACTGATGGGCGTAGTCGTGGAGGAAGTACAGGCCAGTATTCAGGGCACTAAGCTGAAGTCAGCTGGCCCCTTGCTTATCACCCACTGGGGCATGAGCGGCCCGGCTATTCTTAAGCTCTCTGCCTTTGGGGCCCGGGTACTCAGTGAGATGGGTTACCGGTTCCGGGTGCAAGTCAACTGGGCCAATGAGCAAAATGCCGAGGTTGTGGCGGACGAACTGCACGCCATCGCGGCTGAACACTCCCAAAGGAGCCTGAGCAATGAACGACCCCGCGCCCTGCCCAAACGGCTGTGGGCTTACCTGCTGGAGAAGGCAGAGCTGCCCACTGGCAAAAAATGGGGCGAACTGGGCAAAAAGGGCGTGCACAAACTTACCCACCTGCTTACCAATGATGTGTATAAAGTAGAGGGCAAGACCACCTTCAAAGAGGAATTCGTGACTTGCGGGGGCGTGAGCCTGAAGAGCATCGACTTTAAGACCATGCAAAGCAAAGCCTGTAAAAATCTGTATTTTGCGGGCGAAGTCCTCGATATTGACGGCATTACCGGCGGCTACAATTTCCAGGCTGCCTGGACGACCGCCTATATCGCGGGGCAGTTGAATTAACTTATCAATCAAAACAACGAAAAACCATGGGATTACTGTACACACTAATCGTAGGCGCTATCGCCGGTTGGCTGGCCGGCAAGATTATGAAGGGCGCCGGGTTCGGGCTGCTTATCAATATCGTGCTGGGTATCATCGGCGCTTATGTGGGCAGCTGGCTCTTCGGTTTACTGGAAATCAGCATCGCCTCTGGCACGCTGGGGACCATCATCACCGCTACAGTAGGCGCAGTAGTGGTGCTGTTCATTGCAGGGCTTTTTAAGAAGTAACCCCTCGCGGGGAAAAGCTACTACTGGCGTTTGTTGGTGATGCTAATACGTCCAGGCCGGCTGCCCGTCCTCATAGGGTAGGCAGGGCTTGTACTGCCCCGGTATGGGCAGAAAGGCGGTTACTTCCGTACCCACTTTTTCGGAGGTGAAGTAGCCAAGCAATACCAGTTGCTTGAGCTTTAAAAAGCCAGACAGCTCCCGCTCTTCTTCAAGGTCGGAGTAAACGGGCTCAGCATTTTGGACCGCTGCATCTATGGCGTTGAGCAAATCCAGGCGTTCCGGTTTCGAGAGGGCTACGAAGCGTTTTCGGTAAGCAGCCTGGGCCTGAGCCTCAATTTGCTTCAAACTATCGGATAGCTGGCGTTGCTCCTCCTCCTCGAGGCAGGTAGCGGCGAGGCGGTCGATGAATTCCGGGACGCCCACGTCTTTAGCCCCCGGCGTATCGGTTGCCGGCAGGATGGTCTCGGCAATCTCGGCTAGCGCAGTTGCCTGCTCAGCATCAAAAAACTGCGGCATCCATCCCGTTGCGGTAGAGGCTTCTGCCTGGCAACCCTTGAGTACCGCCGTGATGGTGGAGGCGGAAAGGGCTGCGCCGGTCAGCAGCACCGTTTTTTTAATGGCTTCTCTTCTTTTCATGATCAGAGGTTCATTTTTTTGAGTTCCCTGACGGCATGATCAGCGGCACGGGCCGTCAGCGCCATATAGGTTAAGGAAGGGTTTTGGCAACCCGCCGAGGTCATGCAAGCTCCATCCGTCACGAACACATTGGGGCAGTCCCAGACCTGATTATTGCCGTTGAGCACGGAAGTTTTAGGGCTGCGGCCCATACGGGCGGTGCCCATTTCGTGTATGCCCAGGCCGGGGTAAGAGCCAGCATCGTAGGTTTGGACATCTCGAAAACCAGCGGCCTCCAGCATTTCGGCTGCAGCGTCCATCATATCCTGCCGCATGATGCGTTCGTTTTCTTTGAACTCGCAATCAATGGTCAGGGTAGGCAGCCCGTGTTTGTCGGTGACGTCCGGGTTGAGTTTTACCTGGTTTTCGTAGTACGGCAGGCATTCCCCGAAGGCCCCCATGCCCACTTGCCAGGGGCCGGGGGTGATGAGCTGTGCCTTGTAGTCCGCGCCCAGCCCTTTTTCCATTTCCTGAATGCCCCGCACCCAGTTTTGCCGGCTGCCTGCCCCCTGATAGCCGAAGCCCCGGAGGTAGTCCTTGCGCGCCGAACGCTTGTCCAGATTGCGGAAGCGGGCAATGTAGAAGCCGGTTGGCCGGCGGCCTTCATAGTAGCGGTCGCCGTAGCCATCGTGAATGCCGCGTGCGCCGGCGCGGAAGTGGTGGTCCATCAGGTTGTGGCCAAGTTGGCCGGAGCTGTTGCCCAGGCCGTCCGGGTGGTACTCGTCAGCGGAGTTCATCAGGATGAAGGTCGACCCCAGGGCAGAAGCGCAGAGGAATACGACCTTAGCGTAAAACTCCATAGCTTCTCCCGTCTCGGCATCTAAAACCCGGACCCCTTTGGCTTTCTTCGTTTCCGGGTCGTAGATGATGGAATGGACAACTGAATTGGGGCGCAGGGTCATATTGCCGGTTGCTTCCGCAGCGGGCAGCGTAGCCGCATTGCTGCTGAAGTAAGCCCCGTACGGGCAGCCCCGGATGCAGCGGTTGCGGAACTGGCAGGCGCCCCGCCCATGAATCGCTTGCGTAAGGTTGGCTGTGCGGCCGATGGTAAGGGTGCGGCCAAAGTTGGCTTTCATGCTATCCCGGAGGTGCGCTTCGATGCAGTTGAGCGGAATACCCGGCTGAAACTGGCCGTCGGGCAATTGCGGCAACCCCTCGGGCGTGCCCTGTATGCCCGCAAAGCGCTCCACGTAGTCGTACCAGGGGGCGAGGTCCTGGTAACGGATCGGCCAGTCTACACCGTAGCCGTCCTTTGCATTGGCTTCAAAGTCCAGGTCGCTTAGGCGGTAAGAATGGCGGCCCCACATTATGGAGCGCCCACCGACGTGGTAACCGCGTATCCAGTCGAAGCGCTTCTTTTCCGTATAGGGGTGCTCGGTGTCTTTGACCCACCAATGCTTCGTGGAGGGGGCCATCGTATAGCCAGTGCGCTGCTGTTTGGGGTAGTCCCTGAGCTCTTCCTGCGTGAGGTGGTTGCGGTTGGGGAGCTCCCAAACCTCCTTCATGGCGGTGGGGTAATCCCCGTGGCGCACCATCCGGCCGCGCTCGAGCACGATGGTTTTGAGCCCTTTCTCGCAGAGCTCCTTGGCTGCCCAGCCGCCACTGATGCCGGAGCCCACAACGATAGCGTCGTAGGAGGCATTGGCTTTGCCTTTGCTGTTGAAATACATACCTTGTTCGGTTATTTAGTAAGGTCGGTTTTCGGGGGCGGATGCAAAATTATCAAAAATAGAGCAGCACATTAACGCTATAAACCTGCATTGAGTTGAGCAGGGAAGGGAATGTTATTGGGAAAAAAGCAGCTGGCTGCCGGGACGGGGTTAAAATAGTGGTTCTGTGCCCTACGATTGAGAAAAAACCGTTAAAATATAGCCTTGGCGCGAATAACTCGGCCGTTTTTCCACGCCCGCAACCAACAGGTCTTGGGCATCAACGGCTGAAGCACTTGCAGGCCACCGGTGCAGCCAGGCCTGCTTTTTGAATGGTATTTTCACGCTAGAGCCTTTATTCGGTGCCAATCTTTGACCGTCAAACCTCTGCGGCACAATCTGTCCGCTGTCTAAACTGACCATGCCTATGCATACCAGCTTTACCAACTATCTGCTTTACCTCCGCGCTGCCGTCTTGTCAGGCTTGCTGCTGGTGAGCGCTGCACTTACTGCTCAGGATTTTCTGGTCGTTACGGAAAGCAGCCGGCTCTACGCCATTGATATCGGCAACTGTGAAGCCACCCTTTTGTCTACCCTGCAGCCTCCCTTCATCAGCTTAACGGATATTACATTCACCCCGGATGGGCAACTGTGGGGGGTACGGTCAAGTGGAGAGCTGTACCTGGTCAACTCCAATACCGGGGAGCAGACCCTGCAGGGGCAGCTGCCACAGGGCGGAGGCGCTTTTTTTACCAGCCTGGTCGCCGATCAGAACGGGCTCATCTACAGCGTCGGGGCGAACGGCGACCTCAGCACCTACGATCCGGATACGGATACGCCCGATTACCTGGGGAACGTGGGCTATGGCTCGGCCGGTGACCTGACTTTTGTGGACGGCCAGCTGGTGATGGCAGGGTCTTCCAATCAAATGATCGCTATTAATTTGGACAACCTGGAGGATAGTGGGCCCATTCTGGATTTCAGTGTTGGCGGGTCAATCTTCGGTATTGTCACTTTTGTAGCCGATTGCGAAAATACGGTGACCTACGCCAGTAACGACAGCGATGCCGGTACGGTCTTTTCAATAGATTTTGATACCGGCAACCTCCAGCCTGTATGCGATGTAGGCCAGGTGATCTACGGGGCGGCCAGTGAATTGGAATTCCTGGCGGCAGCCCCTCTGGTGCTGGAGGATTTACAAAGTATTGGTTCCACCTGTGCAGAAGCGGCAGGGCAGCTGTCCATCAGTGTAAGTGGTGGGAATGGCGGGCTTACGTATAGCCTGGATGGGCAAAACTACCAGGCTGCCAGCACCTTTACCAACTTGCTCCCGGGCACCTACACCATTTATGTGGAAGACGATTTCGGATGCCAGTTAGAAGTCGAAGCCGAGGTGGAGGCACTGGGCAGTCCGCCAGCTATCCTATCGGTTGCAGCAGAAGGGACCGTCTGCGGAGAGCCAAATGGCAGCCTTCTCATAACAGCCGGTTCCGGGACGCCGCCTTATACTTACAGCCTGGATGGCATTGATTTTCAGGGCAATGACACGTTTACAGGCTTGGCGTCCGGAACCTATATCGCTACGGTGATGGATGCGGAGGGCTGCACCGCTGAAGCGGAAGCGGTGGTCGACAGCAGTGCAGCCCTGCAAATCCTGGGCGTGGAGCCGGACCCCTGCCAGGCAAATGGGACACAGTTGTCCATTGACGCAACGGGAGGTACGCCTCCTTACACCTATGAGCTGGAAGGCTTTGGCACGCAGGCGGATTCCTTATTCTCAGGAGTTCCGGGCGGCAGTTACACACTGATGGTGATGGATGAAGATGGTTGTTCGGATTCGGCAGTCATTGAGGTGCCGGAATCTACGCCTTTGCCTGTGCTGTCGGCTACGGTTGAACCGGTCAGCTGTGCGAATGAAGGGGGGGCTGTAACCGTAGATTTGGTCAATACCGATGGTTTGCAGTTCAGTTTGGATGGTACGGTATTTAGCGATAGCCCGGCCTTTGAAGAAGTCGCCGCCGGGAATTACACGCTGGTGGTACGCAATGAGGCAGGCTGTACGTCGGAACTGCCCGTCACGGTGGAAGACCTGGAAGATGCGCCGGTTTTGGAGCCGGTCAACATCCGCAATACCACCTGCGGGGAGGCGAACGGCAGGGTAGAAGCGGTGGTCAGCAGCGGCACCCCTCCCTTCAGCTTTCAATTGGGCAATGCTGCCCCCCAGGCTACCGGTGTCTTTGAAGCCCTGCCGCCCGGTCTTTATCCGCTTACTGTGGTAGACGAGCAGGGTTGTAGCGTGGAAAGCACCGTTTCGGTTGGGGAAAGTACCCCCCTGATGCTGTCCGTGTCCGTAGAAGCCTGCGGGCCCGGGGCCAGTGCGCTGCGGGTGGAAGCGAATGGAGGCAGTGGCATGGGCTTGCAGTATCAGCTGGGGCAGCAGGGTTGGCAGGCGTCTCCGGATTTTGAAGGCCTGGGCCCCGGGCTATACAATCTATCTGCTGAAGACAGCGACGGGTGTATGGCTGCCGCCCAGGCCACTATAGAAGAAGCAGACCCGCTGGAGCTCATGCTCGATTTTGTGCGCGGCTGCGGGCCGGGCGAAAGTGCGCTTCGGGTAAGCGGGGCGGGTGGTACCGGCCCACTGCGGTATCAGCTCAATAGCAGCGCCCCCCAGTCCTCTGGCTTGTTTGCCAACTTATCGGCGGGGCTCTTCCGCTTACAAGTGCTGGATACTGTGGGCTGCATTTCCGAAGAGCTGATGGTGGAAGTGCCAGAGGTTGACCCGCTTCGGCTGAGCGTTCAAACGGCTGAGCCGGCCCGCTGCGCGGAAGATAACGGGCGCCTGGCGCTCGCCGCTGCCGGCGGTACACCGCCGTACGCCTTTGCCGTGGCTAGCCTGGCCCAAAGTACGCCTGAATTTAGTGCCATACCAGGAGGGCCCGTACCTATACAGGTAGAAGACCAAGCGGGGTGCGTACGTTCGGATACGATTGAGCTGGGCGTGGAGTGCCCGATTTACGCGCCCACGGCTTTTTCCCCCAACGGAGATGGTTACAATGACCGCTTTGTGCTTTTTTCCGGATTACCGTTCTTTGTGGTGAAGTACCAGATTTACGACCGCTGGGGCGGGTTGGTCTACGAAGCCAATGATTTCGGCGGGGCTGAGCTCGGTGCCTACTGGGATGGCCGGTACGGGAGCGAACCAGCCGGAGGAGGGCAGTACGCCTACCATATAGAAGCCAGGGATGGGCAGGGATTGCCGGTGCTGCTTAAGGGCGGTATTTTACTGGTGCGATAAATAACCTATTTATGATTGATCCGGACATTCGAAAGGCGCGTACCCTTCCCGGCAGCTTTTACCGGGAGGCGGGCCGCTTCGAGCAAGCCAAGGAGCGCATCTGGGCGCGGGCCTGGCATTACATTGGGGATTCAGCTGATTATGCCAATGCGAACCACGCTTATCCGTTTGAAATGCTGCCTGGAGTGCTGGGGGAGCCAATGGTCCTTACTACCGACCGGTCGGGCCAACAGCGTTGCTTGTCCAATGTATGCACCCACCGCGGGAAAATCATCGTGGAGGCACCCGGCCCTATGCGGCAATTAGCGTGCGGCTACCACGGGCGTTGCTTTCGCCTCGACGGATCCTTCAAGAGCATGCCGGCCTTTGAGGGGGCAGCCAATTTCCCCACTCCCGAGGATAACCTGCCGACATTACCTCTGGAACACTGGGCAGGGTTGCTGTTCACCAGCCTGCGCCCCTTTGCCAGCCTGGAAACTGCCATCGCTCCGATAAAGG
The DNA here is from genome assembly GCA_964575505.1 of uncultured Phaeodactylibacter sp. Taxonomy (GTDB): domain Bacteria; phylum Bacteroidota; class Bacteroidia; order Chitinophagales; family Saprospiraceae; genus Phaeodactylibacter. Next base: position 8,535 of record CAZNSK010000118.1, read on the forward strand.
AACGGATGCAGTTTTTGCCTCTGAATCAACTGCAATACGTGGCGGAAGATAGTCAGGACCACTATGTTCAGGCCCATTGGGCTCTTTATTGCGATAACTACCTGGAAGGGTTTCATGTCCCTTTCGTGCACCCGGCGCTCAACACGGCGCTCGACGTGGAAGCTTACGACTACGAGACCTTTGAATGGTGCAACTTGCAGATTGGCATTGCCCAACCCGAGGAGCCCGCCTTTGATTTGCCGGAAGGCCATCCCGATTACGGCCGGCGGGTATATGCTTACTATTTCTTCCTGTTTCCGAATCTAATGTTCAACTTCTACCCCTGGGGCCTTTCCCTGAATGTCGTGGAACCGCTCTCCCTCAATCAGACGCGGGTCCGCTTCCGTTCTTATGCCTTCCCCGGCACGGCCTTTAACCGGGCGGATAATAATATCGATGAAACCGAACTGGAGGACGAAGCCGTAGTGGAAAGCGTGCAAAAAGGCATACAGTCGCGCCTGTATCAACGGGGGCGCTTCTCGCCGGCGATGGAGCCTTGCGTACATCACTTCCACCGGTTGATAAGCCAGGCGATGGAGCCGCACTAAGTGCTGTATTCTTAAGCTAACCGCCGGTTTTCCCACCCCGATGGCGAAGGTCGGGGCCAGGGAGCAGCTCAACCAAAGCGTTGCAAAGCCTCGCCGCATCAGGTTCTTTTTTCCGTCTTTTGTTCTTCCTTAAGCTGCTCTTCCGGCCGGGGCTCCCCAAAGTACAAATCAGTGCTGGAGTAGGTCGTGCCGAAGGTCTCAGACAGCTGCACCACCTGGTCAATGGCATCGAGCAGCTGTTTCCGGCTCAGCTCCCGGAGCGGATGGGTAAACACGCTGACCACAAACCCGTCGTGCAAGCTGTACTTGGCATCTAGGGCAGATTGGAAATTAGCGCGCAGCATTCGTTCCCGTTGCAAAGGCGTGGTATCGTCCTCTTCTACGATGGGGGTGAAGATGCGCATGCGGTTGCTTTCGGCATCCGACAGGACGAGCAGGATGTGGTCCTGTGTATAGAGAAGCCAGGCACCGCGCTCTCCTTCGTATTCGATCTCCGCTTTGTCGAAGGTCTTTTCCATTTTTCGGAGCGTCATTTTGCCCTGAGCGTTGAGGGCAATGGAGAGCAATACACAAAAAGCGACGGATAGGCACCGCATAGGGGACAATTTATTGTGAAAAAAGAAGATAGCGGAATTTCGACAGAACAGCAACCCGCCCGGCTACTCTTGCACTTCCAACCAAGCTTGTACGGCAGCAGGGCCCTGAGCCTGTACCTCTTCCGGCAATTCCAGGCGCTGGCGGGCCTGCAGGTCTATAACGACAGGCGCTCCTGAAGGCTCCCGGGCCCGGAGCAGCAGGAATCGGCCATCCTGAAGCAATTGGATGGCGGCTTCATCGATCTTGATGGGCTGCTCGAAGGCAGGGTTGATCCGGAAGGTCCGGGTGCGCCGCTCGTAGGCCGGCAGCAGAATCTGTGCCCCTTGGGCGGAAGGCAGCAGGAACGCCTGGTGAAACACCTGGGTTTCACGCTCGTATTCGGCAAGGGGCAGCACGGGCGTGGGGGCGGTGCTGCCATTAAGCTGGTACACAAATGCCCTGTAATCCTGGGCGTAGCCAATCAGGTAAGACTCCCAGACTTCCAGTTGCTGAATGGTGCCGGATTGCGCGTCCACCCCATAGCGCTTACTCGGGAACTGAGGCTGGAAGGGGCCCCGCAATGCCCGTTGGGCAAGGTCGTAGAGGTAAAACTGGGTCGTACCCCGTATGGCCAGCAACTGCACGGCGTTGTTGTAGTTGATCTCCGCAAGGGCATAGGGGAAATCAGCCGCCCGGTCTACCGGTAAGACCTCCCGGACCAAGCGCTGGCAGTTCCGGCTGTCGTAAATCTCCAGTACCCGGTGGCTGGCACCCAGCTTCGGGTGGCGCGTCGTGCTGTCAGCGGAGATCACAACATACAGCCCCTGCTGCTGGCTGAGGTAGTGGTTGCCGGCCTGCACAGTACCCGCTACCGGGCAGGCTTTCGTAGTGCGTGCCTGGGCTGCCCTGAGGGGAGCGGCAATGGTATCGGATGGCTGAGCGGGCTCATCGGTTGAGCCCGATTGGGAGTCGGCATCCCTTCTCCCGCAGGAAAAGAGCAGCAGCAAAGCAAGGAAAAGGCATGAAGGCTTCATCGTAGTGGGCATTTAAGACGGGTAAATCGGGCTTGGCTTCACCCCGCGTATTTGGTAGAAGGGAGCCAAACGCCCCTTTCATTAAAACCCGGCTGCAGGAGAATAGTTGGAAGGGCGCAAGGGGCAGGCTTTAAGCACTACTCTGTCACGGATGGCAGGAATCTATGGTAAATTCATTTGGTCAGGTCTTTATTTTTGCAATAGAAACTACGAACCAACAAATTATGCACAAAACACTCACACTCGCCTTAACGCTGCTTGCAGCGTTTCCCATTCTGGGACAAACCGATTCCTACTACATAAGCGCAACGGATCCGGTCTATTATACACCGGGTTCTTTTGATGTGCCTCCCGGCCCGGGGGATACGGTATTCATTGCCGCCGGCCGCACCAAAGCCCTGATCTTTAAAGACCTGGAGGGCAGCGAGGGGCAGCCTATCGTTTTTATTAATGACGGGGGGCAGGTGCACATCAATACCACCTACGGCAGCGCCATCGATTTCCGGGATTGCCGCCACGTGAAAATCACCGGGCGCGGCGATGTCAACCACCACTATGGCTTCAAATTGGTAGCTTCCAACTGCGGTGTTGCCTTTTCGGGATTTTCTTCCCACTGTGAGATCGAATTCGTGGAGATTGACCACGACGGCTTTTTTGGGATCAAGGCCAAGAAGGATTTCGGGGGCCATCCGCCTACCCCGATTCCGGTATTTGCGCATCTGGTGATCCACGATTGCCTGATAAAAAATGTCACAGAAGGCATGTACATCGGTGAGACCAAATCACCGGGCATGGAGTTCCGCCACCTTCGGATTTTCAACAACATCACCCATAATACCGGGCGGGAGGGCATTCAGATTGCCAATGCTGTAGAAGATGTGGCGGTTTACAACAACCTCATCTGGAATGCCGGGGCCGACAACAAGCCCTACCACGGGAAGGGGCTGCAGATTGGCGATAATACCGTGGGTCGTTACTTCAATAATGTAATGCTGGGCGCTACGGAGCATAGTTTCATTGTGATGGGCTCAGGTGATATCGAAGTATTCGACAACTACTGCGCGAACAGCGATGGCGCTTACATTGACAACCGCACCATCTCCATGGAGGAGGCCCCCATACAGGTGAAGGGCAACTATTTTCACGATACCCGCCTCGACCAGGTAATCCGCAACCGCAACGAAATTAACCCGCTGGAAGTGACCGGTAATCAATGGCAGGGCGGCAGCGCTACCACTTTTTTCCGCAACAGCTCCGGCGCCCCTGAGCTGCTGCAGGAGAACAATAACGTGCAGGCCGCTTTTGATACCCTGCCGTGGCCCGCCCTGTATGACCCCTATCCTGATTTCCCGGCCCCTTTTCACAATATGGGGCCACAGGAGGGCCTATCTTACGTCATGAACTACCGGCCGGAGCTGAGCCTGCCGGAAACGTTCATGGTGAACTGGGACGAGGCCGACACCCTGGCCCTGAACGCCACCACCGCAGATGGGGATGGCATTGTATACAACCTCTCCGGGCTGCCCTCCTTTGTGCAGGTTCAGGAACTGGGGAATGGCAGCGCCCGGTTGATCATACAGCCCACACCTGCCCACAAAGGCGTTTACCCCACCAAGTTGGTGCTGTCGGATGTTTCTCACAATGACAAAACCCGGCTTTCCTTTGAGCTCATTATCCGGGACCCCAATAATACGGCGCCCCAGATCGAATTTGAGGGCGATATACAATTGCTTACCCTCACGCAGGACCGGATTGACCTGCCAATTACCGATTCGGAAGGGGACGAGCTTAGGGTAACCATTGAAAACCTGCCCCCTTTCATGCAGCTCGATCAACACGGCGGCTTGCATTATTTGGCGACCGATGTACGTTACCGGCACGCGGGCAGTATCTACACCCTGCGCATTACTGCTGACGACCAATTTGGCGGCGTGGACTCAGTGGATGTGCGGGTGCATGTATTTCACAAAGAAATTGCGACCCACACGGCGGTCATACGCGTCAACTGCGGTGGGCCCGAGCTCTACGACGAAGGCCTTACCTGGGAAGACGGCTACCATCAAATCACGCCATTTGAGCTGACCAAAACACACCGCACCGGAAGCCACGGCTGGTCGGGAACCAACACCACCGGTGCCCCGGATAATCTCTTTGGGCCATTCGCGACCGAAGGGTTTACCGGCGACCCTATGTTCTGGTCTATGCCCGTGGATGAAGGCACCTACGAAGTCAACCTTTTCTTTGCGGAGCGCTCTAAAGATATTAATGATGAAGGGCCGGTGGTTTTCGATATGCTGCTAAATGGCAACCTGGTGCTCGACAACTTCAGCATCTACGAAGAGGCGGGGCTGCACGCCCTCAAGCGGACGTTTACCGTTTCTATCCTACAGGGGGAGACGATAGATTTGGAGTTTATTGGCATAGAGAACAAGCCCAAGATCAATGGTATAGAGATCGTTTACGTAAGCGGTGGCAATCAGGCACCGGTACTGCCTTCCCTGGATAACCTGGAAGTTTGTATTGGCAGCACCGGGCACTTGTCCCTGCAGGCAACGGATGCGGACCAGGAAAGCCTGAAGTACCTCGTCAATGGCTTGCCAGACTACGCCTCGGCTACCTTTTACCCAGACTCGGTTGTCATTGATTTCACACCCGGGCCGGAACAGGCCGGAGCAGTGGTCCTGATCGAAATCTTCGCCATTGATGAGCGGAATATGGCAGCATCGGGTGAGTGGTTCACTTTTGTAGTCGATTGTGGAGGCCATGCGCTCGCCGTTGCCGAGGATGGGGCACCAGGCCGTGAAGCGGGCAAGATGAGCGCCCCCACCCTCGCTGAGGATTCCCCTGCAATGCCTACAGATTTGCAAGTCTATCCCAACCCCGCCGTCGGATGGTTGTCCGTGCGGGTAGCGGCTGCCGAGGCTGGAGCCTACGAAATAGAGCTGGTTGATGCACAGGGTCGCATCCACCGGATTGCCCACACGAAAGTTGACGCGCAGCAGCGGGAGCTTACTATTACGCTTGACCGGAGTGCTTTGCCGGCTGGCTTTTACGCGCTGCGTACCGTATCGGAATCTGGCCTAGCGTCTGCGCCTCAGGCGTTGGTGCTGCAGTAAGCGTAGACAAATCAGGCATAGCGAAAAGGCCGTTGCGGAACATCCGCGACGGCCTTTTGGGTTTCCTTGCTCTGGTTATTTGCCGTGTTGGCCAGCCTGAAGGGGGCGCCCGCCCCAATCAATCCAAGTTTGTGCCGGAGGGCACTTAAGCGCTTACCGGCAGGGGGGGGCCGGGTGCGCTGACGCCGCAGTGCTCAATACCAGGTAATATCCTGCCGGGTAGGCTCAGGAACCGTACAATTCTATAAGGGCTTATACCACCCGCCGGGTGAGCGGGGCTGGAGCTTTCTTTTCGGCAGCTACATAGCGCCGGCCCAGGAACAGTGTGCGGGTCCAGCCAAAGCGGTCCAGGATTTTTTCAGCTACAATGGGGGCCAGCATACCTAGTGCCATTGAGAAAAGGAATACCGGGAGGTCGTGGGTGATGCCTATCCATTTGAAAATAATCCGCCCGCCAGCCGTGCCGAAGGAGTGGAATAAATAAATGGAGTAAGCAAAACTGCCAAAGTAGATCAGCCAGTCGATTTTCCACTTGAGCCGGAACAGCAGAATGGTCCCTGTGATGCCGATCAGCAGGCCCATGCCGCTTTGCTTGTCGAGGTTGTATTGAATGACCTCGTACCACCCCAACTGCTGGAGTATTAAACCGCTGAAAAAGATCAGGGCAAGCAAACGGTTGAGCCATACATTGTCGAAAAATGTTTTGAAGCGCTGTATGCCCACCCCAATCAAGAAAAACGGCAGCAGATAAATACCGCCTTTATAGCTAAAGTAATTAGGGGAAGCTTCCGGAATGACCACATCCCGCAGCAGCAAAAGGGCAAAACCTATCAGCGTCCAGCCTAGCCACTGCCAGAACGTATGGATGCGTTGGTAGGCGTCAAGCAGCCCGGTCAATACGAATACCAGAAAGAGGGAGGGCAGGTACCAGTACAGGGTGTAGGGGAAGACATAGATTTTCCAGATTTCTGCCAGGTTCCCGGTTTTATTGGTGCCAGGCACGATGTACTGTAGCAGGAAGTATGCGGTGCCTACAAATGCCATTGGAAACAAAATCCGCCGGACTTTCTTAGTGGTGAAAGATTTGATCTTTTCGGGGGTGACGGGGCGCAGGGCGTATACCCAGCCCGAAATGACGGTGAAAAGCGGCATACGCAGGTACTCAAATGTAAAGTACAGGTGCCGCCATCCGGAGTCATCCGCTACCTTCATCCCCCCATCGGAGGCAGAGCCGATGACATGGCCCATGACCACCAGGATGATGGCCACCCCTCTTAGGGTTTCTACTGAATAGTCTTTTTTTGTGCTCACTTGTCTAATGTTTTAATTTCGCCTGCCTCGCTGCCTGCGAAGGCTGGCCAATGCGGCCCCGGCAAGGAACGCTTCAGGCTGATGCAGTGCAGTGGGCTGCCGGTATCGTAAAGGCAAAGGTGGTCCCTTCGCCAACCGTACTGTCCACGCTGATTTCGCCGTGGTTCTTTTCTACAAAGTCCTGGCACAGCAGCAGCCCCAGGCCACTGCCCCCTTCTTCTTCGGTTCCTGCTGTGGTAGTCTGTATATTGGGGTTGAATATCTTGTCGAGCTGCTCAGGAGGGATGCCTACTCCGTTATCAGTGACGCTGACCGAGACCGAATCCCCTTTATCTTTGGCGGTTACGGCAATAGAGCCGCCGGCGGGCGTAAATTTAATGGCGTTGGAGACCAGGTTGCGCACGACGGCTTTGAGCATATGCAAATCCGCGGTGGCTTTCAGCTGTTCCGGTATATCAATTGCTATGCGAATATTTTTGTTATCCAGGTTGAGCTTCAGCAAGCGGACTACGCTTTCCACCGCCTCCCTGACTTCAATGACTTCCGGGGAGACCACCAGCGCATCGCTTTGGGACTTGGCCCAGCCCAGCAGGTTTTCCAGCAGGTTTAGTGCTTCATCGGTCGATTTCATCAGTTTGAATACGGTAGCACTGAAATCCTCTTTTTTGGGGTCAATCAGGCCCCGGTTGATGAAGTCGAGGCTCAACTTAAGCGACCCCAGGGGCGAGCGCAAGTCGTGACCTATGATGGAAAACATACGGGATTTAAGCTGGTTTGAGGCAGCCAGGTCTGCAGCCTGCCGCTCTACTTTACGACGGCTTCTGAGCAGGTCGATGTGGTTCTTAATGCGGACCAGCAGCACTTTTTTGTTGAATGGCTTGGTGACGTAATCGACTCCGCCGAGCTCAAAGCCTCTGACAATATCTTCTGTCTGATCCAGGGCGGTGATGAAAATGATAGGCAGGTTTTCATTTTCCGGCTTTTCCTTGACCCGTCTGCAGACCTCAAAGCCGTCGATATCGGGCATCATGACGTCGAGCAGGAGGAGGTCCGGCTGAAGGGCTTCTACCGCTTCGATGCCAGCCTGGCCATTCGTGGCTACATGCGTCTGATAGCCAGCTTCGTCAAGGATAAATTTCAGCAGTTTTGTATTCAGGGGGCTGTCATCAACGATGAGAATAACGGGAGCCGCTGTCTCCGGCTCTTTTTCCAGATTCATGGGTGTGTGGTTGATCAGGTTGTGCATAAATGCCTTATTCAAAAGGAACTACAAAATACAGTTTTTTGGGGGGACTGGTCAAGTATTGTAGCAGGAATTTGGGGGCGGGTGGCGCCGGGGGCGCTTTTTTCGGGCGCTGGCTGAAATTTGGGCCGTTCGCGTTAAAAAAAACCGCCGCCGCCCCTTATTTTACCGCATCCGTTTCGAAAAGCAATGTTATGAAATGCCTGATTGTTGAAGATGAATTCCCAGCTTCCAAGCGCTTGCAGCAGTTGATCCGGAAGCTGCGGCCCGAAGCTGAAATTTGTGGAGTACTGGATAGTGTGGAAGCTACGGTGAAATGGTTGAACAATAACCCACAGCCAGACTTGGCATTTTTGGATATTCAATTGGGAGATGGGTTGAGCTTTGACATCTTTCACCGCACAGCGCTGAGTGCTCCCGTTATATTTACCACGGCCTATGATCAATATACCCTCAAGGCCTTTAAGCAAGACAGCGTAGATTACCTGTTGAAGCCGATAGAGGAAGAAGAGCTGGCACAGGCTTTCCTGCAATATGAGCAGCGCAAGCGCAATCAGCTACCCCCTGCGCTATCGCCCGAAGTGATTCAGTCGCTGCTAAGCAACCTGTCTCAGCCGGCCTACAAGACACGCTTTATCATCAAAATCGGGCAACAGCTCAGTTTTATTGAGACCCGCCAGATCCGCTATTTTTATTCAGAAGCAGGCATCGTCTATGCCCATATGGAAGGGAAAAAGCGCCATGCTGTTGATTACACCCTGGATGCATTGGAACCCCTGCTCGACCCCACCTGCTTTTTTCGGCTCAACCGCAAGGTGATTGCTCATATACAGTCCATAAGGAAAGTAGCGCCGCTGTTCAACGGGCGGCTACAGGTAAAATTGTTGCCCGCTGCTGATTTTGAGGTGGCTGTTAGCCGGGACCGGGCGGGCGACTTCAGGGAATGGCTGGGGGGCGCCTGATCGCATAGCCGGAGAGGGTATCCTGTGAGCCCGGCGAGCACAGGGCTGGAAGGGGCCACGCTCACCGGAGCTCTTCAAGCCTTACTGCTTTTTATGGATTTCCACCTCATCTCCCCGGCTGAGTTTCGAACCGGTGGTGCGTTCGTAAAGCCGCTTGTAGCGCTCGTATACGCCCTCGGGCATCCGCTGGCCATTGATGCGGAGCTTGCCCTTGCCGCTGAGCTGGAATTTGTAGGCTTCCGTGCTCTCGATAAAGCCGTCATTGAGCAGCTGCCGTTCAATAGCCGGCTTCATTTGGCCCGGCCCTATGCCACGATGGGGCATCCAAACGGCTGGTCCGAGATGGCCTCCTTCAAAGCCTTCGAAGTTAATGTCGAAGTTGTCCTCGTCAAATTCGAAGTTAAAACCCTCGGCTTTTTCCAACTGCTGGCGGGTTTTTTCCCAGGCCTCTTTATTGGCCTCATCGACCATCTGCTCCACTTCGATATCCAGATTGTGGCCGTTACCGTACCGAGCCAATCCTTTGCGGCTGGTATCAAATAGGAGCGTATTGCCCCCCTCGGTCTCAATGGTCAGGCTGTCGCCCACCCGTATGACTTGCTCTTTGATACGGATCACCTGCTGCCCGTCTTCGGAAGACTCGATGATAAGCTCAATCGGCTCTGCATCGTCTCCCTCTTCTATTTCTATGACAACCGTACCATCTGCCCGCTTTTCCGTGCGTACTTTTTTATCACTGTTCTTCTCGAAGAAGAACCCATGGGGCGCAGCTGGCGGGGCTGGGGGAGCCGGTGGAGCCGGAGGCACGGGTGATGCCGGTGGGGCGGGCGGAGCCGGAGGCGCGAGTGGAGTGGGGGGTGCCGGGGCCTCCGCCAGCATCTCCTCAATCATGCTTTCGTAATTTTCGAATTCAGATTCGGGGATGGCCTCCCCATTAATGCTTAACCGTTGAATTTTGCCATCCTCCAGTGCTGCATCGACACGCCTTCCGTTGTCTTCTGTCTGAATTTGGATATTCCCTTTGGGCAGGGTGTCGCGCCGGCCTGATAATGCTGTCAGGTTAGCAGGCAGGCCTGCCGGAGGAAGGGGCGTGAGCACTTCCATAACTGGTAGAGCAGGATGGGCTGCCGTTTCTGTGGCAGGCGCATAAGAAAAGGAAAGCAACAACAGCGCAGCCAGCAATAGGCTGGTAGCAGTGATTTTTTCCATGGTGTACATTTTTTGTCGGGGTTGGTGGAGAATCCGCTGGACACGCCGGAGCAGGCGGGGCTGGCCCTTGGCGGCCATCGCCATCGCCATGCGAGGGTGCTGGTGTGCAGCCTCCTCTACGGTGACCAGCGCTTTGGCATACCCCAGGGCATCTGCGCTCAGGGCAACTGCCATATCGTCGCAGCAGTGCTCGCGCTCCTCGCGTATGTAGGCGGATATCCACCAAACAGCCGGGTTGAAATAATAGATCGCTTCGATGATTGATTGCAGGATATTGATCAGGTAGTCGCGGCGGTAGATATGGGCCAGTTCATGGGCGAGCACGGCTTCTACCTGAGCTGGTGTTAGCGCATTGATGGTGCCTACGGGCAAGAGAATCAATGGCTTAAGCCACCCTATGGCTACTGGGGCCTGTATGAGGGCTGACTCCATAAGCGCGACCGGCTGCCGGAACTGCAGCTGCTGCCGTAGCCGGTTCAGCCGGGCCGTCCATTCTGGCCCAATAGGCCGCACCGAGCGGTGGCGTAGCCGTTGCACATAAGGGACACGAATTAAATAAAACCAGATTTCAGGCTGCTATCCTGTAGATCAGA
>CAZNSK010000119.1:0-19058 GCA_964575505.1 uncultured Phaeodactylibacter sp.
TTTTTAAGGGCGGTGAGTTGCCTGGAAATGATCAGCCCGCAGGCACAAACTTCGGCGGGGGCTTAATAACGGTCATTCCGGTTGCCCCGGTTGTCATCGTAATTCCGGTCGCGCCCGCCGCCGTACCCACCACGGTCTCTTCCGCCGCCGTAGCTGTCCCGGTCGCGCCTGCCACCGTAGCCACCGCGGTCCCTTCCGCCACCGTAGCCGCCGCGGTCTCTTCCGCCGCCCCGATTGCCATAACCGCCCCGGCCACCGCCTCTTTTTTCCCGGGGCTCGGCTTTTTTGACTACAATGGTGTTGCCATCCAGTTCAGACTCATTAAGCTGCTCAATTGCCTCAAGTGCCTTTTCGTCATCTGGCATTTCCACAAATCCAAACCCACGGGACTTGCCTGTAAAATGGTCGTTAATGACTTTGGCAGAGTCTACTTCTCCGAAGGCCTCAAACGCCGCCCGCAGGCCATCACTATCCGTGTCAAAGTTGAGCTTGGCAACAAAAATATTCATCACATTAAAGGATTAAAAGGTGAAAAAGATAAGAGTTAAGAATAGATGGGCCCAGGCCCCGGATATCCCAGGCAACTGCCATACGGCATCGAATCAGTAACTTATTGGAGGCTTCCGAAAGAGATGCTTGTAATAAGAAAGCTGGCTGAATAAGGCAGTGCTTCGGGTATAATATGCGCTATGATTTCATACAGTCTCTATAATTGTTGATCAGGGTTATTATAAGATGCCCGAAAGCAATATTTCTACAGGCCTAGGTGATCGGAATCAGCAGCGGTTCCGCTGTGCCTGCAACGATTGTTAATGCCCTTCCAGATCGCGGCTGCCAAGCCGATGCAGAGCACTGGTCAATGAAAGAAAGCGCCAAGCCTGCCTACAGAACTTAACCGGGGCAGCCCTCAACGCCTATTCAAAGATAGGGGGATTTAGCCGTAAAAATCAAGAGCCCGGTCAAAATAGGTGCCCTGTCCTAATTGCCGGGCACATGAGTGGTGGCGAACAGACGCTTAATACTGTACTTGCCAACCCCGTTTGCCCAAACCATAAACAATCCGCCGACGATTGCGATATTCTTCATGAACAGAATAGACTGCAGCCGCCGCTCCGGTTCCGGGTCCAACCAAAAGGCGTGCACAATAAAGGTGACAGGGATCCAGTAACAGAGCAACAAAAACATGGCAAAGCCAGTACGGTAGCCAATCAGGAGCAAGGTCCCGCCTATGATTAGAAGAATAATGGCCCCCACCAGAAGGAGGTCCTGCTGCCATTCCAGGCCATAAGCTGTCATTTTTTGCTTGGTCGCTTCGTAGTAGAAGATGGAGTCATAGGCTTCGTATAGGAAAATAAAGGCAAGCATACCCCTGCCCAGTAAATCGAGTATATCTTTCATTTGTTATTTTTGTTAGGGGCCGCAAGGTAGTGTATTTTTTTTACCGCTCATCCATCTAAGAACTGAGCGACAGCCCGGGCAACGTTCTGGCCATCCATCGCTGCCGATATGATGCCGCCGGCGTAGCCCGCTCCTTCACCGGCCGGGAAGAGCCCCCGCGCCTGATGGTGCATGTAAGTAGCTCGGTCTCTCGGGATGCGCACCGGGGAGCTTGTCCGGCTCTCCGTGCCGATCACATTAGCTTCGGCGGAATAATAGCCCTTCATTTTCTGGCCAAATATCTGGACGGCTTTGCGCAGCCGGGCAGAAACAGGCTCGGGGAGCAGCTGGTGCAAAGGGGCTGGGTAGAGCCCGGGGATGTAGGAGGTCCCGTTCAAATCCGAAGACACTTTGCCTTTTACGAAATCAGTAAGGCGCTGGGCAGGGGCTTTCTGGCTGCCATCGCCGTGCTGGAAAAGGATTTGTTCGACCTGCCTTTGAAAAGCCAGCCCAGCAAACACCCCTTCGGCACGATAAGGCTTCAGGTCTTCTACCTCGACTGCGACTACCGTGCCGGAATTGGCATAGGGGGAGTCGCGGCGGGACATAGACATCCCATTGACCACCAATTCGCCCGGTGCAGTTGCCGCAGGGACAACCAGGCCGCCGGGGCACATGCAAAAGGAGAAGACCCCCCTGCCCTTTACCTGGCAGGCCAGGCGGTAGCTGGAAGCCGGCAGGGCGGCTTCCCGGGGGCGCTGGTTGTACTGTATTTTGTCAATGAGGGGCTGTGGGTGCTCAATGCGGACGCCGAGCGCAAAGGGTTTTGCTTCCATGCGGATCCCTTTGCGGTGCAGAAGTTGGTAGATGTCCCGGGCGGAATGGCCGGTAGCCAGAATAACGGCTTCGGCGAAGTGCTCTTCTTGTTTGTTGACGACCACGCCCCGGAGAGTGCCCGCCCGCATAATAAAGTCGGTCACAGCACTTCCGAAGTGGACCTCCCCGCCGTAATGCTCAATGGTCGCCCGGATATTGCCGACGATTTTTGGGAGTTTGTTTGAGCCAATGTGGGGATGGGCGTCAATTAGGATATCGGATTTAGCGCCATGCTCCACGAGTAGCCGGAGCGCTTTTTCAATATTGCCGCGCTTGTGGGAGCGGGTGTATAGTTTGCCATCCGAATAGGTGCCGGCGCCGCCTTCCCCAAAGCAGTAATTGGAGTCGGGGTTGACCTCACCAAATTGCTGGATAGCCCGCAGGTCACGGCGGCGGGCCCTGACATCCTTGCCCCGGTCAAACAGCACCGGCTTGAAGCCCAGCTCGATGAGCTCCAGTGCGGCGAAATAACCCGCTGGGCCGGCCCCTACGATAATAACTTCCGCCGCTTCGTCCACCGACCTCAGACGGCTGAGCAGAGCGGGCTCCGGAGCAGGGGCTTCTTCTGAATAGACCCCTACCCGCAAGCGGACAACGGGGCGCTTGCCACGGGCATCAATGGAGCGCCGGAGCGGGCGGACCGCTTGCACCGTATTAGCAGGGAAGCCACTCTTCTGAACAGCGCGCGTTTGCACAAGCGCCTCATCCAGGGCTTCCGCCGGGCTCAGCTTTAGTTCCAGCTCTTTAATCATGATTTTCCCTGTCTTTTGCCGTTGGGGCTTGAGGGCCGGCCCCCGTCGTATCCACATTGGGGCGGACCGCCTCTTTGACCGATTCGTCGACATCCATCTTTTCCCGGTTAAGCTTTTTGCGCGGGCGCTCCCGCTCCTCTTCCTCCGTTCGCTCCGGGCGCTTCCAGACGTCAGCAGAGAAGGGCTCGAAGGTGTCCGGAATGAAAATCCGGCTATACACACGCTCTATAGACTCTACCCCCTGTACCCGGATAGCCTGACGGACAAGGTCCTTGCTGCTGACCAGTAGGCTGTCGCCCGCAGGCTCCGTCAAGACATCATAGCGCCCTTCTTCGATCAAATAATCGAATACGCCGCGGGAGGCTTTTTCCACTGAGACATGGGTTTCCGCCATCAGGGTGTTGCCGGCCCAGGGTACGATATCAAAGGAGTCTTGTTCGTAGATGTTAAAGACCAGTTGATTGGAGGCTTCCGGCACTTCAAATACTTTATGCAAAGTGGTCTTCAGCTGAGCATCTGCCGGGGTGGCGAGCCATAGCAGCCCAATAATTATCCATCCGATTCTCATTAATGCAATTACTTGTCAAATATGTATAATAAGGGGCATGCCTCTATTGAGACACACCCCTTATAACGTTGCAGTTTTTTTAAAAGTTGCTACAAAGAGGAAGCGGTTTCCTGGTTGGGCTGAGTTGGCGCTCCGGGCTGTACAAACTGTACGTGACGCGGTTTGTTGATCACGAAGGTCACCCGGTCTGCCAGCAGTTGCCCGCCAATTTTTACTTCCCGGTTAAGGTCAGGTGCAATTATGGTGTAAATATCTTTTGCTGTTTGGCCTTTCAAGTTGTAACGGCCGGCCCTAACGAGGGATTTCAGCAAGGCCTCCGAGCCTGTTTCCAGTTCGATGTGCATTTGAACGCGCAGGAACGGCTGGTCCCATTCGGTGATTTCAACCGGGGCGTCGATGCCAAGGGATACAGTCTGTAGGCCTTCCAAATTAAAAGATTTGACCAGTGTTTTCTCCGCTTGTTGGCCAAATAGCATAGGCGCAACAAGCATCAGGAGGATGGTCAGTACAGTGGTGTGGTAGTTGCTTTTCTTTCTCATAGAGTCCTCCTTTTATTTGGTTTCGATAATAATATGCAAAATTTTAGATCAAAAATCAAGCTAAGCAGCTTGTATCTGTTGGCTCAAAGCAAGGCGAAGTGGATGTGATTCCGGGGATGTCTGATGAGCGCTTCTTATTCATAAGACCTCCTGAACCGCCAAAACGCTGCTTGCCGCGGCTGATTTTTTACTGAACGGCCTGCCGGATGCGCACCAATCGGGCAAGCAGGGGCTCAAGTTGATCCAACGGTAGCATGTTGGCGCCATCAGACTTGGCCTCCGAAGGACGGGGGTGCGTTTCGATAAACAAGCCATCTACGCCGGCAGCGATTCCCGCTTTGGCCATTGTCCCGATCAGGGCCGGGCGGCCTCCGGTCACCCCGGAAGCTTGGTTCGGCTGCTGCAAGGAATGGGTGCAATCCAATACGACCGGTGCGCCCTGTGCCTGCATAGTGGGGATGCCCCGGAAGTCAACAATCAGGTCTTGGTACCCGAAGGTTGTGCCGCGTTCAGTAAGCATAACCTTGTCGTTGCCGGTTTCCCGGACTTTGTCAGCAGCAAATCGCATGGCGGCCGGGCTCAAAAATTGACCCTTTTTAATATTGACCACTTTGCCAGTCCGGGCGGCGGCGGCCAGCAAGCTGGTTTGGCGGCATAAGAAAGCCGGGATCTGAAGCACATCCACATAAGCGGCAGCCATAGCAGCTTCTTCATCGCTGTGGATGTCTGTCGTTACCGGTATATTCAGCTCTTCCCCAACTGAGCGGAGAATGCCAAGGGCTTTTTCATCCCCAATACCGGTAAAGCTGTCCATGCGGGAGCGGTTGGCCTTCCGGTAAGACCCTTTAAAAATATAGGGGATTTCCAGTTGGCCGCAAATATTGCTGACCCGGCGGGCAATATCAAAGGCCATTGCTTCCCCCTCAATCGCGCAGGGGCCGGCGATGAGAAAGAATTGATTGCGGTCTGTATAGCGCAGGCGAGGGATGTGGTTCAGATCCATAGTAGGGCTTATCGTCAAATTGGTTTACAGGCGCAGGCTAACTCCAAGGTTGAGCACGCTGATGCCATACCCTACTTCACCAAAGAAACCCAGGTGGGCTTTAGGGTAGTAGGTGGCACCAATGAAGGCACTGTAAATGAATGAATTATTGTTGCTTTCGGGGCGGATGAATGAAGGGGTGCCGTCGCCCTTGCTCTTCGGGCTGCCGTTGATGTTTTCTTCAATTGTAGGCATATCGTAGCCCAGCATCATCCCTCCGTATACATCAAACCTTTCGCCGAGCTGGCTGTGTGCAGCGGCGCGCATGCCAACCTGGAAAGATTCGTTGGTAATGTCCTGCAGGTTGCCATCGGGCAAGAGGCGCCCGTTGCGCTCGGAGGCGGCGTAAGCGGCAAATCCGCCCAGGCTGAATTTTGGGGAGACACGGACGTTCATTCTAAGGCTAAGAGGGGGCGTTAGCGTGGTGGCACCGTCTTTGGCATAAGTGGGAATAGCGCCTATGCCGGCGGCAATCTCGAGGTCGCCGGGTTTAAAGCTGAGCTGGGCAGAGAGTGTCGTCAGGCTTGCCAATACCAAAGTGCAAATCAGAGCTGCTTTTTTCATTGGATTCTCGTTTTTAAGCGTTTTGCGGTTGATGCCGCAAATGTAGTTGCAAATGAGGTAGGAGTCAAGCCAATAGGCAAATTTAATTTTGAATTAACGTCAAATTGAACTAAATGGTAAAATAAAATTAAAAATAAAGGCCTGTTTTATAGAGTATATTTTGAATAGTTTGAATATTCGGTATTTAAGTAGGTGCTCGGGCAAACCGCCGAATCTAATTTTTGCCACCCATTTGCCGTTGCGGGATTTCATAACGGCTGGCTCTTCTGGTTTAGTGCAAAACCGGCCGGCAATTCCATCGGATTGCTAAGAAAATCTATACAAAAAAAGCCTGCATTGATAAAAATCAAGGCTTGGCCGAAAAACCAATGAGAATATTCACTTCTGCTCAACCAAATGGCGGGCGCTGCACTTATTAAGAGCGTATCAAATTCTATGTTCTATGCGCTTGGTCTTTCTAATTGCAATCCTGTTGGCGTTCGATGGGTATGCCTTTCTGGCGCTGCGGGCAACTGCTCAGAGCTGGGCGCCCTACTTGCGCTATTTAGCCTACGCGCTGTACTGGATGGTCCCCGTTGGGCTAATTGCCTTCATTGCAGTTGATACCGAAGGGTGGCCGAAAGATACAGTAATGGTTGTGCGCACGCTTTTCTTTATCATCTACATTTCTAAAATGCTGGTCGGCGCCGTATTGCTAATCGACGATGTGAGGCGCCTGGGGGCTTTTGCATACAACCAAATTGGCAGCGGCAGCGGATTTGACCCCAGCCGGTCTAAATTTATGGCACAACTGGGTTTGTTGCTGGGTGCCATCCCCTTCTTTTCGTTACTCTACGGTATGTGGCGCAATCCTTACCGCTACCGCCTGTTTCGGGAAACGGTGCGCTTACCCGGCCTGCCACCTGAGCTCGAAGGGCTGCGCATTGTGCAGATTTCTGATATCCACTCCGGTAGTTTTTTGCACAAGGAGCCGGTGCGCAATGCCGTGGATTTGATTAATGCACAGTCACCCGACCTGGTATTTTTCACCGGTGACCTGGTCAACAACAAGGCATCGGAAGCCCAGCCTTTCATCGATGTTTTTGATAAAATCCGGGCGAAGCACGGCGTATATTCTGTACTTGGCAACCATGACTACGGAGATTACGTGCGCTGGGGCTCCAACGAAGAAAAGGACGCCAACATGGAATTGCTGAAAAGCATCCACCGGCAATTAGGCTGGGACTTGCTGCTCAATGAGCACCGCAAGGTAGCCATCGGAGCGGCGGAAGTAGCGGTAATCGGCGTTGAAAACTACTCCACCCATCCGCGCTTCCCTAAGTACGGGGATCTTCAAAAGGCTGCGGCGGGCACCGAGGGTGCAGCCCTCAAGCTTTTGCTCTCCCATGACCCCTCGCATTGGGAGGGGGAAGTTTTAGAAAAACATAAGGATATCGCCCTGACCTTCTCCGGGCATACCCACGGCATGCAGTTTGGGGTGGAAATCCCCGGTTGGATCAAATGGAGCCCCATCAAGTATGTCTACAAGCAATGGGCGGGCTTGTATCAGCAGGGCACTCAGTACTTATACGTTAACCGCGGGCTCGGTTATCTGGGCTACCCGGGGCGGGTTGGCATACTGCCGGAGATAACGCTAGTGGAGCTCCGGCGGCTGGCTTAGGGTTATTACTCGTCGTAGTGCATCACCAGCAGGGGCACGGTGGTATGGAAGGCGACTTCCTGCGTAACACTCTTGTGGAAAAGCCGGTCAAGGAAGCTCCGGTGCAAGGTGCCCATAACGATCAGGTCTGCCTGAATATCACTGGCGTACTTCACAATGCCTTCCTGCACATCCGGGCACTCAATTTCTACTGAATTGAAACCTACGGGGGCTGCGCCGTACAATCTGGCTTGCTCATGCAGCACCTCTTCGACATGGTAAGGCGTATTGGTCTCGTTGTCAATATGGACAAAGTGGACATTAGATACGCTTGGCCCCGTTATGCTGAGGACCTTTTGGATTAGGGTCTCATCAGCCGCCTGGTAATTGCTGGCAAAGATGACCTCTTCAAAATTGTTGCAGCGGCAAGCGCCAGGCACTAAAAGGACAGGGCAGTGGGCGAAGCGCGCCACATGGGTGGATACGCTGCCAAACACCTTTTCCAGGAGGTTGCCCTCGCCGGTTGTCCCCATAATGATCAAGTCGTAGTCTTCTGACATCCTGACGATCTCCTCCGATGCAAAACCGATCTGAAGCCTTGGGCGCGCCAGAACGGCCACATCCCCGGCAGCCGGGCCAGCATCTGCTTCTATAAATTGCTCCAGCAATTCCCGCTTGATGCTGTCGAACTCAGCAGCCGGCATGTCCAGGTAGGGGTTGGAGTAATCGAAAGAGGGGTGATAGGCATGCATCACATCAATCTCTGCGTTTTTGCGCTTGGCTACTTCTTGCGCAATGGCATAGGCATTGGCCGCAATAGCAGAGAAGTCGGTAGGCAAAAGTATCTTTTTCATAGGTCAGGGCATTTTAAGGTCAACAAACAGGCAAAAAACACTTCGCCCGCGTGGCAGGCAGGCGGGCGCAGGGCAAGCTGTTCCCAGCCTGCAAGAATGACTGCTAACGTTGTTTCTTGCTTTCCAGGATTTCCGCTGCGGTCACTTTGGTCTCAGATACCATCTTGATGATATCAAAAGTGGTAAGGATCCCTTCCAGTTCACCGTTTTCATTGACCACAGGGACGGCGTGGAAGCGGTTCTCCAGGAAAACTTCCAAGGCAACATTAATGCGGTCATCCGGAGAAAGCTTGGCAATGCCAGTGGTCATGATATCTTCCACGTTGTAGGCGCGCATACGGGCTTCGTTGACGAAGCGGTCCTCCTGATTGCGGTTAAAGCCGCGCAGAAAGTGCATAAAGTCCGTCTTGCTTATGATACCTACTAATTCTTTATAGCGTACTACCGGAACATGGTGAATACGGTGCTTTTCAAAGATTTCCTTCACAGTGGTCAGCTTGTCACCCGTGGAAACGGTAATGAGCTTGGTAGTCATAATGCTTTTGACAGGAGCTAGGACGTTCATTGATTTGAATTTTAGTGTTATTGAGGCAATTGGCTTTACAATGCCAATTTGGGCAAAAGACTATAGGATAGGACTGACATCCATCATGGGAATTTTATGATTTTCATCATTACGGACAATTCCTTCTTTTCTGGCTGGGAGTTTGTATTTTTGTTTTCAACATTTGACCTGATGCGCTGATTGAAATTTGGCGAAAACAAGGTTGCTAATTGAGGGCTGACCGTTGCCGGCCCGGGGCAGTTGCCCATTGCGAACCCCCTTTACGGGCGGTGTGCCTGGCCCGGCGGGATGCCGGGTGGGTGCTGCCCACAATTGCCGGGAATAACCGGCTTAAAAGGTTTAGTAAATTTTTTATGAAGCAATTAATAACCTTTGTCTGCCTTTTGATAGCTGGCTTTGCCGTTGCGCAGGACTCCATCGAAGACCTGAAAAAGCAACTGCAGCAAGCCAGCGGCAGCAAAGAAAAAATGTATTTGAACTACCAGCTGGCAGAGGCCTACCTGCGCCGAGAAACCGAAACCTCCATCGACTACGCTAAGCGGGCCTATCAATTGGCTACGGATATTAACAACCCGGCCATGGGCGCGGAGTCAGCCTTCCTTGCTGCCCGGGGCTACGAGCGCGACCGCAACGAGCGCAATGCGGAGGTGTGGTACCGCACCGCCCTGGCTAAAGCCAAAGAAGCAGGCGATTCCGACCTCATTATCAAAAGTGTGGAACGGCGCAGCCGCCTGGCCGAAAAGGACCGCAATTACCGCAAAGCCTACCAAATTGTTGAGGAAGCCTTTAACTACTTCAGCCAAAACGGTACGAGTATTAGCGACCTGGAGCGCAAGTTTGAGCAACAACGGCAGGCCCTGGCCCAGGAGCGCAAGCGCCTGCAGTCTGAGATCGACCGGCTGTCTGAAGAAAAAGAACTGCTGAGCTCCGACCGGGATCAGTTGCAGCAGCAGCAGCAACGCCTGGTGCAAGAAAAACAACAGGTGGAGCAGGAGGTCAATAAAAAAGAGGAGCGTTTGGCAGATGTATCTGAAGCTAAGGAGCGGGCAGATTCCATAGCCCGGCTTAAAGAGACTGAGGTTAAACAGCTCTCTAGGCAAAAGCTGGAGCAGCAAGCCGTACTAGATGCTCAGGAAGCAGAGCTGGCCACTGCTACGCTGGAGGCCGAACGCAGCCGGCGCGAAGCCGAGCGCAGCCGCGAGCAGCGCAACCAATTGCTGATCCTGGCCGGCTCGGGTATTTTGCTCACCCTGCTGCTGCTGATCCTCTTCCTCATTAGCCGCCGCAACCGCCGGCAGCTCAAAGAAAAGAGCCGCATCATCGAGCAGGAGAAAGAACGCTCTAACGAGCTGCTGCTCAATATACTGCCTGCCAATATTGCTCAGGAGCTCAAGGAATACGGCAAAGCGCAAACCCGAAAGTACGACGAGGTCACCGTGCTCTTTAGCGACTTCAAGAACTTCTCCAAAATATCAGAGCAGCTGACACCGGAAGAACTTGTGGAAGAGCTTGACCGCTGCTTTAAAGGCTTCGACTTTATCCTGGGCAATTACCCGGAAATTGAGAAGATCAAGACCATCGGGGATGCATACATGTGCGCTTCCGGTTTGGATGACCGCAAGACGATGCCGGGCAGCATGATCAAGGCTGCCCTTGAGATGCAAGAGTACCTGGAAGAACAAAAGCAGGAACGCGTCCGGCTCGGGAAACCTTTCTTCGAGGCGCGCATCGGCATTCATACCGGGCCTGTGGTCGCCGGTGTGGTGGGCGTGAATAAATTTGCCTACGACATTTGGGGCGACACGGTCAATACGGCCGCCCGTATGGAAAGCAACGGGCAGGAAGGGCGCGTCAATATTTCCGAAGCGACTTACAACCTGATCAAGTACCAGTTTGACTGCGAATACCGCGGCAAAGTGCAGGCCAAGAACAAAGGCCTTATTGACATGTACTTTGTGAAGGGCGCCCGGGTAGGGGCGGTGGCAGTGCCCGCTTAAGCCTCTCCGCCGGCCAACCGCAGTGCACGGCTAAGAAACAATCCGGCCAACCTTTTTCAAGCGCTCGCCCGCCGACAGGAGGGTCTCCTCGGTTTTGGCAAAGCATAGCCGGATGATGCGTTCATCCCGGCCGCTGGTGTAAAAGGCAGAAACCGGAATAGCCGCCACCCCATGCTCCGTAATCAACCGGTGGGCGAATACGCGGTCGGTTTCATCGGAGATGGCCGAGTAGTCGAAGTTGCAAAAATAGGTGCCCTGGCAAGGCAATGGCTTGAATAGCGACCCGTCCATGGCGTTCAGCAAAAAATCGCGTTTTTGCTGGTAGAAGGCGGGCAGGGTTTCGTAAGTGCTGGCCTCCTGCAGGTAATCCGCAAGGGCATGCTGCGTAGGGCGGTGCACGGCAAAGGTATTGTACTGATGTACCTTTCTGAATTCTACTGTTAGCGCCGGTGGCGCAATGCAGTACCCCACTTTCCAACCCGTATTGTGAAAGGTCTTTCCGAACGAAAAGGTAGCGAGGCTCCTTTGGCGCAATCCCGGGTACCTCAGAACGCTTCGGTGCTCTGCGCCATCGTATATCAAGTGCTCGTAGACTTCATCGCTTAGTACCAGGATTTCTGTGCCGTCAGTGAGGTGCTGTAATGCCAGCAGGTCAGTAGTTTGCAGTGCAGTGCCCGTTGGGTTGTGCGGGGTGTTGATGATGATCATACGGGTAGCGGGCGTGAGGAGGGCCTCAATGTGCTGCCAGTTGATTTTATAATCCGGCGCTTTAAGCTCGTAAATGACTGGCAGCCCTCCGTTTACTTCCACTGCAGGGCGGTAGCAGTCGTAGGCTGGCTCCAGTAAAATGACTTCGTCGCCGGGCCGGACGAAAGCGGCTATACTGCAATAGATAGCTTGCGTGGCGCCGGCGGTAATGGTGATTTCAGTCTCCGGATTTACGTTTATCCCGTACATGTGCGCCGCCTTTTGGGCAATGGCCTCCCGAAGGCCAGGCAGCCCCGGCATAGGGGCGTACTGATTGTAGCCGGCCTGCAGGTAGTGGCAAACCAGGTCGGTAAGCTCCTGGGGCGAAGAAAAATTGGGGAAGCCCTGCGATAGATTGATGGCCCCGTGTTCATTGGCCAGGGCGGACATTACAGAGAAAATGGTAGTGCCTACATTAGGCAGCTTCGAATAGATTTGCATAAAGATCTTGGTTAGGGTGTTTGTACTTTTCGGGTCTCTTCGGCAATAATCCGCAGCCCGTCTAGTGTCAGTTTTGGGTCGATGGCGTGGAAGTCTGCCTCCAACGGATGCAAGATGGCTGATAAGCCGCCTGTGGCTACCGCGAGATACTGTTCGCCTATTTCCGCCCGGATGGCCGAAAGCATGTGGCGCACCAGGCCGACGTAGCCCACCAGGATGCCGCTTTGAATGGCGTGGACGGTGTCTTTGCCGATCGCAGAGGCGGGCAGTTCGAGTGGAACCTCCGGCAGCTGGGCCGTTTTCTGAAAGAGCGCCTCGATTGAGGTCTTCAAGCCAGGAGCAATAGAAACCCCCAACAACTGGCCATGGCGGTCCACTACAGTAAACGTCAGTGCAGTCCCAAAATCAACGATAATGCAATCCTGTTTAAATTGGTAATGAGCCGAAACGGCATTGGCAAACAAGTCGGTGCCCAGTTCTTCCGGGCGTTCGATTTTCAAACGGAGCTTCTGGTAGATGTCGGGGGCTACCAACAGTGCCGGCTGCTTGAACAGGTGGCGGGAAAGGGTCTCGAAAGTGCCCCTAAGCTCAGGTACCACCGTACTTAGGACCACATCACTGATGGCTTCAGCATTCACGCTCTGCTCCAACAGCCAGTTCGAAATCTGCATTTGGTAGAACAGATCGGATTGCCGGCCCGGTTTGGTAGGCAGCCGGTGGGTACTCAGCCATTGCCCATCAGCGTAAAGCCCCAATGTTACATTAGAATTTCCAATATCTGCGGTAAGGATCATGCCCTGGCTTTTGCGAATCAGTTGGATGCCTAAATGTAAAAAAAACCGCTGAGCCCTTTTTATTTTTCCTTATTTTAAGCGGCAACCAAAATCCAACCGAAGCTATTCAGGACGATGTCCAACTGTTTAACCTCAAAAGAAAGGTCAAGCAATACGAAGAGGTATTGCAAAACACCGAAGATTACCGCAAAGCCTGGAAGGAAACCATCCGGGGCCAAATCCAAAGGACCCTCCAGGGAATTACCAACTGGGAAGACTACGACGATGATGAGCCGAACAAGCGCATTGGCTTCCAGCTGAATTTCGGGGCAGATGGAGGCGAATCTCCGGAATAGCGATTACAGAGCCCCTGCCCTGTTGCTCCTTTTTCTTGAAAAGGCTTTACGGAAGCCGAAAAACAAGAAGCTATGCAGATTAGCCTGGAAGGAAAAACCGCAATGGTTACCGGCGGCGGCAGCGGTATCGGCGCAGCTATTTGCCGCGTCTTTGCAGAAGCCGGCGCTTATGTGTTTGTACTGGAACGAGACAAGGCCAAAGGCACGCAGGTCGTGGAAGCGATACGGGAGGCTGGGGGGGAGGCTGGCCTGGCCGAGGCCGATGTCAGCCAGCAATCGGAAATGCTAGCCGTGGCAGAGGAGGTGCTTGCTAAGACTGGCCGGATTGATATCTTGATCAACAATGCAGGCATTGCACACATAGGCACGCTTGATGCTACGTCGGAAGCAGCGTTTGACCAGGTATACGAAGTGAATGTCAAGGGCGTTTACAACGGCATGTACGCGGTCATTTCAGCCATGAAAAAGCAGCGCAGCGGAGTGATTCTGAACCTGGCTTCCATTGCTTCCATGCTGGGCCTGCCCGACCGTTTTGCGTACTCGATGAGCAAAGGCGCCGTTTTGACGATGACGTATACGGTAGCCCGGGATTACCTGGATTATAACATCCGGTGCAATTGCATTGCGCCCGCCCGCATCCACACGCCCTTTGTAGACGGGTTTTTGGCAAAGAACTATCCGGGGAAAGAAGCGGAGATGTTTGATAAATTATCCAAAACCCAGCCCATTGGGCGGATGGGCACCCCGGAGGAAGTCGCAAAACTGGCTTTGTTTTTGTGCTCAGATGCAGCTGGCTTTATCACCGGTACTAATTACCCGATTGACGGAGGATTCGTAAACTTAAATACCTGATGAAATTAATTCGATTTGGAGCGCCCGGGGAGGAACGCCCGGGGGTCATGGATGAAAATGGGCAGCGCCGCGACGTTAGCGCATTCGGCGAAGATTACGATGAAGCGTTCCTGGGCGGGGACGGGCCAGAGCGGTTGGCAAAATGGCTGGGCAGCCACCTGCAGGATTGCCCGGTTGTAGGCGAAGAAGCGAGGCTGGGGCCGCCCCTGGCTAAGCCTTCCAAGATTGTTTGCGTAGGCCTGAATTACGCGCAGCACGCCAAGGAAAGCGGCATGGAACTGCCGGAGCAGCCGGTGCTCTTTTTTAAAGCTACTTCTGCCCTCTGCGGCCCTGACGATGACCTCATCATACCTCGGAACAGCCAAAAGACAGACTGGGAGGTTGAATTAGCGGTCGTCATTGGCCGAAAGGCAGCCTACGTAAGCGAATCGGAAGCCGAAGCCCATATTGCCGGCTACATGGTGCACAACGACTACAGTGAGCGCGCCTTTCAACTGGAACAAAGCGGGCAATGGGTCAAGGGGAAAAGCTGTGACACCTTTGCGCCGGTTGGCCCTTACCTGGCTACCCCCGATGAGGTTAAGGACCCGCACAACCTCCGGCTCTGGCTGAAGCTGAATGGCGAAACCATGCAGGATAGCAATACGTCTGATTTGGTTTTCAACATCCCCTACCTGGTTCATTATATCAGCCAGTACATGACCTTGCTGCCCGGGGATATCATCTCTACCGGTACGCCGTTTGGGGTGGGGCTAGGGCTTTCCCCTCAACGGTTTATACAGCCCGGAGATGTAATCGAACTGGGCATAGAGGGTCTGGGGCAATGCAAACAGGTAGCCCGCGCCTGGGCCCGTAAATAAGAACCGCCTATGCCGAGGATTGATGCTCATCAGCATTTTTGGGAATACCAGCAACCGGACTACGCCTGGATTTCGGATGAGATGGCGGTCTTGCAAGCTGACTTTTTGCCCGCTGCCTTGCAAGCACAACTGGAGGCCGCTCAATTCGAGGGCTGCGTAGCTGTGCAGGCCCGGCAATCGGAAGTTGAAAATGATTTTCTCCTCCAGCTTGCTCAAGCCAACAATTTCATCCGCGGCGTGGTCGGCTGGGCGGATTTGCAGTCGCCGGAAGCCGGCCGGCAATTGCAGGCGCTAAGCGCCCACTCTAAGCTTAAGGGGATACGGCATATCGTACAGGATGAGCCGGATGAGCGTTTCCTGCTCCGGCCTGCTTTCCTGGAGGGCATTGGCTTGCTTAAGGATTATGGGTTGACGTACGACATACTGGTTTTTGAATCCCATTTCCCCGTGGTGCTGCAGTTCCTTGAGCGTTTCCCTGATCAACCCTTTGTTCTTGATCATCTCGGCAAGCCAGTCATCGAAGGGGGCCCAAGTGCAGACTGGGTGAATGGCATCCGGGCTATAGCCAGCCATCCGAATGTATTTTGCAAGCTATCGGGCCTGGTTACGGAAGCCCCTAACGGGCAATGGGAAGCCGAAACCTTTTTCCCTTTCTTAGAAGTAGCGGTGGAAGCCTTCGGGGCAGAGCGCCTGATGGTAGGTTCTGATTGGCCAGTTTGTTTGCTGGCGGCCGGCAGCTATGATACCGTTATCAGCATCATTGATCAATTTGCGCAGCGGCTGACCGGGCCGGAACGGGCAGCCATCTACGGCGATACCGCCACCCAATTCTACATGCTTTGATATGGATTTACAGCTACAAGGAAAGGTTGTTATTGTAACCGGCGGTGCCAGCGGCATTGGCGCGGCCATTAGCCGGGGGCTCGCCGAGGAAGGGGGCATTCCCTTTATCATCGGCAACGATGGTGCACGGGCAGAAGCCTTGCTCAGCGCACTCGGCACGGGCTTCCATTACGAAGTCACTTTGGGCAGTCCGGAGAGTTGCCGGGCGGCAGTACGAGCTATTGAAAGCCAGGTAGACGAGGTTTATGGCCTGGTCAATAACGCAGGGGTAAACGATAGTGTCGGGCTGGAAAAGGGTAGCCCGGAAGCCTTTTTGAAATCCCTGGAGAGGAATTTGCACCACTACTACCTGCTTGCGCATTACTTGCTGCCCCGCCTCAAAGCCAGTCAGGGCAGTATTGTCAATATCAGCTCGAAAACGGCAGTAACCGGGCAGGGCGGGACATCGGCTTATGCGGCAGCAAAGGGAGCCCAACTGGCCCTTACCCGGGAGTGGGCGGTGGAGCTGCTGAAGTACCGTATCCGGGTGAATGCGATCGTGCCTGCTGAGGTTCTTACTCCTTTATATGAAAATTGGCTGAATACCCTGGAAGACCCCGTGGCTAAAAAGCAGGCCATCGAGCAGCTGATCCCGTTTGGGCAGCGCATGACCGCTCCGGCGGAAATTGCTGATGCGGCTTTGTTCCTTTTGTCTGCCCGGGCAAGCCATATCACCGGGCAGCACTACTATGTTGATGGCGGCTACACCCACCTCGACCGTGCCTTATCTATTGTGAAACATTAAATCTATGAAGCGCTACGCTTTGACCCTTGACCTGAAGCCCGATCCGGCGCTGATTGAAGCCTACGAAGCCCACCATCAGGCTGTTTGGCCAGAGATATTGGAGCATATCCGGCAGAGCGGTATACTCAATATGGAGATCTACCGCTTTGGCACCCGCCTATTCATGATCATGGAAACCGTTCCGGAGTTTTCATTCGAGCACAAAGCACAGTTGGATGCGGCCAATGAAGCCGTACAACGCTGGGAAGAAAAGATGTGGGCCTATCAGCAGCCTGTGCCTGGCGCCCCCACCGGTGAAAAATGGGTGCTCATGGATAAGATCTTTGAGCTTTAGGCCTGAGGGAGCAGCGGAAACATAGCTGCTGGTGATAATTGTCACAACGCATGCGCTTGAAAAGTGGAAACTTTGTGCTAATAAACAAATAGCATAAAAATCATGCGTTTTTTTACACTGGTACTGCTTTTCAGCAGTGTTCTGACTCCCTCTATTGCTCAAACTAACTTTTCTGTAACGGTCCACCCTTTCACCATAGACGGCTTCGATGGGGTACAATCCTTTGTGTCCGCTACGCACGATGGGCATATTTTGATCATTGGCGGGCGCAAGGATGGTTTGCACCAACGGCAGCCTTTTGCCTCCTTCCTGGCTTCCGATAACAACACGGCCATCCACCTTCTCCACCCGGAGACCGGTGGGCACTGGTCTGAAAGCGTATCTGCTCTGCCGGAACCGCTACAGGAGCAGTTGCAGTCTACCAATATGCAATTCCATCAGGTGGACGACCAGTTGATCATTACCGGGGGGTATGGCTTTAGCCCCAGCATGAACGACCACATCACCTACGCTATGCTCACGGTAGTGGACGTGCCGGCCCTGGTCAGTGCCCTGCTGAGTGATGGGGATATTGCTCCAGCTTTCCAGTACGTCCCTGATTTCCGGATGGCGGTCACGGGTGGTTACCTGCAACATTTGCAAGACACCTTCTACCTCGTCGGCGGGCACCGCTTCACCGGGCGTTACAACCCGCACAATGGCCCTTCTTTTGAGCAGGAGTACAGCAATTCCATCCGCCGGTTTATCATTGAGAATATTGATTCCGACCCCTCAATTGGGTGGTATGAAGCCTGGACGGATGAGATGAACCTGCACCGGTGCGACTACAACCTCGTCAAGCAGGTATTTCCGGGCGAAGAATTGGGCATGACGGCCTTCTCCGGTATTTTTCAGCATGCGGTGGACCTGCCTTTTCTAAACGCTGTAGACATTACAGGCGCAGGCTATACCGTCAATAACGATTTCGAGCAGCACCTCAACCACTACCACTGCGGTACGGCCCCGATTTACGATACCACCACCGGCGATATGCACACCCTCTTCTTCGGTGGTATGAGCCAGTTTTACCTCAATGCGGAAGGCGAGCTTCGGGAGGATCAGGAAGTGCCCTTCGTACCTACTATCGGACGGGTGACCCGGCATGCAGACGGCAGCATGGCGGAGCAGCGCGTAGGCGAGCTGCCCGCGCTACTGGGCGCAGGTTCAGAATTCATCCCTGTGGGCAACACGCTGGACTGGCAACCGGACATACAAGTACTCAATCTGCCGAACGTTGGAGACAGCCTCTTCATCGGCTACCTGGTAGGCGGTATTGAAAGCACACAACCAAATATTTTCTTCATCAATGACGGTACCCAAAGCGTGGCCACGAACAGCCTGTTCCGGGTCTACCTCAAGCCCGAAGGACTCAGCAATAATCAGGAGGTACCCGCTCAGCCCAAATTGCAGTCGCTGTTGCTTTCGCCCAATCCGGCAGCCGACCAGCTGCAATTATCTTTTGAACTGGCGCAAGCTTCTACCGTTCTCGCTACCCTTGTGGATTATCAGGGCAAAATCATCCGGCAGACTGATTTGGGGTACCTGGGCGCCGGAGGGCAAACGGCTACCCTTGGCATTGAAGATTTGCCGGCAGGCGCTTACCTGCTGAACCTTAAGGCGGGGCAGTCGCAGGTGGTGGAGCGGTTTTTGAAAAAGTAGGGTAGAGTAGTATTAGGGTCCGAACTTGCTGAGCGGCGTTTTAATCGTCCGGTCAGAATCGAGTCCATTGATTCGGCAGATTAACTTGAAGCGCTACTGAATGTAAAAACCCCGCCTCAATGCGCGACCACCAGCCGAGCCACCCGCCGCTCCCCTGCGGCCTTCACGGACAAGCTGTACCAGCCCGCGGGCAGCCCCCGCAAGCTCAGCTCTGTCTGCCCGGCGGACAGGCGCAGCGTCGCGCGCAGCACTTCCCGGCCCGTGGCATCGCGCAGCACTGCTTCTGCCTTGGCCGGGGCACTGCCCTGCCACAATAGCCGCGCTACATCCTTGGCGGGGTTGGGATAGAGTAGCAAACCACCTTCCCGGGCGGGCGGCCCCGTCGTGCTCGTCAGCAAATCACAGCTTTCGGCAAGGTCGGGGGCGCAGTAGCGGTGGAGGTAGTGCCCGCCTTCGGTTGTAACGATGTAGTGCGAGCCGAAAGCAAAGGGCCCCTTCAAAAAGCCGATGCTTTCAATGAGATACTCGTAGTGCTCCCCCTGATTGCCCGCCTCGCAGCGAATGACCCGCCGCTCTTTGCCCCAGATAAAGCTAGTG
>CAZNSK010000120.1:0-18186 GCA_964575505.1 uncultured Phaeodactylibacter sp.
TAAATAATATTTTGCAGCCTATCCCTATTGATCAATTGACTGCTTTCCCAAACCCAGCTAATTCCACTTTAAATATACAGCTCCAACATAACCAATCCACCCAAGGCAAGCTCCAAATCGAAAACCTGGCAGGCCAAACCCTTCACGCTGAAGCCCTGAATTTGAGCCCGGCCCTCCAAAGCTGGGAAGTCGATGTGGCAGGCTGGCCGAGCGGGGTGTATGTGGTCCGCTTGCTAGTAGGGGCGGAGCAGGTGGTGCGGAAGTTTGTGAAGGAGTGAGGTATTTACCTTTCCACAAATCCTTTCCATTTCTCCATATAGTCAATAAACGCCGGGCCCAGCCCTTCCCGCTCCAGGTGAGCTTTGCTTACCGGGGTGGATAGAGGCCGGAAATCCGGGTTGCGGAGTACCTGTGCCGGGAAGTCGTGGTGGAGGATAGCCGACTTGCCGATGGCTACGAAGTCCATTCCAGCCTCCAGGGTTTGGCGGGCTTCCCGGGCACCGTGGATTTTGCCGGCGGCGGTGAGGCGCACCGACCGGCGGTCGAGATCAGCGAAGTAGGCGAGGAGGGACTGATCGGAAAAGCCGCTGGGCTTGAAAACATCCCAGAGGGAAAGGTCCAGAAAGTCAATAGCGCCACTGTCAATCAGTTGCTGACTGAGTATTTTGATCTCAGCGGGCTCCATGCCAAAGCGCTTGGGAGAAAGTCGGACGCCCAGCAGGAAGCCTTTACCGCAGGATGCTCTTATGCCCCGGACAATTTCAAAGAGCAGGCGGGCGCGGTTGTCCAAATCGCCACCGTAATGATCCTGCCGTCGGTTGTGTTCCGGGCTCAGGAATTGGGTCAGGATGTAGCCATGGGCGCCGTGGACTTCGACACCATCGTACCCGGCCTGTTGCGCGCGGCGGGCAGCGGCGATGAAATCGTCGCGGAGCTGTTCGACTTCGTGCAGGCTCAGCTCGCGGGCGCCTTCCTCCGGGCTGTCAGAGGGCGCGACCGGGGTATCTCCGATCAGCTCTGCCGGGCAGCGCATCCCACCATGGTGGAGTTGGACGACGGCCAGGCTGCCGTGCGCCTGTATGCCCGCAGCCAGCCGTTGGTGGCCTTCCAGGTGCTTATCATCGTAAATGCCCAATTGACCGGACCAGCATTTGCCATTGAACTGTACGTTGGAAGCACAGGTCATGACCAGCCCAAACTGCCCTTGGGCGCGCATCGTCAGCCAGTGGTATTCGTCATCGGATAGCGTACCGTCTTCGTGGCTTTGCTTGTTGGTCATCGGCGCCAGCATAAACCGGTTTTTCATGGTTTTGCCGCAGGGGAAGGTGAGGGGCGCATGTAGTGCGGAAGACTCGGGCATGAGTAGTTGTTGTTTATTTGCGGGAATATATTGATTTTTCAAGCTGTTTTTTCAAAATGGACAGAGAGTTGATCCCCACAGATGGAATTAATACTCCATTTACCTGCAATCTGCTATTTTAGCGCAAAAAGAAAAATGAAGAATACACTCCTTGCCATTTTCCTGCTGCTGAGCACTGCCCTGACCGCCCTTGCACAGGCCGAGCTGCTTCAGTCCGGTCCTATGCTGGGCTATAATGAAATGAGAGAAGTCCTGCTTTGGGTACAGACCACCGAAGCAGCAGAGGTACAATTTGACTACTGGCCTGCGGAAGATGCCAAAGACCGGCATACCACCGCTGCCTACCAAACCAACGCTGCCGAAGCCTTCACCGCCCGCCTCATTGCTGATGAGGTAGAGCCGGGGGTAAACTACGAGTACGAGCTAAAAATCAATGGTAAGACGGTGCGCCGCCCTTACCCGCTTACCTTTTCTGCCCAACCACTGTGGCAGTACCGCGCCGACCCGCCTGCCTTTGATGTGGCTATAGGCAGCTGCTTTTACGTGAATGAGCCCCGCTACGACCGGCCAGGCAATGGCTACGGAGGCGGCTATCCCATTTTCGAGGCGATCCATGAGAAGCGCCCGGATGCCATGGTGTGGCTGGGGGACAATACCTATCTGCGGGAAGCAGACTGGTACACCATGACGGGCATTTTCCACCGGCATACGCATACCCGCAGCTTGCCGGAACTGCAGCCCCTGCTGGCATCCACCCATCATTATGCCATTTGGGATGACCACGACTTCGGGCCCAATGATTCCGACCGCAGCTTCATCCACAAGGACAAAACCCGGGAGGCCTTCAAGCTCTTCTGGGGCAATCCTTCCTACGGGCTGCCGGACACGGATGGCGGCATCACTTCCTACTTTCAGTACCATGACATGGACTTCTTTCTGCTGGACGACCGCTACTTCCGAAGCCCGAATTACCGTAAGTCCGGCAAGGCCACCATCATGGGGGAGGAGCAACTGGAATGGCTGATCGATGCCCTGGTGAAAAGCCGCGCTCCTTTCAAGCTCGTCTGTATTGGTGGGCAGGTGCTGAATACGGCAGCCGTGCACGAAACGTACAGCCATCACCATGCGGCGGAACGGGCGTATCTGCTGCGCCGCATCGAGGAGGAAGGCATCCGCAACGTCGTCTTCCTGACCGGCGACCGGCACCATACGGAAATGAGCCAATACCGCAATAGCGCCGGCTACCGCGTGGCGGATATTACCATTTCCCCCCTGACCTCGGGCGCTGCCCGCAATGTGGAAGAGGAAAATAAACTGCGGGTGGAAGGCACTATGGTCACCGAGCGCAACTTCGGCATCCTGCACTTCGAAGGCCCCCGCAAGGAGCGCAAGCTGACGATCACTGTGTACAATACGGCGGGCGAGGAGCTGTGGTCGCAGGACTTGAAGTCGGAATAGGGCTTTGAGCTTGTTGGGATTTTGCTTTTGGAGCGAACGCAGCCAAATTTTGTTCTGATCAAGGCGTGATGAGGGAACATAGCCTTAGCTACGTGACCGAAGAACAACAAAGAGCAGGGCAAAATTTGGCAAGAGCAGCCCGAAGTGTAAAATCCAAACAAGCTCTCTAAGGGGCTGTTGAGTCGTTAAAATGTGCAAAAGTGCTGAATCCAAACAGCACTTTTGTTTGTTTTTTGATGTGTCAAAACAGCATTTTTGTGTATTTTTGCTGTATTAAAACAGCAAAATGGACAGACTTAGAGAAAAGTCAGACCGGTTACTAAGCAGTGTACAGCTGGATTTTCAGCGGGACTTGCTTCGCGAAATCAAATGGGATTGGCGTTTGATTTCACTGCTTGGTGCAAGAGGTGTGGGGAAGACCACCATGCTTTTGCAGCGTATGAAGATGGCGCACGGTATGGACCGAACGGCCCTGTATGCTACCCTGGACGATATCTACTTCACAGACAACCGGCTGGCCGACCTGGCGGATACCTTTTTTAAGACAGGCGGGCGGGTATTGTACCTGGATGAGGTACACAAATACCCCTCATGGGCGCGGGAAATTAAGAACCTGTACGATACTTATCCGGATCTGCGTATTGTATTTACCGGTTCCTCTATCGTGGAATTGTTGAAACAGGAGGTGGACCTCAGCCGCCGCGCTCTGCTTTATGAGTTGCATGGCTTGTCCTTTCGCGAGTATTTGCAGCTAAAGGCCGGCGAAAAGTACGGGATCATTGACCTGAAGGATTTGTTGCAGCATCACCGTGAGCTGGCTGCTGAGATCGTAAAGCGCACACCACCCTTTGAATATTTTGGGGGATATCTGGAGTATGGTTATTATCCATTCTTTCTGGAAGGGGAGGCCTTTTATAAGGAAAGACTGGAGCAGTCTGTTCGGCTCGTCATTGAAAGTGATCTCGATTTCATACCCGGCTACGACCCCCGGAATGCCCGGAAAATTTATCAGTTGTTTTACATTTTGGCATCCAATTTGCCATTCAAGCCCAACGTTTCTAAGTTGAGCGATAAAATAGGCGTGCACCGTAATACCCTGGTGCAGTACCTGCATCATTTGCAAAGGGCCCGCCTTATTAATACCCTTTATCCTGCCGGGCACAGCATTAGTACTTTGCAGAAGCCGGAAAAAATATTTCTGCAGAATACGAACATCGCCTACGCTATTGCACCGCGGGTAGACCGGGGCAGTTTGCGCGGGACTTTTCTGCTTACTCAGCTTCAGGGCAGGCATCATTTGTCTTTGCCCAAACGCGGGGATTTCCTCATAGACGATACGGTGACCCTGGAAGTGGGCGGCGCTGGAAAAAAGAAGTCGCAGATCCGGGAGGTCCCAAATGCTTACTTGGCGCTCGATGGTATTGAAACCGGAGAGGATAGCCGCATACCGCTATGGCTGTTTGGGTTTTGCCGGTGATGGGCGCCTGGTCAGCGGTAGTGATGTGTTTTAAGTCAGGTGGCGACTTTGGCCCGATAGCTATACCCGGGGCGACCTGACAGGGGCATTAGAATAGGGTAAGCAGCATAATGAAGCTGGGAACCAAACGGTAAAGGGTGCTGTTTTCATGTTGGTAAAAGATTAGCTTATGAGCATCGTAATTTCAGATGAATTGCTTAGAGCCGCTGCATATACTGAACAAGACTTCCGTATTGAACTGGCTGTGCATTTGTACGACCTTGAAAGGCTAAGTATGGGACAAGCCCGAAATTTTGCCGGACTGGATCAAATAAGTTTTCAGCGCGAGCTGGCTAGAAGAGGGGTGTATATCAAGTACGGTGAAGAACAATTGGAAGAGGACCTCAAGGCTATTGAGGAGATGAAACAGCTACGGTAAATCAGAAACTTCTATCCATCTCAAAAAATTATCGAAGGGCAATAATACTTCCACGGTTTCACGGTGTTCTTTTCCCTGAACCCAAGCCCTTTGCTATGCGACTGAACTGGCTATGCTTTTTTTTGCTTTTGGGAATAGCAGGCTGTAGCCCCGCGCCCAATCAGCCTGATGCCAATAATGCTCCCAACCCCACCACCCTCATCAACCAATCCCGCACCGCTCACGGCAGCAGTAGGGTGGACAGCAGCACCATCGCCTTTGATTTCCGGGGGCGGCATTACGTCAGTCAGCGCTCCGGCGGTCGCTTTCAGTACGAACGGCAGTGGGCCGATACCACTGGCACCGCCTACCGGGATGTGCTCACCAACGATGGGCTCTACCGGGAAATCAACGGCGAACGGGTGCCGCTTTCTGCCAAAGACAGCGCTGCTTACGCGGGCTCGGTCAACTCTGTGCTCTACTTCGCGCTGTTGCCCTATGCGCTGAACGACCCGGCCGTGCAAATCGAATACCTGGGCACAGCAACCCTCAATAAAGAGCCTTACCACAAAATCAAAGTCACTTTCCGGACTGAAGGCGGTGGGGAAGACTATCAGGATGAATACATCTATTGGTTCCACCGCGACCGGCATACGATGGACTACCTCGCGTACAACTATCAGGTGGACGGCGGCGGTGCCCGCTTCCGGGAAGCCTATAACATCCGTACAGTGGATGGGCTGCGCATCGCCGACTACCGCAACTACAAGCCGGTGCCCCAAAGCATGGAGGTCGCCGTGTTTGACTCCCTCTTCGAAGCTGGGCGCATGGAGCAAGTCTCCCTCATTGAAACCGAAAATGTTACCGTCGCCCCATGAAAATACTGATTGTCCGCTTTTCTTCCATTGGGGATATTGTGCTCACCACGCCGGTCATCCGGGCCGTAAAGCAGCAGCTGAATGCCGAGGTGCATTACCTGACGAAGCGGCCCTTCCGGGGCATACTGGCCTCCAACCCTTACGTGGATAAAGTCTACGCCATCGACAAAAAGGTGAGCGAAGTCAAAGCCGCGCTGCAGGCCGAAAACTACGATTGCGTCCTGGACCTCCACAACAACCTCCGCAGCCGTCAGGTCAAATGGGTACTCCGGGCCAAGGCTTACACTTTTGATAAAATCAACCTGGAAAAGTGGCTGATCGTCAACCTGAAGGTCGACCGCCTGCCGCCCACCCACATCGTGCACCGCTACATGGCCACTGCGGAGCCCCTCGGTGCTGCCTACGATGGCCAGGGGCTTGACTACTTCATACCCGAAGCGGACAAAGTGGCCGTGGCAGCCCTGCTTTCCAACGGCATTTCAGGGGCAGCAACGGAAGCGCCCCCCTATACCGCCCTCGTCATCGGCGCTGCCCACAACACCAAGCGCCTGCCCACCCGCCGCCTCATCGAACTCTGCCAACGGCTAAGCCAACCGGTTGTCCTGCTCGGCGGGCCTGCTGAAGCCGAAGAGGGGCAAGCCATTGCCGAAGCCGGCGGCGGGCACGTGCTCAATACCTGTGGCCAACTCAACCTCAATCAGTCGGCTTCGGTGGTGCAGCAGGCCAGCCGGGTCATTACCCACGATACCGGCCTGATGCACATTGCCGCCGCTTTTCGCAAGCCCATTGTTTCGATTTGGGGCAACACCATCCCCGAATTTGGGATGTACCCCTTTTTCCCGGAAGGGGAGGGCCGTAACACTACGGTTCAAGTGGAAGGGCTCCGTTGCCGCCCCTGCTCTAAGATCGGCTACGCAGCCTGCCCCAAGGGCCATTTTCAATGCATGGAAAGCATTTCATTGGAAGCAGTCTGCCGCGCCGCAGAAAAGCCGGACTAATGTCAGCGATCCGGTCAAATCGCCGGTGGGACCCTTGCCCGGATACCGCCCTTAACACCTATCTTGGCGGGGAATTTATCAATTTGTTCCAGAAATCAATTATCTTTCGGACTTTGAGCCGCTGCATTGGATAGCAGAAGGGCTCCGTTTTCCTTGGATGTTGAAAGTACGCCCGATGGTGCGACGTTCTAAAAACACGAATACTCTATGAAGCTAGTCAGAACTCTACACTTCTTTCTATTTGTTGCCGTTCTCGGAAGTTTGCAAGCCCAAGATTTACACTACACGCTCTTCAATATGTCTCCCCTTTCCCTGAACCCTGCC
Organism: uncultured Phaeodactylibacter sp.; assembly: GCA_964575505.1. GTDB lineage: Bacteria > Bacteroidota > Bacteroidia > Chitinophagales > Saprospiraceae > Phaeodactylibacter. The sequence continues at coordinate 6,893 of CAZNSK010000120.1, forward strand.
AATACCGGTGCTTTCCTCGGTACGGTGCGGGTGGGCGGCATCTACCGCGGGCAGTGGTGGGCGGTAAGCGACCGCGGCTACAACACGCCGGGCGGCTACGTTGACGCACCCATCATACGTGGGTTCCGCGATCAGGACTGGGTCGGCGTTGGCGCTTATCTGCTACAGGACCGCTCGGGCTCTATCCGCTTTACGACCCGCTCCAATGGGTTGTCGGGGGCTTACCACCTCGGGCTGGACAAAAAAGGGGAGTCGGTGCTGACCCTGGGCGTACAAATCGGCAGCATTACACGCAGCCTGCGCTCCCGGGATATCCTTCTGGGCTCCAATTTTGATGCGGCCTCCGGTATTATCGATGTCTACTCCGCCGGCGATGACCCGGCAGTGGGCGGCGGCGGCAACACGGGCGGCGGCGGTGGCGCTGGCGGCCAGATGAACGCGAATGACAACGACGTTTCCAATTCCTACCTCGATATCCGGGCGGGCTTGCTGTTCAAGCAAAAAATTGATGATTTTGACAACTTCGAAGCCGGCGTCGCTTTCGGGCACGTAAACGTCCCTGATTATACCTTCGGCGGCGGTGGCGGCGGCATTGGCACCCCCGGTGGCGGCGGCAATACCGAAACGGAGGACCGTCAGCCGCTGCTGATTTCCACCCACGCCCGCTACGAATGGGCGCTGAACAAAAAGTGGTCGGCTGCGCCTACGGTGCTTTGGCAGACCATGCGGGGCCAACACGAAGTGAACCTGCAGGCCTGGGCGGGGTATGACCTCAAACCGGAAGAGCAGATTAAAGTACATATGGGCTTGGGCTACCGCGTAGGCGACGCCGCCAAAATCCTCGCCGGGCTGGATTATAAAGACCTGCGCGTAGCGGCTGCCTTCGACCTCAACGTGTCGCAGTACCGCACCGTCACGGATTTTCAGGGGGCCTTCGAAATTGCAGCCTGGTACATCTTCAAGATTTACAAAGAACCGGAAATCAAGCCGGCTATCCTTTGCCCAGAATTCTAACATCAATTAACATTTCCTTAAAAAAGCTGAAGCCGGCTTTAGCGTTACCAAACTAAAAGCATTTGCAATTGGACAAACTATCCGGAAAGTCTATGAAAAACGCATACATCATCCTCGGGCTGCTGCTCTTCTCGAGCTTGCAACTGTTGCAGGCGCAGCCCCTGACCAAATCTTCCGTCGACCAAAGCCTGATTGCGGCCCGCAAGTCTCTGGCCAACCTCGACTACGTCAATGCCCTGGAGTACTACGAGGATGCCTACGACGAGAACAGCGACCGCGCCCTCATTGACACGATCGCCATGCTGCAGTTCAAAGTGCGGGACTACCGCTCGGCCGAGCGTTGGTTTAAACGCTTGCTGCGCCGGGACGACGAGAACCAATTTGTGGATTACCGCTTCATCCACGGGCGGCTGCTGAAGATGAACGAAGAGTACGAAGAAGCCATCGAAGCCCTGCAGCTTTTCCTGGCTTCCAATCCTAATGACAGCCTGGAAACCCTGGCCAAGAATGAAATCTCAGGGGCCGAGCTGGCACTGGAATTGCCGCAAAACCTCAAAGGCGTCACGGTGGAAAACGCGGGGCGCGACCTGAACGACAAACTCTCGGAGTATACGCCTTCCCTGGCCAGCGGTGGCAAAGAAATTTTCTTCTCTACTTTCGATGAAGATGATGTCATCTATGTGGATGAAGAAAATATGGAAGAAACCTACGCCATGATTTACCGATCCTCCCTTGACGATACCGACTGGACGAAGCCGAAAGCATTAGGTGGCGAAATCAACCGGCCGGGGTTCCACAATAGTAATGTGACAATATCCCCGGATGGCAGCACCATGTACTTTACCCGGGCTAAGCTACAGGGCAATACCGTGGCAGAAAGCAAAATTTACTACAGTAAGGGCGGTGGCGATACCTGGTCTGGCGCTCAGGAGCTCAAGGGAGTAAACGGGGATTACGTGGCGAAGCACCCGATGCCTGGTGAATTATTCGGCAAGCGCGTCTTGTTTTTTGCCTCCAACATGGCTGGTGGCTACGGCGGCTACGACCTGTACTATTCCACCCTCATCGGGGATGGAGAATACAGCGACCCGGTCAACCTGGGCGAGATGGTCAATTCGCCGGGGGACGAGGGCACGCCTTACTACCGCGACGGTACCCTATACTTCGCCTCTACCGGTCATCCCGGCCTGGGCGGATACGACTTGTTCTACTCCGAATGGGATGGCGAAACCTGGAGCCAACCGGTGAATATGGGCCGGGGCTACAATACCCATGTGGATGATTATGGCTTTTCCCTGGACCAGGAAGGCTACTTTGGAGTTTTGACGTCTAACCGCCCCGGCGGCCGCTCTGCCTACGGCCGAACCTGTTGCGACGATATTTATACCATTAATATTGCCCGTATTGTTGTTGACCTGGTCGTTGGTACTTTTACGGCCGACAAAAAGCCGCTCACTGGCGCTACGGTCTACTTGGTACCAACCACCAATGATAAAATGGGCGACCCTAACGCGCAGAATACCGGAGACAAGAGTAATGTGGTCGGCTTCGACCTGGCGCTGGAAACGCCTTACATGCTGATCGGTACCCATCCCGATTACTATCCGGATACGGTTACCCTAAATACGGTAGGCGTTACGGAGTCCACCTCTCTGGAGCACCGCTTCTACTTGGAGCCCAAGCCGGTGCCTCCGCCCGAGCCCGAATTTGATACGATTTCTATAGACGAGCCGATTGTGCTGGAAAATATCCTTTACGATTTCGATAGTGACCGTATCCGGGAAGAGGCGGAAAGCGACCTTCGGGCCGTTCTCGAAATCCTGAATGACTATCCGGAAATGGTGATCGAATTAAGCTCGCATACAGACAGTCAGGGCAGCGAAGATTACAACGAAGACCTTTCTCAACGCCGTGCTGAATCTGCCCGCCGCTGGCTCGTCCGCGAAGGGATAGACCGCGACCGGATCGTGGCTAAGGGATACGGCGAGAGCCAGCCACAAACGGTCAACGCAAGGGCTGCCGCATTAGCTGACTTCCTGAATGAAGGGGATGTCCTGACTCCGGAATTCATTGACGCTTTGGAAACGGAAGCTCAAAAGGAGATAGCGTTTGAGCTTAACCGCCGGACCGAGTTCAAAATTCTGGAAGGGCCAACGACGATTACGATCAAGAGAATCCAGAAAAAAGAAACGGGCAAAGCGGCGCCCGACCGGGGCAGCCTGCCGGGCGGCAAGCCGGAGATGAAGTTTGTTAAAGACTTCGTAGACCTTGGGCAGGTGCGCAAAGGCGAGCAAAAGCCGTATACCTTTGTATTCTACAATGCCGGGGATGCACCGTTTACCATCGATCTGATTTCAGTCTGCGATTGCACTAAGATCGTCAATGACCCAACCGGGGAGACCTTCGGGCCCGGTGAGAAAGGAAGGCTGGAAATTATCTTCGACAGTTCGGAAAAAGATGAATCAGAAGTGATCGATATTGATATCTTCCTCGCGGAGTCGGATGAAAAAGGCAACCCAATGATAAAAACGGTGCAGTATAAGTTTGAATTGTTGAAGCCGTAACGATTGGGGCCGTCTGCAAGCGATTTGAGCAATGCATCCGGCTCCCGGGCGAAAAGCACGCCCTCATTTTCGGAGAGCCGTATTTGCAAATGGCAGGCATTATCAAAATGCCTGCCATTTGCCGTATAATAAAGGTGTATGATTGCAGAAATTGCCAAAGAGGCCGCCGCCCTGAGTTGGGTAGACTGGGTAGCCACATCCACTGCCCTGGTTTATGTGGTACTGGCGGCGCGCAATCAGGTATGGTGCTGGTTTTGGGGCATCGTCAGCTGTTCGCTGTGGGCTTATGCTTCCTATGCCTTCTACGGCCTCTACCTCGATGCGCTGTTGCAGTTGTTTTACGTGGGGATGTCTTTCGTGGGGATTTACAACTGGAAATACGGTGGGCAGGAAGGAGCGGATGCGCCTGTAAGGCAGTTGAGCCCCTCCGACCACTTCACTTATCTTATAGCCGGCAGCCTGCTGGCATTGGCCTTCGGGTATTTTTTTGACAATTACACCCCGGCAGCAGCGACCTATTGGGATGCCTTTACCACCGTTTTTTCGGTGTTGGCTACCTTTATGCTGGTACGCCGCTTGCTCGACAACTGGGCATACTGGGTGGTCATTGACCTCGTCTACGTCGGCTTGTACTACAGCCGGGGTGCCTATTTATTTGCCCTGCTGATGGTCATTTACACCATAATCGCGGCATTGGCCTGGAGGGAGTGGCGAAAACAGCGGAAAGTGACCCTTTCGCGATGAACAATTTTTGGCCTTGGGTCGTCAATAGGGGCGAGAGGATTGCTGATAGCGGGTACTGCGCGCACTTAAATGGGAAAAGCATGTTGAATGCGCGTTTGTTGATTTTCGTAACTCGTTGACTGTAAGTAAGATGCGCTATTTATTTAGAATAAATCTAAATAATAATGCCGTCCGAACTAAAGCAAATGTTACCTTCTTTTTTAAAGTAAAAGGTTCCTATATTTGCGGTGTTTTTGAAACGCTGGTAAGTAACGAAGGTAAGCGTGAACGGCCTCATTAATGAAACACAAATAATGAAAAAAGCAGCAAGCAAAAGCATATTGGTCGCCCTGGCTATGGGTTTTTCTTCCACGATGGTGTGGGCTCAGGCAGGAGATGGAGACACAGGTTTTGGCGCTGTGCTAACCTATTCTCTGATCGCGATCGCTGTCCTTATTTTCTTTTTCCTGATCGTCCAGGTATCCAACAATCTCCTGGCCATTGAAGCCAAGCAATTGGGTATTGATGAAGAGGGAGAAGAAAGCCAAAGCAGCAGCGGCGGTTTGTTTGGGCGTATTTTCAAGCCTAAAACACCGGAATTCCTGGATGAAGATACTCCGGTCACCGTCCTGCGGCAAGGTCATGATATTGCGCTGGAGGGAGAAGCTGAATCTGTAATCGACGAATCGGTACAGGCGACTACCTACGCTATTCAGCCCCCCAACTTCCTGGGTATTGCCCCCATCCCGAAAATGCTGGTAGATGAGGGCAGTGAGGTCAAGGCAGGGGACTACCTCTTCTTTGATAAAAAGAACCCCGACATCCGTTGGGTAGCCCCGGTCAGTGGCGAGATTATCGCTGTGGAGCGGGGTGCCAAGCGTGCAATTACCGCAGTTACCATCCTTGCTGACAAAGAGCAGCAGTACCGCGAGCTGCCGGCTGTTGATTTGGACAAAGCAAGCCGTCAGGAGCTTGTTGACTATCTGTTGGATGTAGGTGCTTGGCCTTTGTTCCGGCAGCGGCCCTTCAACGTAATTGCGGATTACCGCAAAGTGCCGCGTGATATCTTCATTTCCACTTTTGATACCGCGCCGCTTGCGCCGGATCTCGACTTTGTGGTGAAAGGGCAGGAGGATGCTTTCCAAAAGGGCCTGGACGTACTGGCAAAGCTCACTTCCGGCAGTGTCTACCTTGGCCTGAATGCTAAAAGCGAAACGGCTCCGGCGAAGGCCTTTACGGAAGCCACCGGCGTTAAGAAGCGTTGGTTCCACGGCAAGCACCCTGCTGGCAATGTAGGGGTACAGATACACCACATCAAGCCGGTCAGCCTGAGCAATATCGTCTGGACCCTCGGGGTGCAGGAAGTGTTGACCCTTGGCAAGATTTTCACGGAAGGGCGCTTCAACGCAGAGCGCATCGTAGCCGTTACCGGCGCCGAGCTGGAAAAGCCAGCGTACGTAAAGACAAAAGTTGGCGCGAAAATTGAAGATTTGCTCAAAGGCAATTTGGCTAACGACCACGTTCGCTACATTTCCGGCGATGTGCTCTCTGGCAAGCGCAAGCCATTAGAAGGGTATTTGGATTTCTACGACGATCAGATTACAGTCGTTGAAGAAGGCGATGATTATGAGCTGTTCGGCTGGTTGCTGCCTTCATTTAATACCCCAAGTATTTCAACGACCTTCCCGTCGACTCTGGTGCCGGATATGAAGTTCAAGGCAGAGACCAACACCCACGGAGAGCGCCGTGCCTTTGTTGTGACCGGCAATTACGAAAGCGTACTGCCTATGGACCTCTACCCGCAGGAACTCATGAAATCCATCCTGATCGGCGATTTCGAAAGAATGGAGGGTCTGGGGCTGCCTGAACTGGTAGAAGAGGACGTGGCGCTCTGTGAATTCGTTTGCGTGTCCAAGCAACCGGTGCAGCAAATCCTGCGGCAGGGGCTGGATACCATGCGGGAGCAAGCTTAACGCATTAGTTAACTAACTGAATTGAAAATCTCACGATAATAGAGATATGAAAAACGCAATATTAAAAGGACTCAAGCGCATCGAGCCCGATAAGAAAAAGTCTCCGTTTTTGCACACGGCTTACGACGCTTTCTTCACTTTTGCATTCACGCCCAATTCGACAACGAAAGATGGCGTACATATCCGCGACGGTATGGACCTGAAGCGGCAGATGGTGCACGTGGTACTGGCACTGCAGGTGCTTTACCTGTTTGGTACTTACAATATCGGCCATCAGCACTTCGTCGCATTAGGTGAGCACACCGGCTTTCTGCAAGGGGTGCACCTCAAGCTGATCTACGGGCTGATTAAGATTATTCCGATCTTCATCGTTACCCATGTCGTAGGGCTGGGGATTGAATTTTACTATGCCTACAAGAAAGGGCACAGCGTAGAGGAAGGCTTCCTGGTCTCAGGCGCGCTAATCCCGCTGATTATGCCTCCCGATATACCGCTTTGGATACTTGGTGTATCCGTTGCTTTTGCGGTATGGATTGGCAAGGAAGCCTTCGGCGGCACCGGCATGAATATTCTGAATATCGCCCTGCTGTCCCGCGTATTTGTCTTCTTTGCTTACCCGACTTACATTTCGGGTGATGAGGTTTGGATTGCTGGCATTGAGAAGGCTGCCGAAGGTGGCTACTTTGCACAATCCTACGGTGCTGTCTACGGGTTCTTTGACAATATTTTTGCCAGCCTTGGTCTGGCCACGTTTGGGGCAGGAGGCTCGGCTGTGGTCGATGGCTACACCGGCGCCACACCTCTGGCTATCGCAGCCAAGGAAGGCTGGGGGGCCGTCACCGAAACCTATTCTACCGCTCAAATGATGTGGGGGACAATCCCCGGCTCTATCGGCGAAAGCTCCAAGCCGCTGATCATCCTCGGCGCGCTTTTCCTGATTGTGACGAAAATTGCCGATTGGAAGATCATGGTATCTATGGTGTTTGGTGCCGCATTTATGGCCATTCTGCTCAATGCGTGGGGCGCTACCGAATTTATGGAAGTCCCCTGGTACTATCAGTTCTATATGGGCAGCTTCTTATTTGCAATGGCATTCATGGCTACTGACCCTGTAACCGCAGCCTCCACAGCTACCGGAAAATGGGTGTATGGTTTCCTGATCGGGTTCGTTGGTATGATTGTGCGCGTACTCAACCCGGCTTATCCGGAAGGCTGGATGCTGGCCATCTTGTTTATGAATGTCTTTGCGCCACTGATTGACCACTATGTGCTGCAGGCGAACATCAACCGCCGGGCCAAGCGGATACGGGCAACGGTTCAGTCCGAAGAGCCGGACACACCCGCTCCCGCCACGGCACAAGCACAAGCCTAATTCGATCAATTAAAAAGCAATCTACTCATGGAGTCAACAAAATATGTCATCATATTCATCCTTATCCTGACAGCAGCGGTAGCCATCAGCCTGACTGGGCTGCGTGAAGCTACCAAAGCACAGTCAGCAACTAATGAGGATATTTTCAACAAGCGGGCTATTCTGACTGCGGTTGAAGATTATCTGCCGGACGGGCAAAAAGTCTCCGAACTTTCCGATGAGCAAGTCCTGAATCTGTTCGAACAAATGGAACAGCCGGTCGTAGATATGGATGGGAACATCGTTGAAGGCGTCAAGGCGGAGGAAATCAATATGGCCAAAGAACGCAAAAAGCCAGAATCGGAGCGCCGCCTGCCGGTTTATGTCTACGAGCAAGACGGGCAGGAATTTTACATCCTCTCCGTTCGTGGCAATGGCCTGTGGGATGAAATATGGGGCAGTGTTGCCCTCAAAAATGACCTCAACACCGTTGCCGGCGCAACATTTGACCACAAAGGAGAAACACCGGGCCTAGGTGCAGAAATCAAGGACAACCCCGCATTTGCAGCCCAATTCGAAGGCAAGGAAATCTACGAAGAGGATGGAGACTACGTCTCGATCAAAGTGCGCAAAGGCGGTGCCCGGGACCCTGATCACGAAGTGGATGGTATTTCCGGCGCCACCGTAACCGCAGATGGCGTAACCGAAATGTTGTACCGGGGCCTGAAGTACTATGAGCCCTATCTGAATAAGGTAAAGCAACAGAGCTTGCTGGTTAATTAAAAATTAATAATCTCAACTGGTGTGCGGCTACGCGCACCTGCCTCACATAAAAATCAATAACAATGGCTGAGACTGCTGTAAAAGAGAAAGAGTCGGTTTTTCAGTTTGGCAAAAACGAGCGCAAACTGATTACAGACCCTCTCAATGACAATAACCCGATTACTGTACAGGTACTGGGAATTTGTTCTGCCCTGGCGGTAACCTCTTTGGTTTACCCTTCGCTGGTAATGGCCATTGCGGTAATCTTCGTGTGCGCTTTTTCCAGTTTATTCACTTCTTTGCTCCGGAACTATATTCCCAAGTCTGTTCGTATGATTGTACAGCTGGTGATTATCGCTTCCCTGGTAACAGTGGTAGAGCTGACCCTGAAGTACCTCAACTACCCGGTTTATAAGCAGCTATCTGTTTACATCGGCCTCATCATCACCAATTGTATTGTGATGGGCCGCCTGGAAGCTTTTTCTATGGCAAACAAGCCCTGGCGATCCTTCCTTGATGGTGTGGGCAATGGTCTGGGCTACGGCGTGATTTTGGTAGCCGTAGGCGTGGTCCGGGAGGTTTTCGGTAAAGGCAGCCTTTTTGCAGGCAGCCCAATTGAGCTGAAAATCATTGGCCCTACCGCTGACTACCTGGTCAATACGGCTGATAGCGTCCTCTTTGGCTGGTACGCCAATAACAACCTCATGGTACTTCCGGCTTCGGCGATGTTCATCATCGGTATCATGATCTGGATTCAGCGCAGCTACAATACCAAGCTGGTCGATGTATCCTAATTACCCAAACGCAAACAATCAAAGAACAATGGAATTTCTGAATACTTTCATCAAGGCGGCTTTCATTGAGAACCTCGTCCTGGCTTATTTCCTGGGCATGTGCTCTTATTTGGCGGTTTCCAAAAGTGTGCAGACCGCATTTGGCCTTGGCCTGGCTGTCATCTTCGTACTGGGCATCACCATGCCGATCAACTGGCTGATCAGCGAATACCTGTTGAGTGAATCCGGCCTGTTGGGGATCGACCTGACATTCTTGCGCTTTATCCTCTTCATTGCGGTAATTGCCTCTATGGTACAGCTGGTGGAAATGATAGTGGAAAAGTACTCTCCCTCCCTGTATAGCGCACTCGGGATATTTTTGCCCCTCATCACCGTAAACTGTGCCATCCTGGGAGGGTCTCTGTTTATGGTGTCTCGGGAGTACAACCTTTCCAATGCAGTCGCCTTCGGGCTGGGCGGTGGCTTCGGGTGGTTCCTGGCTATCATCGCTATTGCTGCCATCCGGGAAAAAATCCGCTATTCCAACGTACCGCCTGCACTGCGGGGGCTGGGCATGGCTTTCATTCTGACGGGCCTCATGGGCATTGCCTTTATGAGCCTCATGGGCATTGACCCCGCGGCTTTTACTTCTAACGGGTAAAAGCGCTCGCTGCTGACGGTACGGTGACAACTTCTTTTTGGAAGTTTGGTTAACTTTAGGAGCAGCAGAAATTTAATAAATTGCTATAAAATCAAGATATAATGACCACGATCATATTTGCTGTAATTGTCTTCAGCCTTGTGATTCTGGCGCTGTCTTTCATGCTTATTTACGCAAGAAAGCAGCTCGTGCCTCAGGGTGACGTCAAAATCGTCGTCAACGGGGACGAAGAGAATCCAATGTTGGTGAAGCCGGGCGCCTCCTTGCTGAGCGTGCTCTCAGATAAAAGCGTTTTTCTGCCTTCCGCATGCGGCGGCGGCGGCACATGCGCAATGTGCGAATGCCATGTGGACGAAGGTGGTGGCGATGTATTGCCGACCGAAATGAACCACCTGACCCGGCGCGAAGTCGCGGAGAACAAACGTTTGGCTTGCCAGGTGAAGGTCCGTCAGGATATGCGCATCCGCATTCCGGAAGAAATCTTTGGTATCAAGAAGTGGGAGTGCGAAGTGGTCTCTAACTACAACGTAGCGTCCTTTATCAAAGAGTTTGTAGTCCGTCTTCCTGAAGGCGAGAACCTGGAGTTTGAATCCGGGGGGTACATCCAAATTGACGTCCCGGAGATTGAGGTTGATTTTAAAGACTTCGATATCACAGCTCACCCCCGGATGACAGATAAAGCGCCGGATGAGTATCAGACAGAGTGGGACAATTTCAAGATGTGGGACCTCAAAATGAAGAACGACGAAGAGCAGTTCCGTGCTTATTCTATGGCTAACCACCCGGCAGAGGGTAATATCGTGATGCTGAATATCCGTATCGCGACGCCCCCCTGGGACCGCAAAAATAATACTTGGATGCCTGTTAATCCTGGTGTCTGTTCTTCTTACGTGTTTAGCCGCAAGCCAGGCGATAAGGTGATGATTTCTGGTCCTTACGGGGAGTTCTTTATCAAGCCGACCAAAAAGGAAATGGTATACATCGGAGGTGGTGCAGGCATGGCGCCGCTGCGCTCACATATTTTCCACTTGTTCCACACTCTGAAGACTAAGGACCGGAAAGTTTCATACTGGTACGGTGGGCGCTCCAAGCGTGAGCTGTTCTACACCCAGGACTTCCGCGAAATTGAGCAAGAGTATGATAACTTTAGCTACCACATCGCACTGTCCGATACTAAGGTGGCTAACGAAGTAGACAATTGGAAGGTAAAGGACAACATTGATGACAAAAATGGTGATGGCTATCTGGGCTTCATTCACCAAGTACTCTACGATAACTACCTGAAAAACCACCCCGAGCCGGAAGAAATTGAGTACTATCTCTGCGGTCCGCCGCTTATGCTGCAGGCTGCCATGAAGATGCTCGACGAGCTTGGCGTACCTGAGGAAAATATCGCATTCGACGATTTCGGTAGTTAATCGTCATCAAAAGCAAAAGTAAAGCCGCTTTCCACGTTTGGGAAGCGGCTTTTTT